>CAZPEM010000013.1:34838-36447 GCA_964585575.1 uncultured Chitinophagaceae bacterium
GCGACGGGAGTCGCCGGCGTCACCGCGACGGGAGTCGCCGGCGTCACAGCGACGGGAGCCGGAGCCGCAGGGGCGGCGACTGGAGCTGCCGATGGGGCAGCCGCGGCCGCTCCCGGGGCCTCGAGCTCGACGAGCGGCTGCCCGACCTTCACGGTCTCGCCCTTCTTCACGAGCACCCGCGACACCCTGCCTCCAGGTGGGCAGGGCACCTCGATCACGGCCTTGTCGGTCTCCACTTCCAGGAGCGGCTGGCCTGGCCGAAGCACGTCACCCTCCGATACGAACACGCTCACGACGTCGCCACTGGCGATGTTTTCGCCGAGATCTGGAAGCTTGAATTCGGTCGCCATGGTGGGAGTGGGGTCCTGATTGTGATGGTGCTGTGTGATGGTGTTGATCGTGCTGCCGATTCCCGCCGTCACGCGGAGGCGGGATCGATCTTGTCGGGATCGACACCGAGCGACCTGATCGCCTCCGCGACCACGTGCGAGCCAACCGCCCCACGGGCAGCGAGCCTCGACAGCGTCGCGACCGCGACACACTCCGCATCGACCTCGAAGTGACGCCGCAGCACCCCGCGGGTCTCGCTTCGCCCGAAACCGTCGGTGCCAAGCACGAACAGCCCGCCGGGAATCCACGGGTCGAGCTGCTCGGGAACCGCCCGCACGTGGTCGCTCGCCGCAACGAACAGGCCGTCCTGCGAGCCAAGCTGCTGTTCGAGATGGCTCGTCCGCGGGGCCGCCTCCGGGTGGAACATGTTCCACCGCCGGCACTCCTGCGCGTCCCGCCTCAGCTCTTTCCAGCTCGTGACGCTCCAGATCGTGCTCGACACGCCGAACCGCTGGGCCAGGATGTCGGCCGCCCGGACGACCTCCCGAAGAATCGTGCCCGACCCCAGGAGATGAACCCGGGGCAACACGCCGCCGCCGACCGGCGGCGTCACGGCCTCGACGTCCTTCAGGCGGTAGAGCCCCTTCAGGATGCCCTCTTCGCACCCCGCGGGCATCTGCGGCATCTCGTAGTTCTCGTTGTAGAGCGTGATGTAGTAGATCCAGTCCTCCCCGAGGGCGTACATCCGCCGCATGCCGTCGAGCATGATGACGGTCGTCTCGTAGACGAACGCCGGATCGTAGGCCTTCACGGTCGGATAGGCCATCGCGAAGAGATGGCTGTGGCCGTCCTGGTGCTGCAGTCCCTCGCCGTTGAGCGTCGTGCGGCCGGCCGTCCCGCCGAGCAGGAAACCCCTCGCCCGGCAGTCGCAGGCGGCCCAGATGAGGTCGCCGATCCGCTGGAAGCCGAACATCGAGTAGTAGATGAACATCGGGATCATCGGCACGCCGTGGCTCGCGTACGCCGTGCCGGCGGCGATGAAGCTCGACATGCTGCCGGCCTCGGTGATGCCCTCCTCGAGAATCTGGCCGTCCTTCGCCTCCCGGTAATAGAGCAACTGGTCCGAATCGACCGGCTCATACAGCTGTCCGGTGTGGGCGTAGATGCCGCACTGCTTGAAGAGCGGATCCATGCCGAAGGTCCGCGACTCGTCGGGCACGATCGGCACGATGTACTTGCCGACCCGCTTGTCCTTCAGGAGCGACGCCATGAGCGTGAC
>CAZPEM010000014.1:0-12315 GCA_964585575.1 uncultured Chitinophagaceae bacterium
ACGTCCGGCGAGCGGCATACGGGCGGCCCATCGCCTGCAGCGAGCGTCCGGCGACGGGCACGGGCAGCCTCGAACCCGGCAGGGCTCGCGACGATCGGCTACACTGCCGGCTCCTCAAGGAGACCCGGCATGCGATTCGTTTCCAGCGTCCTCGTCGCCCTCGCCCTTTCCATCCTCGTTCCGGAGATCACCGTGGCACAGCCGACCGCCGAAGTAGCCCACCCCGCCCTGCCCGCCGGCGCCGGCAAGATGGACGCCGACGCGACGAAGACCTTCACGAAGACCGCGAGCGGCCTGCAGTACCGCGTGCTCCGCAAGGGGGCGGGCGGCGCGCCCAAGGCGACCGACACCGTGAAGGTGCACTACCACGGCTGGCTCGACGACGGGAAGGTGTTCGACAGCTCCTACAAGCGGGGCGAGCCGATGGAGATCGGCCTCAACCAGGTGATCCGGGGCTGGACCGAAGGGATGCAGCAGGTCGGCGAGGGGGGCATGGTCGAGCTGTTGATCCCGAGCGAACTGGGGTACGGCGCCCGGGGCACGCCCGGCGGCCCGATCCCGCCGAACGCCCAGCTCCACTTCCTCGTCGAGCTTCTCGACGTGAAGTAGTCCGGGCGGCACGAACGCCAGGGGCGATTCATGAGGCATGCGCCGATCGATCCTTCGCTCTTCGTCGCCCACCGGGACCGGCTGCGCGGGCTTCTGCCCGCCCGCTGCGTCGTCGTCGTCCATGCGGCCGACGTCCTGCCGACCGGCGAGGATGGCACGATGCGGCTCCATCCGGCGAGCGACCTCTTCTGGCTGACGGGCGTCGAGCAGGAGGAGAGCGTCCTCGTGCTCGCGCCCGACGCCGTCGATCCGGCGCAGCGGGAGATGCTCTTCATCAAGCAGCCGAGCGAACACTCCGCCCAGTGGGACGGCGAGTCGCTCACCAAGGAGCGGGCTGGCGAAATCTCCGGCGTCGCGAAGGTCCGCTGGCTCGCCGACTTCTCGAAGGCGATTCATTCGCTCATGTGCGAATGCGACCTCGTGCTGCTCGACTCCAACGAGCACGAACGCGCGACCGCGACGGTGGAGCCCCGCGACCTGCGGATGGCGAGGCAGTTGCTCGACCGCTACCCGCTCCACCGCCACGACCGTCTCGCGCCGCTCATGCGGCGGCTGCGGGCCGTGAAGGATCCCGCCGAGATCGAGCTCGTCCGCACGGCCATCGACATCACCGACGCCGGCCTGCGTCGGGTTCTTTCGACCCTGCGGCCGGGAATCATGGAGTACGACCTCGAGGCGGAACTGCTCGCGGAGTTCACCCGCCGCCGCGGGAAGATGGCCTACAACCCGATCGTCGGTTCGGGAAGGAACGCCTGCGTGCTCCACTACCACGACAACGACCACGAGTGCCGCGACGGCGATCTCGTGCTCCTCGACGTGGGCGCCTGCTACGCCAACTACAACGCCGACCTCACCCGTACCTACCCCGTGAACGGCCGATTCTCGCCGCGGCAGCGGGCCGTCTACGAGGCGGTGCTGCGGGTGCTCCAGAACTCGATCGCACGCACGGTCGCCGGCACCACGCTGCGGGCCTGGAAGCGGGCGGCGCAGATCGACATGAACGCCGAACTCCTCGCGCTCGGCCTGGTGTCGCCCGAGGAACTCGCGAAGGACACCGCCGAGGAGCCCGCCTGCAGGAAATACTTCATGCACGGCCTCGGCCATTCCCTCGGCCTCGGCGTGCACGACCTCGCGCCGCTCGACGGACCGCTGGAGCCCGGCTGGATCGTCACCGTCGAGCCCGGGATCTACATCCCCGAGGAGGGAATCGGCATCCGCCTGGAAAACGACGTGCTCGTGACCGCGCGGGGACCGGTCGACCTCGCGAGCCACGTGCCGATCCTGCCCGACGACATCGAGTCGCTCATGGCGGGATCGGGATGATCTACCTCGACCACGCGGCGACGACGCCGCTCGGCCCGGAGGCGGCCGAGGCGATGGAGCGGGCGCAGGCCGACGCGTTCGCAAATCCGTCGAGTCCGCACGCGGCCGGAAGGCGGGCGAAGCAATCGCTCGAGGATTCCCGCGAACGCATCCTCGAACTGCTCGGGGCGACGGCGTCGGGCCGGCACCGCGACCGGCTCGTGTTCACGTCCGGAGCGACCGAAGCGAATCGTCTCGGGATTCTCGGGATGGCCACCGCGGCGGCGATGCCGCAGCCGCGGGATCGGTCGCCCGGCACGATCTTCGTCTCCCCGAGGGACCATGCGAGCATCCTCTCGGCGGCGGCCACCGCAGCCGATCGTGGGTTTCAGATCCGGTCGCTCCCGCTCTCCTCAGCGGGTATTCCCGACCGCACGCCCCTCGGCGAGCGGCACGCCGCCGGATCGTGCACGATCGCGACGGCCACGGTCGCCTGCGGCCAGACGGGAATCGTGGACGATCCCCGCCTACTCGCCGCGGAACACCCGCACGTCCTCGTCCATGCCGATGCGACGCAATCCGCCGCCTGGATCGACGTGCCGTTTCGCGACCTCGGTGTCTCGGCGATGACGGTCGCCCCCCACAAGTTCGGCGGCCCGCGTGGCATCGGCGGCCTGGTGGTCGCCCATGGCCGCCCCATCGACCCGGTCGCGGCCGGCCCCCAGGAATCCGGCCTCCGCGGCGGCACCGAACCGGTCGTGCTCGCCGCGGGATTCGCGGCGGCGTTTGCCGCAGCCGTCGGGAGGAGGCAGGAGGAACTCGCGAAAATCACCGCGATTCGCGACGGTTTCGAGCGACGACTCCTCGAGGCCGCCAGGCAATGCGGCATTGGTGCGGTGGTGATCGGCGGCGACGCCCGCCGTTCGCCTCATATCTCGACAATCTCGTTTCCCGGCCTCGACCGTCAGGCGATCGTGATGGCGGCAGATCTCGAGGGGATCGCCTGCTCGACCGGAACGGCCTGCTCAAGCGGTTCCGCCGAGCCGGCGCCGGCGATCGCGGCGATGTCGCCGTCGCCGCAGATCGTCCGCGGGGCCGTGCGATTCAGCTTCGGCGCGGCTTCGACACCGGAAGAGGTCGAACGGGCCGTCGAGCGGATGACGGCGGTTCTCCATCGCATCGTGCACGGCCTCGCGCGGACGTCGGCTCTCTGCGATGACTCGTCGCGTTGAGCGGCGGTCGCGGGATCCGGTTTGCATTGGCGGGATCGATCGATACGCTGTGGGTCATCGGCAGGGAAGCCCGGCAGTCGTTCCACCGGAGGACGTTCCGATGCCAGCCGATTTTCCCGTTCTCGGGCCCGAGAATTCGCTCCTGCGGCACGGGCTCGAATGCGTGTCCCAGGGGTCGGACCGCTACGTGCCCCTCGTGATGGTCGGCCGGTCGGAGTGGGGCAAGGCCGATTGCCTCGACTACCTCGAGCATTCCGCCATGGAGCGGTCGCCGCAGAATCCGACCCGCACCTCGGTCGAACGCTGGGAAGGCCGGAAACTCGAAGCGGAACTCGCCGCCGCCCTCGAATCGGATTCACTCCACCGGCTCCACCAGCGGTTCGTCGCCGCCGACCTCGTCATCGTCGATGGTCTCGACCGGGCCACGAAACAGCATGTTTTCCAGGCGTTTTCGGCGCTTTTGGACAGGGTCATCGAATCCTCGGGGCGGGTTGTCGTGACTCTCGAGCACTTCCCCACGGACGTGAAGGCGTTTCCGTCGGCGCTCGTTTCCCGATTGTCCGCAGGGCTGGTCGTGGCCGTGAGAATGCCGGATCGTGAATCACGGATCGATCCGTCCGGCCCCGTCCCGTCGATCCGCAGGATCACCTCACTGACGGCGAAGCGGTTTTCGCTGCAACCCGCCAGCCTCGTCGGCCCCTGCCGTCGCAAGAATGTGGCCCACGCCCGCAGCACCGCGATCTTTCTCGCAAGGCGGCTCACGGGAAAGAGCCTCGTCGAGATCGGTGGGTTCTTCGGCGGCAGGGATCATACGACGGTGCTCCACAGCATCCGGGTCGTGAAGAAGAGGTACGAGACCGATGCGGGATGCCAACGTGACATCGACGCGATCATGGAGTCCTTGGGGCTCGGCCGGATGGAAGGCCGCAAGCCTGACGAGCGGGCGGGGGATCCTGTCGATTCACTGTCACCGGCGGTGTCGAAAACCGGGCGGCGGCTGTCCCCGGCCCACCATCGCCGCGGCGCCGCCATCGTCTGACCATGCGGTCTGCAGCCGGCCGACCGGCTGCCGGCATCTTTCCGATCCCGGATAAACCGCAAATCGGCAGTCTCGCTTCCATTCCTCGACCTTCTCCAGACCGACGACCGACACCCAGACGACGGCCAATACAACCGGTTTTCCACAGACCATCTCCCGTCCAAACGATCGCTTTCGCGGCCCGATCTGCCCCTTTCATGCCACCTCTGGCGGATCGTAATTCGGGGCTTGCGGTCCCTCGGTGCCGGGGTCCTTACTAATCCTGCTGCCCCCTGTTTCCAATCCTGTTTTTTCAAGAGAAATACCAGCAGAAAACAGGGGAGCGGCCGCGAACGATCGTGTCGTGGCCGTGGCAGTCGGGCACCTGCCTCGAGGCCCCTCCAGCGGGTACAATCCCGACTGCGAAAACATTCCCGAAAAGGACGATCCTGCCCGATGAAGGTGCGTTGCAATCGGGAGCCGCTCTCCGCGGCTCTCCAGTCGGCGTCGGCCGTGGTTCCCGCCCGCTCGACCAAGCCGGTTCTCACGAACGTCAAGCTCGAGGTTTCCACGTCCGCCGACGGTTCCCCGCGGGCGGTGCTCCTCGCGAGCGACCTCGAAGTGGGTATCCGTGTCGAGTTCGGTGTGTCCGAAGTCGCCGCCGCCGGATCGGTGCTTCTGCCGAGTTCGCGGCTCTCGGCGATCGTTCGGGAAAGCCCTTCGGGTACGGAGTTCGAAATTCACTCCGACGGGACGGCCACCGTCGTGAAGGCGGCGAGGAGCCAGTTTCGGCTCCCGGCGGAGGATCCGATGGAGTTTCCTTCGGTGGCGACCTTCCCCGAAGAGGCGTGCTTCGAACTCTCGACGCCGCTGGCCCGCGAGATCGTCCGCCGTACCGTCTTCGCCACCGACAACGAGTCGAGCCGCTACGCGCTCGGTGGTGTGCTCGTCGAGCTCGCCGAGGGTCGCGTGATCGCGGTTGGAACCGACGGGCGGCGGCTGGCGAAGATGGAAGGGCCTGTCGCTTCGTCCGGCGGGACGCCGCCCGGCGGGCAACCGATCGTTCCGGCCCGTGCGATGCAGTTGGTCGAGCGGTGTCTCGGGTCGCAGGAATCGCCGGTCCACGTCGCGGTGAGGCCGAGCGAGATTCTCGTCCGCACCTGCGGCACCACGATCTCCGCGAGGCTCGTTGAGGGGCGGTTTCCCCGGTGGCGGGACGTATTTCCGGAGCGGCCGGACGCGACGCGGGTTTCGGTGACGGCCGGGCCGCTCCTGGCGGCGGTTCGACAGGCGGCGATCACCACGAGCGAGCAGTCGAAGGGTGTCGATTTCTCCTTCGAGCCCGGTGTTCTCGTGCTGTCGGGACGTTCGAGCGAAAGCGGCGAGAGCCGGGTTGAACTGCCGATCGACCACGCGGGGCAGACCGTGCGGATCAAGATCGATCCACGGTTTGCAAGCGACTTTTTGCGGGTGCTCGACCCGGCTACCAGCGTGTCGATCGAACTCACCGACGCCCAGAGCGCGGCGGTCTTCCGGACCGACGACGGCTACGGCTACGTGATCATGCCCTTGGCTGCCGACTAGTGGAGCCGAGGCTCACGGAAATCTGGGGCAAGTGAACTTGAGGCGGGTGACTTGAAGCAGTTGGACCAGAGGCAGTTGGACCAGAGGCAGTCGGGGGGGCGATTTCAGCGCGTGGACGAACAGTTTCGGGAGAGGCGTCGTGAATCCGCCGGGCCGCAGGCGGTCGGCCGGGTGATCTCACGGCTGCTGTCGAGCCGGGGCTACGACCGCGAGCAGTCGGCTGGTCGCCTGGCGGCCGTGTGGGAGGAGGTCGCGCCTCCGTCCTTCAGGAACAGGTCCCGCGCGGGTGCGGTCCGCCGCGGAGTGCTCGAGGTGGTCGTGTCGCATTCGGCGCTCGTTCAGGAGATGGGATTCCACAAGGAGGAAGTGCTGAGGAGGCTCGGCGAGGCGGTTCCCGCGGAGGGGATCGCCGACATCAAGTGCCGGGTTGGCGACGTTTCCTAGGAGACAAATCGATGGCGAACGATTCACAACGCGGCTCGAACGAGCCCGGCGGCGACGCTTCGCGGCAGGAGGGATACACCTCCGCCGACCTCAAGCACCTCTCCGACCGGGAGCATGTCCGCGAGCGGTTCGGCATGTACATCGGCGACAACACTTCGCGGGGGCTCCACCACCTCGTCTACGAGGTCGTGGACAACTCGATCGACGAGTGCATGGCCGGCCACGCCAAGCACGTGAGCGTGACGGTCAACGTGGACGGCAGCGTGACGGTCGAGGATGACGGCCGAGGCATCCCCGTCGATCGCCACCCGCAGCTCTCCGAGGAGATGGAACGGGACGTGTCCACGCTCGAAGGCGTGATGACGGTGCTCAAGTTCGGTGGCAAGTTCGAGAAGGGGGCCTACCAGACCTCCGGCGGCCTCCACGGCGTCGGCGTGACGGTGGTGAATTTTCTCTCGGAATGGTGCGAGGTGGAGGTCTCCCGCGAGGGGCACGTCTGGCAGCAGGAGTACCAGCGTGGCGAGCCGACGGGCCCGGTGCGGAAGATGGGCACCAGCCCGCGGACCGGCACGAAGACGACGTTCAAACCCGATCCGCAGATCTTCCCGCAGACGAAGTTTTCGTGGGACATCCTCTCCCGCCGGCTTCGGGAACTCGCCTTCCTCAACTCGGGCGTTCGGATCTCCTTCACCGACGCGGCCAGCGGCAATACGGAGGAGTATTTCTACGAGCGGGGCGTGGAGGAATTCGTCGAGCACCTCAACAAGGCGAGCGACGCGATCCACGCCGACGTGATCACGATCAAGGGTGCCGGCGACGGGATCACCTGGGACATCGCGCTGCAGTACACCGGCGAATACACCGAGAGTCTCCACAGCTACGTCAACAACATCTCGACGACGGAGGGAGGAACCCACGTCTCGGGCTTCCGCGCCGCGCTCACCAGGGCGCTCAACGCCTACGGCAAGAAGAGCGGCCTCTACAAGGACCTCGTTCCCACCGGGGAGGACGTCCGCGAGGGACTCACCGCCGTGATCAGCGTCCGCGTGCCGCACCCGCAGTTCGAGGGGCAGACGAAGACGAAGCTCGGCAACGGCGAGGTCGAGGGGATCATCAACTCGGCGGTCGGCGACTACCTCGCGAAGTATCTCGAGGAGAACCCCAAGAGCGCTAAGGCGATCGTGCAGAAGGGGGTTCTCGCGGCGGAGGCCCGTGAGGCCGCGAAGAAGGCGAAGCAACTTCTTCGTGAGCGCAAGGGGGCTCTTTCGGGCGGTGGCCTTCCCGGCAAGCTCCGCGACTGCACCAGCCGCGACGTGGAGAAGTGCGAACTCTACCTGGTGGAGGGCGACTCGGCCGGCGGAAGCGCCGAGGGGGGGCGGCACCGGGAGTATCAGGCGATCCTCCCCCTGCGAGGCAAGATCATCAACGCCTACAAGAGCCGCGACGACAAGGTGCTCGCGAACGAGGAGGTGCGGAGCGTGATCTCGGCGATCGGCGCCGGGATCGGCGAGGAGTCCGACCTCTCGAAGCGACGCTACGACAAGGTCGTGATCATGACCGACGCCGATGTCGATGGCTCGCACATCCGCACGCTCCTGCTCACTTTTTTTTACCGGCAGATGTACCGGCTCGTGGCGGAGGGGCACGTCTATGTGGCGCAGCCGCCGCTGTTTCGAGTGCGGAGCCGGAAGCAGACCTACTACGTGCAGACCGAGGAGGAGATGAAGAGCCAGCTCCTCGACCAGGGGCTCGGTGAGGGGGTGTTCCTTCCCGGCGACGACCGCGAGATCTCGGGCGGCGAAATGCAGAGGCTCTGCCGGACGCTCGCCGGCCTCGAGGACGCGCTCGTGGCGCTCGAGAAGCGAGGGATCAGCCTCCGCGACCATGCCGCAAGGCGGGACAAGGAGAGCGGGAAGCTGCCGATGTACCACGTCTACTACGGGGTCGAGGAGAGGTGGTTCACCAGCCGCGACGAGCTCGAGGCCTTCGTGAAGAGCAAGGAGAAGACCGCCGGCGGCACGCTCGCCGTGGGACGGATCGAGGAGTCGGTCGCGGCGGGAGACACCACCCCCGGCACGGCCCACGACACCGGGCACGACCAGCTCGTGGTCATCGATCTGCACGAGGTGCGGAGCATCAACGCGGGCCTCAAGGAGCTCGAGGCGATGGGCTTCGGGATCGAGTCGCTCATGCCGGTGGATCGCACGGGCAGCGAGGCTCCGAGGTACACGCTCCGCCGCGGGGAGAACGAGATCGGCCTCGAGGATCTGCGCGGGCTGCTCACGGCCGTGCGTCGGGCCGGCGAGAAGGGCCTCTCGATCACCCGCTTCAAGGGCCTTGGTGAAATGAACGCCGAGGAGCTGCGAGACACGACCCTCGATCCGGCCAACCGCACGCTCCTCCGCGTGACGATGAGCGATGCGGCCGCCGCCGACGACCTCTTCCGCGTGCTCATGGGGGAGAAGGTCGAGCCCCGGCGGGAGTTCATCGAGCGGCACGCCCTCGACGTGAAGAACCTCGACGTCTGATCCAGCAACACCCCGGAGCCTCACCATGCCCAAGAAGACCGTCGCCGACATCGACCCCGCCGGAAAGACCATGCTCGTCCGTGTCGATTTCAACGTGCCGCAGGACGACTCCGGCGGGATCACCGACGACCGAAGGATTCGCATGGCCCTGCCGACCGTGAAATCGATCATCGACCGCGGTGGCAAGGCGGTGCTCATGTCGCACCTCGGTCGGCCGGCCGGCAAGGGCTTCGAGAAGGAGTTTTCGCTCGAGCCCGTCGCCAGGCGACTCGCTGAATTGCTCGGGCGGCCCGTCGAACTCGCGGGCGACACGGGGGGCCCGGATTCGCACGCCAAGGCGAAGGCGTTGCCGACCGGAGGCGTGCTCCTGCTCGAGAACGTCCGGTTCAACAAGGGGGAGAAGAAGGGGGACGACCCGGCGTACGTCGGCGGCCTCGCGGCCCTTGCCGACGCCTACGTGAACGACGCCTTCGGCACCTGCCATCGCACCGAGGCGAGCATGCACGGCGTGCCAGTGGCGATGAAGAAGCTCGGCAAGCCGGCGGTCGTCGGGTTCCTCGTCGAGAAGGAGATCGCCTACCTCGCCGACGCGATCCACGCCCCGAAGCGGCCGTTCGTCGCCATCCTCGGCGGCAAGAAGGTCTCCGACAAGATCGCCGTGATCACGAACCTGCTTTCGGTCTGCGACCACGTTCTCATCGGCGGCGCGATGGCCTACACCTTCTCGCTCGCCCAGGGAGGCAAAACGGGCAAGTCGCTCGTAGAGGCCGACAAGGTCGACCTCGCGAAGGAGTTGCTCGCCCAGGGAGGCTCCAAGCTCGTGCTGCCGGTCGACACGCACTGCGCCGACGATTTTTCGGCGGCCGCGAACCGACGGATCGTGAAGGCGGGCGAGATCCCGGACGGTTTCGAGGGGCTCGACATCGGTCCCGAGACGGCGACGCGTTACGCCGGGATCATCCGATCGGCCGGCACGGTCGTCTGGAACGGCCCGATGGGGGTCTTCGAGATGCCCCCGTTCGACGCGGGGACGAAGGCGGTGGCGGAGGCGGTGGCGGAGGCAACGGCGCACGGCGGCGTGACGATCATCGGCGGCGGCGATTCGGCGGCCGCCGTGGAGCAGCTCGGTTTCTCCGACAAGGTCAGCCACGTCTCCACCGGCGGCGGGGCGTCGCTGGAGATGCTCGAAGGACGGGCATTCGAGTCGGTCGCCGTGCTCGACGAGAAGTGATCCCGGGCCGCGCATGAACCGCGCGGCGAGTGAGAGAGGCTCCTCAACCGTCTCTTCTTGGACGGTGCACAAGATTCCCACATGGCGACCTACCGTGACCGCTGGCTCATCCCCATCTTCGCCCTGACGGTATTCACCAGCGCCTTCCTGCTCTTCCAGGTGCAGCCGCTGATCAGCAAGTTCATCCTGCCCTGGTTCGGCGGCAGCCCCGCCGTCTGGACGGCGGCGATGCTCTTCTTCCAGGCGACGCTCTTCGGTGGCTACCTCTACGCGCACCTGACAACGTCGCGACTCTCCGCCGTGAGGCAGTGGCAGGTCCATGTCGGCCTGCTCACCGCCGCGGTCGTGGCCGTGCTGCTGACGCGGATCGTGCCTCCGGCGTGGTTGCGGCCGAGCGGCGAGGCGGGGGAGTCGCCGCTGGCCCGCATCTTCGTTCTCCTCGGCGTTACCGTCGGGCTGCCCTACTTCGCCCTCTCCTCGACCGGGCCGCTCCTGCAGCGGTGGTTCTCGCAGGTGATCGTCGGCCGCTCTCCCTACCGCCTCTTCGCCCTGTCGAACGTCGGCTCGCTTCTGGCGCTCCTTTCCTACCCGCTGTGCATCGAGCCGCTCCTGGGGGGCAGGACGCAGGCGGCCTGCTGGTCGATCGGCTTCGTCGTTTTCGCGGTCTGCTGTGGCATCTGCGTCAACGAAGTCCGCATGGCGCGGGGACGGACCGCCGCACAAGACGCGTTGCCGCCCGTCCGGTCGACTCCGGCGGGAGGCTCGCTCCGGACGGCCTGGATCGCCCTCCCCGCCCTCGCCTCGGTGATGTTCCTCGCGGTAACCAACGAGGTCTGCCAGAACGTGGCCAGCGTGCCGCTCCTCTGGATCGTGCCGTTGAGCCTCTACCTGCTCTCGTTCATCATCGCCTTCGACCATCCGCGCTGGTACTGGAGGCGAGGCTGTGCGGTGGCTGCGGCGGTAGCGCTCGTGCTCATGGCCGGTTACGGTCCGATCACTGACGTGGCCGCGACGCTCGTAGGCGATTCGGCCGAAGTGTTCTTCGACCACTGGTGGGTTGAGACGGTCGTCCACTTCGCCGGACTCTCTCTTGTGCTCCTGATGTGCCACGGCGAACTCGCCCGGCTCAAGCCGGCCGCCGACCACCTCACCGCCTACTACCTGTCGATGTCACTGGGGGGAGCGATCGGCGGCCTGCTGGTGAATCTCGTGGCCCCGCAGATGTTCACGACCTTCCACGAGTTTCCCCTCGGACTCTTCGCCTCGGTGGTGTTGGCAACCCTCGTGGTGGCGAGCGGCGGCTCCGCGGCCGCTTCGGCGGCTGGAGCCCCGGTGGTGCGGCGGCCGAGCCCGGTTGGCCGCGTGGCGGCCGTGATCTGCGGAATGCTGGCGTTGTTCGGCATCTGGCGCTGGCGGCTCGCCCCCGACGATGCCGGGGATGCCACGCTCCGCACCACGTACCGCGGCCGCAGCTTCTACGGCACGCTCAGCGTGCAGGAGCGGAACGCCGGTGGCGAAGACGCGAGCTTCACCTTCTACAGCGGCCACATCGTCCACGGCCGCCAGTTCTCCCGCCCGGAGCGGCGGCAACTGCCGCTCACCTACTACGGCGAAGGCTCGGGCGTCCGCATGGCGATCGAGCACGCGCAGCGTTCGTCCGAACGCTGCCACATCGGCGTGGTCGGCCTCGGCGTGGGCACGCTGGCCACGTACGCCCGGCCCGGCGACCGCGTCCGCTTCTACGAGATCAATCCGCAGGTCGTCGAGGTCGCCCGCAACGCATCCTGGTTCCGCTACCTGGCCGACTGCAAGGGGGATGTGGATGTGGTGCTCGGTGATGCCCGACTGCAGTTGGAGCGGGAACTCGACGCCGCCGGACCGCATGGGTTCGATGTGCTCTGCCTCGATGCCTTCTCCGGCGACGCGATCCCGGCCCATTTGCTCACCGCCGAGGCGTTCGCGATCTACGATCGCCACCTTCGGCCGGGTGGGGTTCTGGCGGTGCACATCACGAACACCTACCTCGACCTCTATCCGGTCGTGCGTCGGTTGGCCGAGCACCAAGGCTTTCATCACACGCGAATCTACCGGCCGGCGGTGCCGGAGAAGATGCTGTTTCGCAACTGCTACATGCTGCTGTCGAAGGACCGCGACTTCATCCTCGCGACGCCGGAGGACATCGAGGCGATGCCGCCGCGTTTCCGCAAGCCGCGGGACGTTCCGCTGTGGACGGACGAATACGGCAGCCTGTTGCCGCTGTTGCTCTGACCGTCGCGAGGGCTCTCCTCGATACGCCGGCGCCACTGCGGCACGCCAGCGCCACTGCGGCACGCCATCGCCACTGCGGCACGCCATCGCCACTGCGGC
>CAZPEM010000014.1:12415-14818 GCA_964585575.1 uncultured Chitinophagaceae bacterium
CGGCTTTTCCTCTGTCGGCTTCGGCGAAGTCGCCTCCTCCACCGGTTCCGCAGCCGGCGGTCGATTCTCCCGCTTTGGCTCGTCTTCCGAGCTGAAAAGATCTTCCTCCGGCTCGGCAGCAGCGGGCTTCACGGTCGCGGGCTTCACAGCCGCCGCTGCACCGGGTTCGTCGAAGAGATTTTCATCACCCTGCTTCGGCGTCTTCGGAGCGGGTTCCGGTTCTTCTTCCGGCTGCTTCTGCGCCGGCGTCGCCGGTTCTTCGGGGGCTGCCGCAGGGGCCTCTGCGGCCGGCTTGGAGGGCTTGTCGCCGCCGAAGAGATCCTCTTCGGCCGGAGGGATTTCTGGCTTTTCGATCAATCGCGGCGGCTGCGCCGGCTTCGGCTCTTCCGGGAAGAGATCGTTCGGCTCCTCTTTGGCCGTCGGTTGCTCGGCGGGGGTGGCAGGCTCCTTCTTCGGCTCCGCAGGCTCGAGCGGTTTTTCCGGTTCGGGCGGAATCACGGGTTCAGCGGGGCGGGGGATTTCGGGCGTGGCGGGCTCGGGCGGTGTTACGGGCTCGAGAGGCTCTATGGGCTCCGTGACCGCGGCCGGCAACTCGAGTTTCGGCTCCTTGGCCGCCGGCACGGCGGGCTCAACCGGCATCGGCTTCTCCTCGACGACGACGATCGGCTTCGGCGGTGCGGGAGTTGGTTGGTCCGCGGGCTTCGCGGGCTCGGGCTTCGTAAGCTCGGGTTTCGCCGGCTCCTGCTTCGTGGCCGCCGGTTCGGGCTTCTCGGTCGGCTTCGCCGTCGCGGCCGGTGGCGATGACGAGACGACGATCGGACCAACACACTCCTCGACAACGACCTCGCCACATGCCGGCACGTGGCGATGCACGGCGACCGGCTGGCACGGATGGCAGGCGGGCCGACATGGCCGTCGCCACACGCGACAGGCGGAAGCAGAGTCGATCGAGAGCCCAAGGACGAGAATGCCTACGATCAGGATGTGCATCCAACGGCGCATCGATCACCTCGGTTCGAGTGCTGCAGAGGGGTGGGCGGGGCGGCTGGGGCCGAAGGGATCGGGCTTGACCCAGTATGCCACGCGTTCGGGAAATCCTAATTTCCCCGGAGCCGGGTTCAAATTCCCGGGCTCATCCGCCGGCTCAAACGGCAAAAATCCCGGAAACATCGGGAAAAACAGGAAGGGCCGTGGCAGCACAAGGCTGCCACGGCCCTCGAGAAACGTATCCGCGAATGCGACGGGGTGAGGGCTGCGAGAAGAGTGCGGGGCGGGTCGTGACGGGCACGGCCTTTCAAGGGCCCCGGACTAACGCATGGTTTGTGGCACCACCGACGGAATGCGGATGACGGTTTGTTCGTTTCGGCCGCCGGTCGCTGCTTGGGCGTGCGATCCGTCGGCGACCAAGGTGATCGGCCGGCAAGGCAGGGAATCTGGAGTCGTTTCGGCCTGTCCGCAAAATCTCGCGCACCGGCCGGGTCGCTGCCGTCGGCAGGGTCCGCCGACCTGCGGCATCAACTGTGCATCCGCGGGAGCGGCTCGCCCTCGGTGATGATCCCGGCCTCCTCCGCCGCAAGTTCCCGCAGCCGATCGCGAACGGCATCCTCCGGAGCAAAGAGCCTCGCGAGCCGGACGTACGTCGAGTGGTGGCGAGCCTCCGACTCGAAGAGACCGCCGTAGAACTCCGCAAGTTCCCGATCGGGCGACGGCCCGGAGGCGAAACGGCGGGCCAGAAGGTCGAAACGCTCGCAGCTGCGGGCCTCGATGATCCCAGCCACGAGCAGCCGATCGACGGCCTTCCAGGGCTCCTGCCGCCGGACGAGATCGTTGAGCTTTCTGCCGTACCCGCTTGGAGAGAGCTTTCGAAACGGTATGCCTCGCCGCTCGAGCAGGTCGAGCACCATGTGGAAATGCTCGAGCTCCTCCCGAACGATCCCGGTCATCTCGCGAGCCAGCTCGACCTGATCGACGTAGGCGAACAGGAGGTTCATGGCGGTACCTGCCGCCTTCTTTTCGCAGTGGGCGTGGTCGATCAGGATCTCGTCGAGACCGCGATCGACCTCCGCGAGCCAGCGCCCGGACGTGACGGATTCGAGGTTCAGCATCCCGCTAAGGATACACGCTGCGGATTCATGCACCCGGGCAGGTGCGGCCCAAGGTCGCCTCAGGAACAGCCCATCGAGTTGCCGCAGTTGTGGCAGAGGTAGCAGTTGCCGTTCCGCACGGTGATCGCCCCGCAGTTGTCGCACGCGGGGGCGTCGATCTGGAAGTTGGCAAACTGGCTCTGCCGGTCCACGGCACTGGCCGAGGGATCGACCGCCATCTTGATCCCGGCCCGTTCGAGGAGCGCCGCCGAAGCCGCGACCGGCTTCGGCTTGGCTGCCGTTTTCGCGCCATTCGTAC
>CAZPEM010000014.1:14918-36367 GCA_964585575.1 uncultured Chitinophagaceae bacterium
GCCGCCGAAGCCGCGACCGGCTTCGGCTTGGCTGCCGTTTTCGCGCCATTCGTACTGCTAGCACCGTTCACACTGCTAGCACCGTTCACGGCCGCGCCGGGAAACTTGCCGCGGCTGTTGACCTGCTCGCCCGTGCTCTTGGCCTTTCCTTGACCATCAGCCAGCCCGCGCGCCGTCGTGGCGGCGGGCTTGCGCTCGGTTTCCGTATCGTCGCCTCCGCCACCTTCGCCCGCATCGCCGGAGTAGCCGCCGGGGCGATTGGCTTCCCGGTATCCCGGAATGAACTCCGTTCCCATCCAGCGGAAGATGTAGTCGACGAGGCTCTTCGCCACGGGGATGTCGGGGTTCTTCGTGTATCCCCATGGCTCGAAACGGTTATGGGAAAACTTCTTGACGTACACCTCGAGCGGCACGCCGTACTGCAGGCTCATCGAGACCGCGGTTCCGAAGGCGTCCATCAGGCCGCCGATCGTGCTCCCTTCCTTCGCCATCGTGATGAAGAGCTCTCCGGGCCGTCCGTCGTCGTAGAGGCCGACGGTGATGTAGCCCTCGTGGCCTCCCACGTTGAACTTGTGGGTCACGCTGCGGCGGGTGTCAGGCAGCCGCTCCCGTCGCGGGGAAGCCGTCACCTTGGCGGCAGCCTTATCGGTCTCGGTGCTCGTGTTGAGCGGCTGGCTTTCCTTCGAGCCGTCGCGGTAGATCGCAAGCGCCTTCAGCCCCAGCCTCCATCCCTCCATGTAGGCTCCGGCGATGTCTGTCGGCGTGGTCTCGCGGGGCATGTTCACCGTCTTCGAGATGGCACCCGAGATGAACGGCTGCGCGGCCGCCATCATCTTCACGTGCGCCTCCCAGGCGATCGACCGCTTGCCGAGCCGAGGCTTGAACGCGCAGTCGAAGACGGCCAGGTGCTGCTCCTTGAGCCCCGGCGCCCCTTCGATTGTGTCGTTCTTGTCGATATAGGCCAGGATTCCTTCGACCGCCGGCTCGTCGTAGCCGAGCGTCCGCAGGGCGAGCGGCACGGTCTGGTTGACGATCTTCAGCATTCCGCCGCCGGCGAGCTGCTTGTACTTCACCAGCGCGATGTCGGGCTCGATTCCCGTCGTGTCGCAGTCCATCAGGAAGCTGATCGTGCCGGTCGGGGCGAGCACGGTCGCCTGCGCGTTTCGGTAGCCGTGCTGGCGGCCACCCGCGAGCACGTCGTCCCAGATCTTCCTGGCCGCGTCGCGGAGATACTGCGGGCACGCCGGGTCGATGCGGTCGACGGCGGAGCGATGCATCTGCATGACGTTGAGCATCGGCTCGCGATTCACGGAGAAGCCCTCGAAGGGACCGACGGCCGCGGCGAGTTCGGCGCTCGTGCGATTCGCGGCACCATGGAGGATCGCCGTGAGGGCGCCGCAGAGCCCGCGGCCGGCATCGCTGTCGTAGGCGAGCCCGTCGGCCATCAGCAGGCTGCCGAGGTTGGAGTAGCCGAGCCCAAGCGGTCGGAAGAGATGGCTGTTTTTCGCGATCCGCTTCGTCGGGTAGCTCGCGTGATCGACGAGGATCTCCTGGGCGACGAAGAAGATCCGACAGGCGGCGGAGAACCGGTCGACATCGAACGTGCCGTCGGCCCGCCGGAACTTCATGAGGTTGATGCTCGCGAGGTTGCAGGCCGTGTCGTCCAAAAACATGTACTCCGAGCACGGGTTGCTCGCGTTGATCCGGCCCGAATTCGGGCAGGTGTGCCAGCGGTTGATCGTCGTGTCGTACTGCACTCCGGGATCGCCGCACTGCCAGGCACACTCGGCCATGCGGCCCATGAGTTCGCGGGCCTTGTAGCTCGGCCCCGCCTTCGAAGGATCGGTGACCCAACGCGTCGTCCAGGTGTCGTCGCGGTCGGCGGCCTCCATGAAGTCGTCGGTGACGCGGACGGAGAGGTTGGCGTTCTGAAAGAGGATCGAACTGTAGGCCTCGCCGTTGAAGTTCGCGTCATAGCCGCCCTTCTCGATGAGCACCCGGGCCTTCTTCTCCTCCTTGCTCTTGCACTCGATGAACTCGAGGATGTCGGGATGGGTCACCTTGAGCGACTGCATCTTGGCCGCGCGACGGGTCTTGCCGCCGCTCTTCACGACCGCCGCGACCTGGTCGTAGACGCGCATGAACGAGAGCGGGCCGGAGGGCTTGCCGCCACCGGCGAGCTTCTCCCGCTGGCTCCGGAGCGTCGAAAGGTCGGTGCCGGTGCCGCTGCCGAACTTGAAGAGCATCGCCTCGCTGCGGGCGAGGTCCATGATGTCTTCCATGTTGTCCTGCACGCTCTGGATGAAGCAGGCGCTCCCCTGCGGATACTCGTAGGGGTTGTCGGGCATGGCGACGTCGTGCTTCGCCTCGTCCCACCGCCAGTTGCACGGGGCCCCCTTCACGCCGTACTGGTTGTAGAGGCCGACGTTGAACCAGACCGGAGAGTTGAAGGCACCGTGCTGGTGCACGCAGAGCCAGGCGAGATCGCGGTAGAAGTTTTCGCCGTCCTGCTTCGATTTAAAGTAGCCGTCCTTGATGCCCCAGTCGGCGATCGTGCGGGCGACGCGGTGCACGAGCTGCTTGACCGAGTGCTCCCGTTCGGGCGTGTGGATCTCGCCGTAGAAGTACTTGCTCACGACAACGTTCGTGGCCAGCTGGCTCCAGGCGGCCGGGATTTCACAGGCCGGCTGCTCGAAGAGCACCTTGCCGTCCTCCCCCTTGATGGCGGCCGTGCGGAGCTCCCACTCCGTCGTGTCGAAGGGGCTCGCGACGTCCGTCGGACAGAAGGTCGGCCGGATCTCGATCGGCTGCCGGGGGGCTGCGGCCGATCCGTTGGAATCGTGGTGGGCGGAGGCGGACGATCCGGCGAAGGTCGTGGACGACGCGGAATGGCTCATGCGGGGCTCTCCTTGCAGGGTTCGTCGGCTGGTTGAAAGTATACTTCCGTACAGATTCCTTGGCAACTCGTATCGGTCCGGGCCTTGGGCCGACTGGAGCCGGCCTACCTGGGGTTCATCGGCGGAGTCGCGAAAAATTGAGAGGGCAGCTCCATCTGCATGCTATCGCAAGATATTGTGGTAGTCTTCCGTGCAACCACTTCATATGGCCGAGGGCGTGAATGTAGCGTGCGAATCGGCCCAGTCAAGGTTTTTTTTGGCACCCCTTCCCGGGGCAGTCTTTTTCGCCCCAAAGCCGTCGCCGGAGCCGCTTGCCCCGACGGGCCGATTGTCCAGCAAAACCCCTCGAGCGATGGGGCCGCTCGCCTTTTGCGTCGTCGGTGGCGAAGAATGGCCGCGATCATTCCGCCCCACCGGAGTCCAAACCCATGGTCCAGCAGCTGTTTTCACGCCGCCCGCTCGAAAATCTCCGCATCCTCATCCTCGTGGGCGACGACTACGAGGACCTCGAACTCTGGTATCCAAAGCTCCGGCTCGAGGAGGCGGGGGCCCATGTGACGCTCGCTGGCAGGGCCCAGGGGCGGACCTATTCTGGAAAGCACGGCTATCCGTGCACGAGTGACGCGTCGATCGCCGACATGGAGGCTTCGGATTTCCACGGGATCGTCGTTCCGGGAGGCTGGATGCCGGATCAACTTCGCCGCGACGCGAAGGTTCTCCAGCTGGTCTGCGACTTTTCCGAGCATGGCAAGCTCGTGGCCGCAATCTGTCACGGCGGCTGGATCCCGATTTCCGCTGGTGTCTACCGGGGCGTGCGGGTCACCGGGAGTCCGGGAATCAAGGACGATCTCGTCAACGCCGGGGCGATCTGGGAAGACGCGCCGGTCGTCGTGGACCGACACTTCGTCTCCAGTCGCAAGCCGGCCGACCTCCCCCAGTTCATGACCGCGATTGTGGAGCTTTTGTCGGCGGTGCCGGTCGAGGCAGGCCTCTGAGGCTGGGTGGCGGGTCGACGCTGCAGGCCACCGCACCGGCTTCAGGGGCTCGGCGTTCCCTGCGGACGATTTTTGCGGACTTCATGGGCTGCTACGATATCGGACGTGAAACCCGTCCCGACGAGTCAACTCGAAAGATTGCGCGGCCAAATTCGCAAGGCTGGCCTGCGGTGCACGACCGCGAGGGTTGCCGTGCTCGGCCATCTGATCGATGCTCGAGGGCCGAAGACCCACGCCGAGGTGTCGGACGATCTCGCCGACCGAGGGTTCGACCGGGCCACGATCTACCGCAACCTCACGGAGCTCACCGAGGCGGGGCTCGTCTCGCGGGTCGAGTTGGGCGATCACGTCTGGCGATTCGAGCTGAAGCGGGGTGATGCGAAGGGGAAGCACGGAAAGGACCACCCGCACTTCCTCTGCACCAGCTGCGGCGAAGTGTCCTGTCTCGACGACGTGAACGTCGCGATCTCCCCCAAGCGATCCAGCGGCATTCGCGCCGTCACAGAGGTGCTTCTCAAGGGGCAGTGTGGCAAGTGCGGATGACCGCGTGTGGCAAGTGCGGATGACCGCGTGTGGCAAGTGCGGATGACCGCGGTGTTTCTTTGCGCGGAGGACCGCGTGGCAAGTGCGGATGACTCAGCCCGATTCGACCGCGCGGCGGTCGCGGCACGGCTCGACCATGCGGTGCTGAAGCCGACGCTCGGCGACGGCGAGCTCGCGGCCGCGGCCGGGATGTGTCTCGAGCGGGGCGTCGGCTGCCTCTGTGTCCGCAGTTGTGACGTGGCGGAGGCGGCGCGGCTCCTGCGCGGAGGGAGCGTCGTCGTCGCCAGCGTCGTCGGGTTTCCGCACGGCAACGTGCGGCTGGAGGTGAAGGCCCTCGAGGCGACGCTTGCGATCGAGGATGGCGCGAGCGAACTCGACATGGTCATGAACATTCCGGCGTTTCTGTCCGGCCGCCATGCCGATGTCGCCCGTGATGTCGCCGCGGTCGTCGAAGTGGCGGGCCGATCCGGCGTGCTCGTGAAGGTCATCCTCGAAACATGTCTGCTGTCCGACGGTGCAATCGCCGCAGCCTGCCGGATCGCCGAGGAGTCGGGGGCCGGCTTCGTGAAGACCTCCACGGGATTCGCGTCGGGCGGGGCGACCCACGAGGCCGTCGCCGTCATGCTGCAGGCGGTCGGCGGGCGGCTCGGCGTGAAGGCCTCGGGCGGCATCCGCACCTGGGGAGAGTGCGTCGCCTACCTCGAGCAGGGCTGCTCGCGGATCGGCGTCGGCGACGCCGCGGCGATCCTCGACGGGGCCGGATCGTGAGCCGTGCCGCCGCATGAACGGGGGCAGCCGCATGAATGGGGGCCGCCGCGACGATACACTGCCGTCGCTGCAAGCCGTCATCTTCGCGAAGCCGTGACCATCCAGAGGGACACTCCATGCCGCGGCAAGGGCGTCGCGATCGACGTCATCGGCGTCGACTTCACCTCCGCCCCCTCGCGGCATAAGCCGATCACCGTCGCCGTCGGAAAGTTCTCGCGGGAGACGTCCGGCTGCCGCTTCGCGCTCGACGAGGTGCTCCCGCTTTCGAGCTTCGATGACTTCGAAGCCTTCCTCGCCGAGAGCGGCTGCTGGATCGGCGGGTTCGATCTGCCGTTCGGCCAGCCGCGGTCGCTCATCGAGCACGAGGGATGGCCGGACGACTGGCCGTCGTTCGTGCAATTCTTCTGCGGCGAGGCTCGCGAGCGTTTGCGGGAGACGTTTCGTCGCTACTGTGCGGCGAGGCCCGCGGGCGACAAGTTCGCCTGGCGGAAGGCCGACAAGCCGGCCGGATCGAGCCCTGCCATGCGATGGACGAATCCGCCCGTCGCCTGGATGATGCAGGCGGGGATCGGCCGCATGCTCGACGCGGGACTCGTGTTTCCCGCACACCATTATCCTTCGCAAGCCGAGGCGTTCGCCGGCCAGTGGAGCGGCGGCCGCCGGATCGCCCTCGAGGCCTACCCAGGTTTCACGGCGAGGATGGTGACCCGGGCTTCGTACAAGAGCGACGCGGCGGCGAACCGGACGGCGGCCCGCGGGCTCGCCCGCGCCGAGATCGTCGAGGCGCTCGTCGCCGGCAAGGCCGGCCTCGACGTCGCCCTCACGATGTCGCGGGCCTGGCGGCGACGACTGCTCGGCGACGGCAGCGGTGATCTCGTCGATGCGGTGATCGCGGCGATGCAGGCGGCCCACGCGGCGCTGCTGCCGCGATACGGACTGCCCGACGACCTCGACCCGCTCGAAGGCTGGATTGCAGCGGTTCCTCCGCCCAGCAATACGGTTCCTCCGCCCAGCAACGCGGTTCCTCCGCCAGTCATCGACGACCACCCGGCCGTCGCGCCGCTCCTCGACTGGTTCGACCGCGAGCAGCGGCTGCTCCCCTGGCGGAAGAACCGCGATCCCTACCGTGTGTGGGTGAGCGAGATCATGCTCCAGCAGACGCAGGTGGCCCGCGTGAAGGAGTTCTTTACGCGGTTCATGGCGAGGTTTCCGTCGGTCGAGTCGCTCGCCCGCGCCGCGGAAGCCGACGTGCTTGCGCACTGGGAGGGGCTCGGCTACTACCGCCGCGCTCGGCAGTTGCACGCGGCCGCCGGGAAAATCGTCGCGGAGCTCGGAGGAAAATTTCCCCGATCGGCCGAGGGGCTTCGTCGCCTCCCGGGCATCGGCCGCTACACCGCCGGCGCCATCGCGTCGATCGCGTTCGACGAGCCCGAGCCGATCGTCGAGGCCAACTCCCGCCGCGTCATCGCCAGGCTTGCAGGGCATGCCCGCCGGCTCGACGGGCCCGGCGGCGACGAGGTGATCTGGAAGCTCGCGGCGGCGATGGTGCCGCGGAGGCATGCCGGCCCGTTCAATCAGGCAATCATGGATCTGGGGGCGACCGTCTGCACGCCCGTGGGGCCGACGTGCGACGAATGCCCGCTTGCGGATCTCTGCGTCGCGCGTCGGACCGGCCGCGTCGATCGCATCCCCGCGAAATCATCCCGCGTGAAGACGATCGAGCGTCACGAGGCGGCGATCGTGGAGGTGAGCCGTGGACGGGTGAGGCTCGTCCAAAGGCAGGAAGGGGAATGGTGGGCGGGACTCTGGGATTTTCCTCGAGTGGCCGTGAAGTCTCGCAAGGCGGCGGAGCGGCTCGGCGAGCGGCTCGGCACGATCCGCCACAGCGTGACCCGCCACCGGATCACGCTCGAGATCGTCCGCGTGCCGACGCGTGCCGCGGCCGCCGGCACGAAACCCCCGCGGAGGGGCCCGAGTCGCTGGGTGCCGATCGCGTCGCTCGACGCCATTCCCCTCCCCTCGCCCGCGCGGAAGATCGCGCGGCTGCTCGCCGGCGGGTGAGTCGGGCCGGTGTGCCCGGCGATGGCCCGCGGTTCAGGCCGTGCGGCCCAGCGTCCGCGGCTCGTTTCCCCGGTCGGCACGCGAGGCGATCTCCTCGCCGAGCCTTTGAAACCAGCGGTCCTCGCCCGGCGGCGGCACGGCGCAGGAAGCACGGGACGACCGAAAGAGGTCGGCGAGCGCCGCGAAGAACGTCGGATACGTCGCGTCGTGGTAGGCCTGCCACTCGGGCATCTCCTTCATGATCCGGCGGTGGGCCGTGGCGAGGTTGTGGTAGGGGATCGAGGGGAAGAGGTGGTGGAGCGCGTGGAATCTCAGCCCCACGGGAAAGAGCAGGACGACCAGTGGCGTCCTGCCCTCGACGTTGATCGAGTCGTCGAGCTGCTCGGCGAAGCTCATCCGCTCCCCTTCGCTCTTGTAGCGGTGGGCGGCGAGCGTGCGGACGTGGTTGAGCCCCAGCGCGAGCACCGCGAGCATGTAGAGCTTCGCGAGGCGGTGCCACGACAATTCGACCACCTCGCCGCCGATCGCGATCGAGCTTGCGAAGAGGAAGGAGAACATCGCCGCGGCCCGCAGGAAGCAGGCGATCTCGATCACGGCCCACGTGGCCCGTGGGGCGTCGGCGGGGATCTCCCGGCGATGCCAGAGGTTGATCACCAGGGGCGAGAACCGCTCGAGCACGAGCTGCCGCAGGCGAGGATGGAGGAACGAGATCGGCGTCCCGACCAAAAACCGCAGCGTCGTGAGCACGGGCAGGAGCAGGATCTCGGCCAGGTAGCCGAGCGTCGTCCGCAGCCGTCCGACCCCCAGCGGCAGGTACTCGCCGTCGCGGGGCGTTCCGTAGTGGTGGGCGTTGTGGTGATTGAGATGGTGCTCGTAGAGGAACGACGGCATCAACAGCGGTATCCCCGCGAGCACGTTCCAAGCCACCTTGAAGGCCGGCATCTCCCCCTTTCGGAAATGGACGATCTCGTGCATGAAAAGCGACACGCGGAAGAGCGCGACGCCCGCCACCAGCCACGCGAGTATCTGCTCCGGCGAGAGGAAGGCCGCCTTCAGGTAGACGACCGCCGCGGCGTAGCCGACCGTGAGGCTCGCGAGGAAATCGGCCCAGAAGATCACCGGGTTCGGCGCGAGCAGGTCGGCGATGAGCCTGCGGGCCTGCTGGATCGGCGATGAGGCGGCGGAAGATGTGGCGACGGATTCGGACATGGCGACGGAGCCGGGCGCGACCCGGCTAAATTCGTCCGGAACAACCGTTTACTTTAGGCCGAGCCAGCTCCGCCGGCACAGTCCGACTTTCCCGGAAAACCCCCGCTCTCCCGTCCCGCCTGTGCGGTAGGATCGATCGTGAAACGGCGACGGCCGGGAGAAGGCGACGTGTCCGGGCAGATGACACTCTTCGGCGACGAACTCCCCGAGCGGTCGGCGGGCTCACGTGGCCGGGCCGCCGCGGCGGTCCGGCCGGCAGTCATCCCCGCGATCGTCGCGGCGACAGCGGCCCGGCTGCCTCGCGGCGTGCGGCTGGGCACGTCGAGCTGGAGCTTTCCCGGCTGGGAGGGAATCGTCTACGCCGCCCGCGAGGATGGCAGGCCGGAAACCGAGTCGCGGCTCGCCCGCGGAGGACTTGCGGCGTATGCCATGCACCCCCTGTTTCGCACCGTGAGCCTCGACCGCACGTTCTACTCGCCGATCCCGCAGGAGGCCTACGCCGCCTACGCCGCGAGCGTGCCGGAGGATTTTCGGTTCGTCGTGAAGGCCCCCGCTGCGATCACCGACCCGGCGGTGCGGAAGCCGGGCTCGGGCGAGATCTCCGCCGACAACTCCGGCTTCCTCGACGCGAGGCTCGCCGTCGAGTCGTTCGTCGGGCCCGCGACGGCGGGGCTCGGGCGGAAGGCGGGACCGCTCGTCTTCCAGTTTCCGCCGCTCGGCCGCCGGCTGCTCGCCGACGCGCAGACGCTCGCGGCGAGGATCGCCGCCTTCCTCACGCTGCTGCCGCGGGGAAATCTCTACGCGGTGGAGCTTCGAGATCCCGAGTGCGCGACCGCGTCCTTCGCCGCCGCGATCCGCGATGGCGGCGGCGTTCCCTGCCTGGCGGTGCATGCGCGGATGCCGCCGGTGGACGTGCAGGCCGCGGCCCTCGGCGTCGTGTCGGCCGCCGCGAGCGAGCCAGTGGTCGCGCGATGGAACCTTCATGCGGGCCGCGGCTACGAGGAGGCACGGGCCGACTACTTTCCCTTCGCAAGAATCGTCGAGGAGGACCCGCCGACGCGGCGGTCGCTCGCCGGGCTCATCCGCGATGCCGCCGCCGCGGGCCGTGAGGTGTTCGTGACGATCAACAACAAGGCCGAGGGGTCGGCCCCGCTTTCGGTCCGGAAGCTGGCGGAGGCGGTGGTCGGGGAACCTGCCGCGTGATGACGGCAGTTCGGACCGTCACCACGTGCCGTGGAGAGGGCGGGCTGGCCGGGGATTTTTGAGGTGGAGGGCCGGCTGCCGCAAAACCGTCGGGCTCCGTGCCGAATCCCGCCGGTTCTTGCGGCCGTTTCCCGGGATTCGTACAAACATGGCTCTTTCTGGAACCTCTTTCCGCAGCCAGGGTTTCTTCATGTCCACCGCCACCGCTCGCCGCACCTCCGCCAAGCTCCCCGAGTCGAAAAACGTCGGCACCGCACTCGACCGCGCGATGAATGCCGGCAAGGGCATCCTCAGGCTCTCGCCGACGTGGGTGCCGCGGAGCTTTCTCCACCCCGGCAAGCGGGTTCGCCTCCACCCCGACGACTACTACTCCTACGGTCTCGACCGTGGCGGTATCGACGAGCGGTGGTTTGCGAGCACGACCGAGGCGGCCAACGAGGGCAGGGTTCCCGACGAGGGGCTCTCCTGGTGCGTGTTCGACGGTGAGCGGTTCCTGCTCCGCGACGCCGTGAGCGAAGGAGGGGCGAAGCTCGTCGGCAAGGGCATCTGGGATCGCTACAAGAAGTGGCCGGTCTACTCGAAGTTCTTCGACAACATGGGGCCGATCCCCCACCACATGCACCAGTCGTTCGACGACGCGAAGCTCGTCGGCCAGGAGGGCAAGCCCGAGAGCTACTACTTTCCGCCGCAGTACAACAACTGCGACAACAACTTCCCCTACACCTTCATGGGCCTCGAGCCGGGCACCACGAAGGAGGATCTCCGCCGCTGCCTCGAGAACTGGAACAGGGGGGACAACGGCATCCTCTACCACTCGAAGGCCTACCGGCTCGAGCGGGGCACGGGCTGGCTCATCCCGCCGGGCGTGCTCCACGCGCCGGGGTCGCTGCTCACCTACGAGCCGCAGTGGGGCAGCGACGTGTTCGCGATGTTCCAGTCGCTCGTCGAGGGCCGGGCGGTTCCCTGGAGCCTGCTCGTGAAGGACATGCCGAAGGAGAAGCACCACGACCTCGACTTCATCATCGGCCAGCTCGACTGGGAGAAGAACGTCGACACGCACTACAAGGAGAGCAATTTCCTCTCGCCCATCGTCGATCGAGACAGAAGCCTCCCCGGCGCGACCGACAAGTGGATCGTCTACGGCCACGTCGACGGCCGGCAGCTCTTCAGCGCGAAGGAGCTCACGCTCGAGCCCGGCGCGAAGATCACCGTGAAGGACGCCGGCGCGAGCGGCTGGATCACCGTCCAGGGCGAGGGCAAAGTGGGCGTGCACGACGTCGCCACGCCCACGCTGATTCGTTTTGGCGAGATGACCGCCGACGAGCTCTTCATCTCGGCCGATGCCGCGGCCGCCGGCTACACGGTGGAGAACACCGGCCCCGGCCCGCTCGTCTCGCTCCGCTACTTCGGCCCCGACGTCCACCCCGATCTCCCCAGGCACGGGAGGAAGGGATGACGAGGAGGGGGTGCCCGTGCCATCGAGCCGGCGTTGCTGGCCAGCGGAGCCATGGATGGCGAAGCGCAGCCAGCATCGAGAGAGCGGAGGCCAGGATGGCCGAAGCGAACGTCCGGGCGAGGTGGCACGGGCAACCCCGACCCAGCACCAGCGCCGCTGCACCATCCTGACCGCGCAATCCTGACCGCCCAATCCTGACAGCGACCCAGCGAGGACCACGCCATCATGCCGCACTCCGCCCCGAAGCTTCACAACGCCATGTGGCCCGGCCTCGTCGGCAAGGGCAGCGAACCCGGCCAGGAGCCGCCGATCTCGCTCGAGCGGATGCTCGAACTGACCGCCGCGGCGAATGTGGACGGCCAGCGGTTCGACGGCATCGACTACTTCCTGTTCCTGCCCCACACGAATCCCGAGGCGACCGACGAGGAGCTCCAGAGGATCGCCGACACGATCTGCGGCCACGGGTTCACGGTGGGGTCGCTCGTGGCGCCGGTCTGGCCGGGCACGGTTGGCGACTCGGCGATGGGCGACTCGGTGGCTCGGGAGAAGTTCCTCTCGGCCGTGAGGATGGCCTGCCGGATCGCGAAGGTGTTCGAGCGGCACGGCGTGCGAAAGTATGGCGTGATCCGGATCGACTCGGCCGAGTTCGGCGTGGCGAAGTGGCGGGAAAACCCGCAGGCCAACACGGCCAAGATCGCCGAGACCTTCCGCGAGGCGGCGAAGATCGCGCACGACCACGGTCAGCGGCTGGCGGCCGAGGGGGAGATCTGCTGGGCCGGCATGCACTCCTGGAAGGACATGCTCGATGTGCTGGAGGAGGTCGGCATGCCGGAGACGCTCGGGTTCCAGGCCGACCTCGCCCACACGTATCTCTACCTGCTCGGCTACAACGCCCCGGAGCACGCCCTCGTGCAGCCCGGCTACGCGGAGGAGGAGTTCTGGCCCGCCTACGAGAAGATGGTCGCAAAGCTGCGGCCCTGGACGATCGACTTCCATGTCGCGCAGAACGACGGGGAGGTCCACGGCGCGGGCTCGCACGACAAGACCGGCAAGCACTGCCCGGCCGACGATCCGAAGGGGAAGCTCGACATCGTGAGGTGCTCGGGGCTCTGGCTCGAGGGCGCGGCCGACCGCGGCATCGAGCACATCTGCTGGGACGGCTGCATGTTCCCCAACGCGACGCTCGAAAACCCGAAGACCTGGAACACGATCCTGAAGACCATGATCGACGTCCGCGACGCCCACGGCTGGAACTGACGAAAGGAAATCCATGGCAAAACCGCTCCGCATCGGCATGATCGGCTACGGCTTCATGGGCCGCGCCCACTCCAACGGCTACAACCGCGTCAAGGACTTCTTCGACCTGGAATACCTGCCGGTGCTCCAGGCGGTGTCTGCCCGCGACGCCGCGAAGGCCCGTGACTTCGCCGACCGCTGGGGCTACGCCCGGGTCGAGCCCGACTGGCGGAAGCTCGTCGCGTCCGACGATATCGACGCCGTCGACATCTGCACCCCCAACAACCTCCACGCCGAGATCGCGATCGAAGCCGCGAAGCATGGCAAGGCGATCCTTTGCGAGAAGCCGCTGTCGATGGACACGGCCGAGGGGGAGAGGATGTGCGAGGCGATCGAGAAGGCGGGCGTCGCCAACACCGTCTGGTACAACTACCGCCGCATACCGGCGGTGACGTTCGCCAAGCAGATCATCGACTCCGGGAAGCTCGGCCGCGTGTTCCACTACCGAGCCGAGTTCCTCCAGGATTGGACGATCAACGCCGATCTCCCGCAGGGGGGCGCGGCCCTCTGGCGGCTCGACGCGAAGGCGGCCGGCAGCGGCGTGACGGGCGACCTGCTCGCGCACTGCATCGACACGGCGATCTGGCTCAACGGATCGGTCGCCGACGTCACGGCGATGACCGAGACGTTCGTGAAGGAGCGGACGCATCAGCTCACCGGCAAGAAGGAACCGGTCGGCATCGACGACGCCTGCTCCTTCCTCTGTCACTTCAAGAACGGGTCGCTCGGCCTCTTCGAGAGCACCCGCTACGCCCGCGGCCACAAGGCGCTCTACACGTTCGAGATCAACGGCGAGCACATGAGCCTCAAGTGGGACCTCCACGACCTGCACCGGCTCCAGGTTTTCGACTACAAGGACGCCGGGCCGATGCGGGGCTGGAAGAGCGTGCACGTGACCGACGGCGACCATCCCTACATGGGGAAGTGGTGGGTGCCGGGCCTGGCGATCGGCTACGAGCACTCGTTCGTGCACCAGGTGGCCGATTTCCTGGAAGCCTACGCGAAGAAGCAGCCTTGCCGACCGACCTTCCGCGACGCACTCGAGACGCAGAAGGTCTGCGACGCCGTTCTCGCAAGCGCGAAATCCCACCAGTGGGTGAAAGTGTGACCCGGATTCTCCTCACCACCACGTCGTTCCAGGACACGCCCGGCCGCCACCACGATCTGCTCGCCGAGACCGGCTGGGAGGTCGTGACCGCCCGCGGCCCCTTGAACGAGACAGACACGCTTGCCCTCGTCGGCGAGTTCGACGGCTACATCTGTGGCGACGACGCGATCACCCGCGCCGTGCTCGAGAAGGCCCGCCCGCGGCTGAAGGTGCTCAGCAAGTACGGCATCGGCGTCGACAAGATCGACGTCGCGAGCTGCACGGAGTTTGGCATCCCGCTGCTCTTCACGCCGGGCGTCAACCATACGACCGTGGCGGAGCACACGTTCCTGCTCCTGCTGGCGCTCGAGAAGCACCTGCTGTTCCACACCGACTCGACCCGCTGCGGGGGCTGGAAGCGGAAGACGGGGCACGAACTTCTGGGCAAGACGATCGGGATCGTCGGCATGGGGCGGATCGGCAAGGAGGTGGCGATCCGGGCGAGGGCCTTCGGGATGCCGGTCATCGGCTACGACCTCTTCTGGGACGACGCCTTCGCGCGGGAGCATGGCGTCGTGCAGGCGGAGCTTCTCGACGACCTGTTCGCGGCGGCCGACGTGATCTCGCTCCACACGAACCTCACCCCGGAAACCCGTGATCTCATCCGTGCCGAGACGATCGCGAAGATGAGGCCGGGGGCGATCGTGCTCAACTGCGCCCGCGGCGAGATCGTGAACACCCACGACATGGCGGCGGCCCTGCGGGCGGGGATCCTCGGCGGCTATGGGACCGACGTGCTCGACGAGGAGCCCCCCTCCCCCGGCCATCCGCTCGTGAATCTGGAAAACTGCATCGTCACGCCGCACGTCGGCTCGCGGACGAGCGAGAGCGTCGAGCGGCAGGCGGTGGCCGCCGTGACGAATCTCGTGCGGGCGATGCGCGGCGAAAAGCCGCTTGCGCAGGTCAATCCCGAGGTCCCGGTCGCGAAACATGTCTGAAACCTTCCACGTCATCCCCGTCGAGGCCCATGAGGCGGTCGTGCGGGCCGCCTACCTCAAGCGCGGTTTCGACGCCTCCGAGGCGGCAGAGGCCGCGAAGCTCGCGACGGCCGCCACGCGGCACGGCATCCGCACCCACAACGCGATCAAGGCGCTCCACCTCGACGAGCTCTTCGGTTCGAAGGCGGGCGGCTGCGTGCCGAGGGCCGAGATCCGCAGGCTGCCCGGCCGGTTCGCCGCGGCGGAAGTCTGGGACGCGAGGAAGAAGCTCGGCCAGTCGGTTGCATGGCAGGCGATCGATCGCTGCATCGAACTGGCGGAACGATACGGCACGGGCACCGTCTCCGTGGACAACGCCTTCCACTACCTCTGGGGTGGCGGCTACGTCATGGAGGCGGCGAGGCGAGGCTACATCGCCTACACCAACTGCACCGCCTCGCTGGCGGAAGTCGTGCCGTTCCGGGGCAAGTTCCCGACGCTCGGCACCAATCCGCACTCCTGGGGCTTCCCCACGGTCGACGCGGTCGGCTTTCCGATCGTGATCGACTGGGCGACCTCGGTGGTCGCGATGGGCCGCGTGCAGCAGTTGAAGCGGGAGGGGAAGCCGCTCCCGCCCGGGGCCGCCGTGGACAAGGATGGCCTGCCGACCACCGATCCCGCCACCGCCGCCTCCCTGCTCCCCTTCGGCGAGCACAAGGGCTACGGCCTCTCGCTCATCAACGAGATCGTGGCCGGTCTCATCGGAGGGTCGCTCCCCACGATCCGCAGCCGCGCGGCCGTTCCCGGCGAGAAGCAGGGCTGCGGCTTCTTTTTCCAGGTGATCCATCCCGAGGCGATGAGCGGTGGGGCGTTCGCGTTCGGCCGCTCGCAGTCGGAGAACGTGAAGGCCGTCCTCGCCGACATCCTCGGTCACGGCAACGAATCCTGCATGCTGCCCGGACAGCTCGAGGCGGAGGCCGCGAAGAGGTGCGACGCGGCCGGCGGACTGCTCTTCTCGGCGGCCGAGGTCGAGGCCCTGAACGAGATCGCCCGGGAGGCCGACATGCCGCCGCTCTCCGGCCCCGCCATCTAGCAACCCACCATCAGAAGAGGACGCCATGCTCCCGATCAAGCCCGCCGGTTCCTGCACGTTCGACGAGGTCTCGCTCGGGGAGGTGATGCTCCGGCTCGATCCGGGCGAGGGCCGGATCCGCACGGCGAGGTCGTTTCACGCCTGGGAAGGGGGAGGCGAATACAACGTCGCCCGCGGTCTGAAGAAGTGCTTCGGCCTCAGGACCGCGCTCGTGTCGGCCTTCGTCGACAACGAGGTGGGCCACCTCATCGAAGACTTCATCATGCAGGGGGGCGTGAACACCGATTTCGTGCGCTGGCGGGAGGACGACGGCATCGGCCGCAGCGTCCGCAACGGCCTCAACTTCACGGAGCGGGGCTTCGGCATCCGCGGTGCGGTCGGCGTGCCCGACCGGGGCAACACGGCCGCCAGCCAGCTGAAGCCGGGCGACATCGACTGGGAGAGGCTCTTCGGGTCGCTCGGCGCGAGGTGGTTTCACACCGGCGGCATCTTCGCCGCGCTCTCCGAATCGACGGCGGCGCTCACGATCGAGGCGGTGCAGGCCGCGAAGAAGCACGGCACGATCGTCTCCTACGACCTCAACTACCGGCCGAGCCTCTGGAAATCGATCGGCGGCCTCGCCAAGGCCCGCGAGGTGAACCGCGAGATCGCCCGGCACGTCGACGTCATGATCGGCAACGAGGAGGACTTCACCGCCTCGCTCGGGTTCGAGGTGAAGGGGATCGATCACTCGATCAGCACGATCGAGACCGACGCCTTCAAGGCGATGATCGGCACGGCCGTGAAGGAGTACCCGAACTTCAAGGTCGCGGCCACGACGCTCCGCCGCGTGATCACGGCGACGAAGAACGACTGGAGCGCGATCCTCTGGCACGACGGCGGCTTCCACGACAGCCGGAAGTATCCCGAGCTCGAGATCCTCGACCGCGTCGGCGGCGGCGACAGCTTCGCCAGCGGCCTCATCTACGGCTTCCTCGCCTTCAACGATCCCAGGAAGGCGGTCGAATACGGCGCGGCCCACGGGGCGCTCGCCTCCACGACGCCCGGCGACACCTCGATGGCCACGCTCAAGGAGGTCGAGAAGCAGATCGCCGGCGGCGGGGCCCGCGTGGTGCGTTGAGCGTCCCCGGAAGCCCGCTGTTTGGATGGGGTCCGCCGGGCCGATATAGTTTCGTGTCGGGAAAAGACGCACGAGAGCCCCATGCCTTCCACCGCCATGCGATGGATGCCGCCGGTCGCCCTCGCCATCCTGCAGGCATTCGCCGCGGGCGGCGAGCAGGCTGGAATCGCCATCTACCGTGAGCACTGCCAGCGGTGCCACGGCGAAGGGGGCAAGGGCACGCCCGACGTCCCGCAGCCGCTCGTGGGAGAGCTCTCGGTCGCGCAGCTCACCCGCTCCATCGACGAAACCATGCCCGAGGACGACCCGAAAAAGGTCGTGGGGGACGATGCACGACGGGTCGCGGAGTACATCCACGAGAGCTTCTATTCCGCCGTCGCCCGCGACCGCAACCGTCCCGCCCGCGAGGATCTCTCGCGGCTGACGGTGCGGCAGTTCGAGAACACGATCGCGGACCTGGTCGGCAGCTTCCGGAGCCGCGGCCCCGGGATCGACGTTTCCCGGGGGCTTCGCGCGGAGTATTTCCACCGCCGCGACTTCAACCGCGAGCTCGGGCTCGTCTACGAACAGGTCGATCCCACGATCGACTTCGACTTCGGCATCGAGGGCCCCGATCCCGAGCGTTTCGAGCCGAACCGTTTCTCGATCCGCTGGACGGGCTCGATCGTGCCGCCGGAGACGGGCGTCTACGAGTTCGTCGTCCGCAGCGGTCATGGCGTGAAGCTCCGCCTCAATGACGAGCCTCCCGATCGTCCGCTCGTCGATGCGTGGGTGAAAAGCGGCGACACGATCGAGCATCGCGGGGCGCGGCGGCTGCTCGGCGGCCGGGCGTATCCCCTGACCCTCGAGTTCTCGAAGGCGAACCTGGGGGTGGACGACAAGAAGCACGAGCCGCCCGCGCAGGCGTCGATCCAGCTCCTCTGGAAGCCGCCGCACGGTGTGCTCGAGGTCGTGCCGTCGCACCGGCTCATCCCGCAGCGGGCCCCGCCGACGTTCGTGGTCGCGACGCCGTTTCCCCCGGACGACCGCAGCATCGGCTACGAACGCGGCTCGGCCGTTTCGAAGGAGTGGTTCGCCGCGGCGACGGCGGCGGCGGCGGAGACCGCCGATCACGTGCGCCACCGGCTGGAGCAGCTGGCCCGCGTGAATCGCGACGCCCCCGACCGCGGCGAGAAGCTGCGGGCTTTCGCGAAGACCTTCGTCGAGCGGGCCTTCCGCCGGCCGCTCGACGCGGCTGCGAAGCAGGTGTATCTCGAGCGGCCGTTCGCCGACGCCCCGGATGCCGACACGGGCCTCGAGCGGGCGATCCTGCTTTGCCTCTCGTCGCCGCGGTTCCTCTTCCGCGAGCCGGCCGGGCCGGCGGACGGCTTCGCGACGGCCGCGAGGCTCTCCTTCGCCCTCTGGGACTCGATCCCCGATCCCCCGCTTCTGGAAGCGGCCGCGGAGAACCGTCTCGCGAAGCCGGACGAGATCCGTCGTCAGGCCGAGCGGATGATCGCCGACCGCAGGACGCGTTCGAAGCTCCGTGACTTTCTCTTCGGCTGGTTGCGGGTGGACCACGGGCCAGAGCTCGTGAAGGACGCGACCCGCTTTTCGGAGTTTTCCCCGGAGCTCTCCGCCGAGTTGCGGTCGAGCCTCGAGCTCTTCCTGGAGGACGCCATCTGGCGTGATGGAGGCGATTGGCGGCGGCTCTTCCTCGACGACGAAGTGCCGGTGAACGGCCGGCTCGCGGCCCTCTACGGACCATCGCTGCCGTTCGACGCCGGGTTTCGCCGCGTGCGTCTCGACGACGGCCGGCGTGCGGGCGTGCTCACGCACCCCTACCTGATGAGCGTGCTCGCCTATTCCGGGGCGACCTCGCCGATCCACCGGGGCGTCTTCCTCGCAAGAAACGTGCTCGGCAACGTCTTGAAGCCGCCGCAGGAAGCGGTCGCACCCCTGTCGCCCGACCTCCATCCGCTGCTTTCGACCCGCGAACGGGTTGAACTCCAGACGAGCGCCGTCGCCTGCCAGACCTGCCACACGATGATCAATCCGCTCGGCTTCGCGCTCGAGGAGTTCGACGCGATCGGCCGCCATCGCACGACCGAACTCCTCGGCGAGACGAAGAAGCCGATCGACGCCTCGGGCTCCTACCAGCCGCGGGAGGGCGATGAGGCGACGTTCCGCGGCGCTCGGGAGCTTGCCACCTACCTCGTGGGCAGCCAGGACGCCCAGGAGGCCTTCGTGCAGAGCCTGTTTCACGCCATCGTGAAGCAGCCGGTGCGGGCCTGGGGGCCGGAGGCTCTTGCGACGCTTCGGGCCGGCTTCGTGGCCGGCTCCTTCGACATCCGGCGGCTTGTGGTCGATATCATGGTCATGGCGGCGTCGCCGCCTCCCGGGAGCGTTCCATGATCCTTCGTCGCGACTTCCTCCGCTCGCTCGGGGCGAGTTCCGCCCTGCTTCCGTTTCTGGGCAACCTGCCGAGCCTGGCGGCGTCGTCCGCGGGGCCGAAGAAGCGGCTTGTCATCGTCTTCAGCCCCGACGGCGTCGTCCGCAATGCGTTCTGGCCGGCGACCCCCGGAGCGTTCCTCACCCCGGGGCCGGTCCGGGTGCCCGCGTTGCCACCGATCCTCGAGCCGCTCGCGGCGTTCCAGGATCGGTTGCTCGTGCTCAAGGGTGTTCACAACAAGATCCGCGGCGACGGCGACAGGCACATGCGGGGGATCGGCTGCCTGCTGACGGGCATCGAGCTTTTTCCCGGCAACGTGCAGGGGGGCAGCGAAACGCCGGCCGGATGGGCGAGCGGCCGCTCGATCGACCAGGAGATCCGCGGCTTTCTCCAGGCGAACCCCGCGACGGCAAGCCGGTTCGGCTCGCTCGAGTTCGGTGTGCTCGTGCCGAACCACGCCGACACTTGGACGCGGATGGTCTATGCCGGTCCGAACAAGCCGATCACGCCGATCGACGACCCGTATCAGATGTTCCAGAAGCTCTACGGTCGGCAGAAGGGCCGCGAGAGCATGCAGAGCGTGCTCGACGAGCTTTCCGAGGATCTCGCGAAGCTCTCGGCGGCGCTGCCGGCCGAGGATCGGCGGCTGCTCGACGAGCACGCGGCGCTCGTCCGCGACTTCGAGAAGGAACTCTCATCCCATCACGAGGAGGTGCGTCACGCCCTGCCGGTGCTCGAGCAGGGGGTCGTCGAGCAGAACGACCAGATGCCGCGGATCAGCCGGATGCAGATCGAGCTTTTGGTGGCGTCGCTCGCCGGGGATTTCGCGAGGGTCGCGACGCTCCAGTACACGAACGCCGTCGGCCAGCCCCGCATGAAGTGGCTCGGCATCGAGGAGGGGCAGCACGACCTCTCCCACGAGCCCAACAGCAACGCCTCGGCGCAGGAGAAGCTCACGAAGATCAATGCCTGGTATGCGGGCGAGGTCGCCCATCTCGCCAGACGGCTCGCGGAGACGCCGGAGCCCGGGGGCGACGGCTCGCTTCTCGACCACACCACGATCCTCTGGACGAACGAGCTCGGCGAGGGCAAATCGCACTCCCACGAGGACATCCCGTTCGTGCTCGTCGGAGGCGGACTCGGCTTTCGGACTGGCCGATCGCTCGACCTGCCGGGCGTGTCGCACAACCGGCTGCTCCTGTCGCTCGCCCACGCGATGGGTCACACGGAGCTCGTCCGCTTCGGCAATCCCGACTACTGCGGCGACGGCCCGCTCGCCCTCACGTGAATCACCGGAGGAGGACGGCAAAGGGCCGCCATCACGCGGTGAACGCGTGACAGGCCGTCGGGGAGCGAGCATGCGGCGTTTCGTTTCGGTGGTCCTCGCGGCGGTGTTGTTCGCGATCTCGCTGCCGGTTCGTCGCGAGGTCGTGGGGCTCTCCATGGCGCCCGATCTCATGCCGGGCGATCGGGTCACGACCGGCGTCATGCCGTGGAGGGACCGGTGGCGACCTCCTGCGATCCACGAGCGGTGGATCGCCGTCTTGCCGGACGGCACGGAGGCGATCAAGCGGATCGCCGCGAGCGGGCCCGCGACGCTTCGCATCGTCGAGGGGGACCTCGAACTCGATGGCCGGGTCATGCCGCCGCCGCCCGCGGTGTTCGTGGAGCGGGCAACGGTCGTGCGAGAAGAAGCCATCGCGGCGGGTCGCGACGATTGGCAGATCGCGTCGGACGGCGAATCGATCCTCGACGACGCCACCTTCGCGGAAACCGAGCGACGCGTGCTTCTGCCGGTGGCCGACGTCGGAGTGTGCGTCGTCGTGAGGGTCGGTCATGCTGCGCCGGCGCCGCCCGCGGAGGAGATCACAATCGGCGTCGGCGACCGGATGGTCCGCTGGCGGCCTTCGGGCCCGGGCGTGTTCGCCTTCCTCGCCGGACGCGTGGACCGGCATCTCGTCGCCGTGGCGTGGAGGCTCGACGGCAAAGCGACTGAAGCCGGCCCCGGCCGCGGCACTAGGCCGCTGCGGCTCCCGACGGACCCGCCATCGGCGTGGTCGGTCGTGGAGGCCTGGCCCGACGTGCTTTCCAGCGGCACGCCGAGGCTCACCGTCGTCGTCGGCGACGCTTCGGCGGCCCGCAGCGTGACAGTCGAGCGTGTCTTCCTCTGGCGGGACGTCCTCTACCGGCCTGCCGCCGACGGTAAGGCCGAGTGGAAGCTCGGGAGCGGCGAGGTGTTTCTCCTCGGCGACTTCCCCTCCGGCAGCGTCGACTCCCGGCAGTTCGGCCCGGTCTCGTACAGATCCTTGCGGC
>CAZPEM010000015.1:0-35896 GCA_964585575.1 uncultured Chitinophagaceae bacterium
TTGCGGAGCGAAGTCGGCATCCGAGCGAGCGGAGGGCAGGATGCCCGCAGCGAGCATCCGGCGACGGGCATGGGCAGCCCCGAACCCAGCAGCGTTGACCAGAGTCGACCGTGAGGGGCTGCCCGTGCCCAGGAGCCGGCGTATGCCGACAAGCGAAGCAAGGATTGCGGAGCGAAGTCGGCATCCGAGCGAGCGGAGGGCAGGATGCCCGCAGCGAGCATCCGGTGACGGGCATGGGCAGCCCCGAACCCGGCACGTTCGACGCTCCTCCGGGCATCAACGCAAGAAGTCGCGTCAACACCCCTCGGATCGCGGCCCGTGCTTCCGTGTGAGTCGCATGCTACCGCAGCTTCTCGCGGAGCAGCCGGACGACCGGAACGGGGACGAATTTCGCGAGCGCCGCGTCGTCCGCCAAGGGCGTGATCTGCTTCAGGAGCGACGACGAGATGTGGGAGTACTGGGCGTCGGTCATGAGAAACACCGTCTCGATCTCGGGATCGAGGTTGCGGTTGGCGAGCGACATCGTGAACTCGGCCTCGATGTCGGTGAGCGACCTCACGCCGCGCAGGAGAACCTTGCCCCCCTGGGCGCGAACGAAGGCGACCGCGAGGCCGTCGAACGACTCGACCTGCACGTTGGGCAGGTGACCGACCGATTTTCGGACGAGATCCACACGTTCGGCGAGCGTGAACATCGGCTGCTTGTCGGGATTGATGCCGACCCCGACCACCACGCGATCGAAGATTCTCGCGGCCCGCTGGATGACGTCGAGGTGACCGAGCGTGAGCGGGTCGAACGATCCGGTGTAAACGGCCGCACCGTGGGAAGAGGACCCATTCATCTTCATCGGGAGTTCCAGGGCGGGGGGGCTGAGGCACGCGCTGCCAAGCGGCACGGGCGTATGGTAGCCTCTCGCCACGGTCGGATGGAACGTGACCGGAGGAGGATGCAAACCGTGTCTCGGGCAGCGCAGTTGACCGGCATGATTTTCACGGGACTGGTCGGCGTCGTGTTCATCGCCGACCTGGCCGCCGCCGTCCCATTTCAGCGGGTGAGCGTTGCCCTCGACGTCGGCATGGCGGTGGCCGCGGTGATCGTGACCTACCTGCTCTGGGCCGCCGGTGCCGCCCGCCGTTGACCGCCCTGGGTAGCCGGCAGCGAGGACGCTGGGTAGCCGGCAGCGAGGACGCTGGGTAGCCGGCAGCGAGGACGCTGGGTAGCCAGCAGCGAGGACGCTGATCAGGCGGCGGCGAGGACGCTGCGTTGGCCGCCGCCGCCCGCAGCGGAGGCGAGGATCGTCGCAAGCTGCGAGAGAGTGACCGCGTCGATCCGCGGGCGTCGCGCGGCGGCACATCTGGCGATCCAGTGCAGCGTGCGCTCGAACCGCTGGCGAGCCTCCCGCTTCGACTGGCCGGCGACCTGACCCGTCTGGATGACGGAGAGCATGCCGGACTCGAACGACGGACCGAGGATGATGGGAAGCATCCCGCCGAACCATCCGCGAGGGGTCTTCGGCGCGAACCCCACCTCCCAGAGCCCCCAGACGGGGCTCGAGCAAGACCATCCCGGCGGGCCCGGCCGACGGCTGCGCCGGCCATGCCAACGGCCGATGTCCTTCGTCACCACCAGCCGAACGCCATGCTCAACGAGAAGCTCCGGCCGCACGGCTGCCGGCGGAGCCGCCCCCGTTGCGGAGCGGATCACGACCGCATCGAGCGAGGCAGCCGCCCTGCGGATCGCGGCGAGTCGCTGACGAATGAGCGACTGCCGCACGTCGGCAGCGAACCACTCGTTCGGCACTTCGACCGCCAGCCCATCGAGCTCGTCGCGGCATGCCAGCTGACCGGCCGCGGCCTCGAGATCGGCCGGGCTGACGATCCACGTGACGGCCAGCCGTGCCGATCGGACGGGCCGCGTCCAATCCTGCAGAATCTCGGGCTTGCAGCCGTCCGGCAGACGGCAGCAGATCGACACGACGGCGGAAGAAGCTTCGGACGGCATTTTTCGTTTCCCCCGGGAAGTCGAATCGGCCGACGAGGGCTTGCGATTCGATCCGCAGGCGGGACGCACGCAGAAGCGTCAGGGTCGCCTGCTGGAAAGCTGGAGAAGCCCTGACGAAGCCGCAGAAGACGCGGGCGAAGACTGCTCGCAGGTCACGATTGCGGCCGTGAGGGATTCCGCCGTGGCCGCGGCGGCCTCCACGGCCGGCTCCCTTCCGGAGGCCCGAATCGCCTCCGATGTCAGCGGGCTCAAGCTCGCGATCCGGACCCCGGCCAGGCGATCCCCGAGGAGGCGGATCGAGGCGGACGCGATCGCGGGGCTCGTGAGCGTGATCCAGTCGGCAGGCCGGCGAGCGAGGGAAGCGGCCACCGCGGGATCGATGGAAGCGACGTCGATGCTGCGGTAGGCAACCACCTCCCGAACGTGATGGCCGGCGGCCGCGAGCCTGCGGGCGAGCACGTCCCGCCCCCTGTCGGCCTTCACGAGCAGAAACCGTCTGCATGGCGGGCCGTTCACGAGCAGCCCTGCCAAAGACTCCGCCGAATACGTCGTCGAAGGCGCGAGGTCGCAGGAAAACCCGGCCGCGGTCAGCGCCGACGCCGTCTTCGCCCCGACCGCGGCGAGCCTGACCGTGCCGAGGTGCCTGCCGTCTCGAACCATCGCCCGCAGCCGCCCGACGAACGCCGCCACTCCGTTCACGCTGGAGAACACGACCCAGTCGAATGTCGAGATGTCTCGGATCGCCGCATCCATGGGCTCCCACGAGGTCGGCGGCTCGATGCGGATGGCCGGCACGCTCAGACACTCCGCTCCAAGTGCCGCAAGCCGCGCGGCGAGTTCGTCCGCCTGCCCCTCGGGCCGCGTTACCACGATCCGTCTGCCGAGAAGCGGCCGGCCAGGCCCCGCTACGACTGCGCGAGGCAGCGGCCCGGCACGTTCACCTGGGCGTCCGCTCTCGCCGACGACTTCGCCGACGATCGCGACCGCGGGCGAGACCATCGCATGCCTCGATGCGGCCTCCGAAGCGTCGGCGAGCGTGGTCAGGAGAATTCGCTCCCCCTGCCATCCGCACTGCGAGACGATCGCCACGGGCGTGTCACCGCGGCGACCTGCCGCGACGAGCCGAAGCGACCACTCCTCGAGCCGCTCGACGCCCATGTAGAAGACGAGCGTGCCCGGCATCACGGCCAGCCGCTCGAGATCGAGACCACCGCTCTCGCCCGCATGGTGCCCGGTGACGAGGGCGACGGCCGACGCATGCGTACGGCTCGTCAGCGGGATGCACGCGGTGGCGGCCGCAGCGACGGCGGCGGTCACGCCGGGCACGATCTCGACGTCGATGCCCGCCTCCCGCAAGGGCTGCATCTCCTCGGCAAGGCGGGCGAAGACGGACGGATCCCCTCCCTTGAGACGCACGACGTTCGTGCCGGCCAAGGCGAGGTCGCGGAGCGCTCGTCCGGTCTCGAGGCCCGCGTCGCCCGTCTCACCCCCGGCGATCGAATCCCTCGACACCGGCACGAGCCGCGCGGTCGACGGCGCCAGTGCGAGCACGCTCGCGTGCACGAGCAGATCGTGCACCACGACCTCGGCGGCTTCGATGGCCCGCATCGCCCTCACGGTCAGCAGGTCCACGGCGCCAGGCCCGGCACCGACGAATCGGACCCGAGGACGCGAGGCTGCGGCGGAGGACGCCTCGTCGATCGGTCGGCTCGATGGTTGTCCTGAAGGCGACATCAGCTCTGAAGATATGGATTCGCCGGGCTCCCGCCACGGTAGAACGTCTGTTACGATTGTAATCATGTCGAGCGAAGCAGCGGCCGTGCCGCCAACCCCACAGACGGCGGCCTCGAATCTTTCCCCGAACGATCGCGCCCGGCTGTCGCAGTGCTTCCAGCGGGGAACGCAGAGTGCCGCGACGAACCTCGATTATGCGATCGAGATGTTCCAGCAGTGCGTCCTCGGGGATCCCGGCAACGCGATCTACCTGCAAAACCTGCTCGGAGTCCTCCGCAAGAAGCACGGCGGAAAGAGCCGCGGGCCGGGACTGTCGGGCCTGTTCAACGTCGGGGCGAAGGCCGGCATGAAGAAGGCCGCCGCTGCCGCGCAGTGGGGAGAAGTGCTCAAGCAGGGGCTCGCGATCCTCAAGACGAATCCCTTCGACCACTCCTGCCTGCTCGCGATGGCCGACGCATGCGGCAACCTCCTGCAGATCGAAACCCAGCGGGTCTACCTGAAGGCCGCACTCGACGCCGCTCCATCGGAGGTCGAAGTGAACCGCCAGTGTGCCAGGTTCCTGGCCGACCGCGGCGAGTTCGACCAGGCGATCGCCTGCTGGGTCCGCGTGTCGAACGTGAAGAATTTCGCCGAGGAGGCGCAGAAGGAGATCGCCCGACTCCAGGTCGAGAAGACGATCGTCGCTGGGCACGGCCTCGCCGGCAGGGGAGGAGCCGCGAAGGCCGGGTCGGGCGGCGAGCCCACGGCCACCGACCGGGCCGCGGAGCTGAAGGCCCTGATCAGGACGAAGCCGACCGAGATCGAGAACTATCTCGAACTGGCCGACCTCCACGATCGGTCGGGATCGATCGCCGATGCCGAGAAGACGCTGCTCGACGCGCTGGCCGCGTCCGGCAACGACCTGAAGGTCCGCGAGCACCTCGAGGACCGGCAGATGCGGTGGGCCCGGCAGCGGATCCTCGTCGCGGAAAAGCGTCTCGAAGCGGAGGATACCGAGACGACCCGGGCAACGCTCGACAAGCTCCGCCAGCAGCTCCTCAAGCTGGAGATCGACGTCTACTCCGCCCGTACGTCGAGGTATCCGGAAAACCCGACGTGGAAGTACGAGCTGGCGATGCGACTGAAGGCCGCCGGAAATTTCGGCGAGGCCATCCGTCACTTCCAGGACTCGCTCCAGGATCCGAGGAAACGGGGACAGGTGTCTCTCGAACTCGGGGAGTGCTTCCAGAAGATCAAGCAGTACCAGCTCGCCATGCGAAACTACGCCACGGCGGTCGACCTGCTGACCGACCGGGAACTCGAACTCCGCAAGCGGGCGCTCTACCGGGCGGGAGTGCTGGCGGCCGGACTGGAGGACGTCGATTTGGCCAAAAAGCACCTATCCACGCTCGCCGGGCTCGATTTCGGCTACCGTGACGTGGCCCAGCGGCTGGACAAGCTCGACTCCATCGGCCATAACAAAGGATCCTGAAAAGTCCCCGCAACCCGTTGCCAGAGTACCCATGCCCCATTCGGCCAGCGCCAAGAAGCGAAACCGCCAGAATCTCGCCCGCCGCAAGCGGAACCGTGCCGCAAAATCGGAAATCAAGTCGGCGATCCGACGCGTTCTCACTGCGGCCGGGACGGCGAAGCACGACGAGGCGGCCGAGGCGTTTCGCACGGCGGCCCGCACCGTCGATCGAGCCGCGGCCGCGAAGGTGATCCACCACAACCGTGCCGCCCGGATCAAGTCGCGTCTCTCGTCGCGACTGCTCGCCGCCAAGAAGGGCTGAGGCCCGCAAGAAGGGCTGAGGCCAGAATGGCCGCGGCTCACCACGCGATGAGGGTCGAGTCGAAGACCGGCCCCTCAATGCAGGTGCGGCGGTAGTCCCAGCCGCCCGAAGCATCGCGGACCGGGGCAACGCAGCTGAAGCAGATGCCGACCCCACAGGCCATCGGCGTCTCGAGCGACACTTCGCACGGCACGCCGTGCCGTGCTGCCCACGTCGAAACAGCCGCCATCATGCCTTCGGGGCCGCAGCAGGCGATCCGCACGCTTCGTCCGCCCGACGCTTCAGGGCCTTTCGAATCATCGGCAAATGCGTCCAAGAGGTCGACGACGGTGCCCGTTCTCCCGACCGAACCGTCGAGCGTGGCCAGGTGCACGTCGATGCCGGCGTCGCGAAAATCCTCGACGTCGCCGAAAAGGGAACCGGTGCGGCAGCCCCAGAGGAGGGTCACGCGATCGGCACGGGCGGCCGCGACTCCCGGCCCGCCATACCGCGCGATGCCCAGCCGTTCCTTGCCGAGGGCCAGAAGCGCGGTCTGGCCGATGCCTCCGGCGACGAGCAGGAGATGCCCGGCCTGATGTGGGGCGAAGCCGTTGCCGAGCGGGCCCCAGAACTCGACCGATTCCCCGACGGCGACACGGCTCAGGGCCTGCGTGAATTTTCCGTGAACGGCGTAGATGAAATCGGCGTAGCGGGCGGCGGCTGCTTCCCTCGGGCCGGGCGGGCCTCCATCGGCCTGGAGGGCCGTCTCGTAGACCGCCAGCGGCCGCGCCAGGAGCGGATCGAGACGCCCCGGCAGCCTCACCATCGCGAACTGGCCGGGCCGCGCGGTCGCGGCGAGGTTCGGCGCGAGCACCCGGAGCCGCCAGGTGCCCTCGGCGATCCGCTCGTGTCGCACGATCGTGCCGCTTGCCACCTCGGCCGTCGCGGTTCCGGCCGAGCAGGATGCCTGAGGTGCATGAGTCACGTCGATCATGCGTCCCCCTTCGCTGCGGGCCGACCACCCTTCGAACGTCGCCAGTCCGACGCCTTGCCGAGCCGCCTGCGGCGGGAACCACCGCCGAGTTTGCCAGCCGGTCCGCCGCCGGCCCGCCCCGCCTTGCCGGAGCGTTCATCGCGCGGGGTTCGATCGCCAGGTCGTTGGCCCGGCCGTCGGTTCCCGGCCCGCCGCTGCGGCCTGCCGTCTCGCGGTGGCCTCCGGACGGCCTCACGGCCGCCGACGGATGGCATCGATTCTTCCCGGAGCTTGCGGATCTCCTCCCATCCCAGCCGCCGCCACTGTCCCGGCAGAAGGTCGCCGAGCGACAGCGACCCGACGGCCACCCGCTTGAGCTGGTGAACCTTGTGGCCGACCGCCGCGAGGATCCTGCGGATTTCGCGGTTCTTCCCCTCGTCGAGCACCATCTCGAGCACGCTGCTCAGCTTGTGCGAAGACCGGATCGCGACCCGGCGGACGCGGGCGACGCCCTCGGCAAGCGGCACGCCCCGGCGGAGCTTGTCGAGCGTCTCCTCGGTCGGCACGCCGGCCACCTGCACGTGGTACTTCTTTTCGACGCCATACCGCGGATGCGCCAGCCTGTTGGCGAGGTCGCCATCGTTCGTCACGAGGATCAGACCCTCGCTCATCCGGTCGAGCCTTCCGATCGCGAACAGCCGCCGCTCTCCGGGAACGAGATCGACCACGCGCGGCCTGCCGGTCGGGTCGAAGTTGGTCGTCACGACGCCGACCGGCTTGTTGAGCAGGTAGACGACCCGCGAAGGATCAGGGAGCTTCTCGCCGTCCACGCGGATCTCCTGCGACCGCGGGTCGACCTTGGTCCCGAGGGTCGTGACGACCTGCCGATCGACCTCGACGCGGCCGGTCGTGATGAGTTCCTCACAGGAACGCCTGCTGCCGAGACCGGCCGCAGCGAGCACCTTTTGGAGCCGTTCGAGGCCCTCCTCATCGGTCGGTGCCACTGCGGGACGGGGGGGTTTGCGGTCGGCGGGACGGGTCTTCGACACGATCGAACTCCAGAGCGAACCGGGCGGGGTGTGGCCGGTCGTAGGGATCATAACCGCCAAGGCGGAAAGGGGCGTGCCCCCCGGTCGATACCACGCTTGGAAACGAGGAAGTCAGCCGCGGACCAGCCGAGATGCCCAGACCGCCCCGACGCGTCATTCTCGACACCGCAGCCACGGCCGGTCCCCCCGCAGGACCGCCCATGCCGCTGCTCGTGCAGGGCTTCCTCGACTACGTCCGCCACGAACGAGGGCTTTCGGCCAACACGATCGCGGCCTATGCCCGCGACCTCTCCGGCTTCTCCGACTGGCTGGCCGGCCGGTCGCCGCTTTCGCTTTCTTCGGCCGATCTCGGCGACTCCATCAGCTTCCTCCACGGGAAGGGCCTCTCGCGGGCGTCGGTGGCGAGGGCGACCGCGACGCTCCGCAGCTTCTACCGCTACCTGCAGCTCGAGGGGCACATCGACCGCAGCCCGGCCGACCTGCTGGCCGGTTCCCATCCGGACTTCGCGGTGCCGTCATCCCTCTCGACCGACCAGGTCGATCGCCTCCTCGAGGCGCCCGACTCCCGCAGCCCCGAGGGAATCCGAGACCGCGTGCTCCTCGAGATGCTCTACGCGACCGGCTGCCGCGCAAGCGAGGTGGCGAACATGGCCGTCGCCGACGTCCATGCCTCCGAGGGCTTCTGCAAGTGCCGAGGCAAGGGAGACAAGGAGCGGATCGTGCCGCTCGGCCGACGGGCGATCGAGGCCGTCCGCCGCTGGCTCGACGGCCCCCGCCGCTCCTTCGCCGCCGGCGTCATCCCGGAGCCACGGTGGCTGCTCCTCTCTTCGCGGGGCAACAGGCTCTCGCGGATGCGGATCTGGGAAATCGTCCGTGACCGCTCCGCCGCCGCCGGCCTCCCAGCCGACATCCATCCCCACACGCTCCGCCACAGCTTCGCGACCCACCTGGTCGCCGGCGGCGTCGATCTTCGTCACGTGCAGGAGATGCTCGGCCACGCGAGCATCGCGACAACCCAGCGTTACACGCACGTGGACGCCACCCGACTCCGACGGATCCACGAGCGATTCCACCCCCGCAGCTGAACGGCCTGCGAACAAAAGGACCGTGAGGGGCAGCCCCGAACCGGGCAAGTCTGACCCTCTGTCAGCTCTTTTTCTTCTTCGGCGGCGCGAACTTGATCTTCTTCACGAGCTCGATGATCTCGCCGTTCTCCACGCGGCCCGACACGGCCGAGATCGCGTTCACGACGTTCTCGTACTTCAGCCCATAGTCGCAATCGAGCTCGGCCTCGGTCTTCTCGGCGACCGAGTTCGGCCCCGTATCGTTGCCGACGAACTTCAGGACCCTCGACCGCAGCTCATCGAAGTCGGCCACCGGCGAGCCGTTGACCGTGATCCCGGCGAGATCACCTGAATCGCCAGCCGAGAGCTTGATCTTGATCGGCGGAACCTGCTGCTCGTCGGGTGGAGCGGCGGAGACTCCGAGCGGCATCCGCACGTCGAAATCCCCCTCCGCGGCGATGATCTTCAGCGACATGATGAAGAACGCCAGCAACTGAAACACGATGTCGATCATCGGCGTCATGTTGATGTCGATCTTGTCGGCGAGCTGCGCTTGACGCTTGGCCATGGTCGCGACCTTTCCTGTTGTTTCGCCGGCTGGAATTCCGCTACTTGGGCTCTTCGTACTTCGCCCGCAGGGCGAACTTCTCGAAGCCCTTTTCCTGGCAGACCTTGATGATCTCCTGGACCTCGCCCGTCTTCGCGGCCGCATCGGCCCGGACGATCACGGTCGAAGCGTTCGGCTCCTTGCCGGCATCGAGCAGGACCGACTTCTCCCGCTCGAGGTAGCTCCCGAGCTCACCGATGCCGACAAGCTCTCCTCCGTAGACGACGGAGCTCTTGCTTGTCAGCTGGAGCGTGATCGGGGCCTCGATCGGCGCGTCGCTCGGCTTCGCCAACTGGCTCTGCGGCAACTGGATGCGGTCGTCCTGCTCGGCCTCGGAGAAGTTGCTGACGAACATGAAGAACGCGATCAACTGGAACGTCATGTCGATCATCGGCGTCATGTCGATCTCGGTGGAGTTTGGCCCGCCGCTTTTTCTTCGTGCCATTGTTTCAGCCCCGTACGGAGTGGTCTCGCCAAAGACGCCGGCTCACTTCTTTCCCGCGGCCTGGAATCGGCTCATGAGCCGCATCGCCTCGGCGTCGGCATCGGCCGTCAGCCGCTGAAGCCAGTTCTTGAACATCGCGAAGAAGCCGATCGCGGGGATGGCGAGCCAGAGGCCCACGAGCGTCGTGATGAGGGCCATCGAGATGCCCATCGCGAGATCCTTCGGCTTCGGGGCCGTGGTTGCGCGGGCGATCTGCATGAAGCTGGCGACCATCCCGTCGACCGTGCCGAGCAGGCCGAACATCGGCGCGAGCGCCCCGATGAGCGCCACGTAGCTCACCTTGTGTTCGAGCTTCATCGTGTCGTCGGCCGCGGTGTCCTGCATCGACTCGATCGCGGCGGCGTAGCCCGACTGGAGCTTGCCCATGCCGGCCGCCAGCTGGTGGCCGAGGTAGGAGTCGTCGGCCTTCACGAGTTCGAACGCCTGCTGATATTCCTTCGCATTGCAGTGCGCCTCGAAGGCTTCGGCCAGTCCAGGCGGGATCATGACAGTCCTCCGCAGCTGCATGAAGATCATCACCATGATCGCCACGAAAGCGAACGAGATGGCGAGAAACACGATCGTGTAGCGGATGCCGAGCGCGTTGTAGAAGAAGACGAGCATGCTCTCCCCTTCGGCCTCAGCCCCTCCGGCGTCCTCTTCCTGGGCGACGGCAACGGACGGCATCATGGTCGCCGTGGTCGTCATCACGGCGGCAGGCACGGCCATGCACCCCAGCCACGCGAGCCATGGGCACAAGACGGCCGCAAGACGCGACACCAGGGTTCCGCGGGATCCTTTTCCGACAACCGACTCCATGCTCATCTCCTCGAAAAGCTACTGTGGTTTCGTCCGTTCAATGGTTTCGTTCACGCAACGCGGTCACGTCTTGCCGACCGTCGCCTTCGCCAGCTTCACCCAGGGACTCTCCGGATAGGAGGTCTCGAGGCTTTGCATCGCCTGCCTCGACCGCTCCGGATTGTTTGCCTTCTGCCACAACTCGACAAGGTTCGCAAGAGCTTCCGCATGGGCCTCGGGAACGGAGTTGTACACGAGATCGACCGTGAGGAACGCGATTAGGGCGTCCTGCTCCTTGCCGCCGGCGCGGTGGGCCGCCCCGAGCGTGTTGTAGGCCTCGGCGAGCATCTCCTTCTCCTCGGGGCTGGCCTGCCGGATCGACACGAGCACGAGCGAGACCGCCTCGGCCGCCTTGCCCGCCTGGGCCAGGCACTTCGCCTTTCCCAAGCCTGCCGCGCATTTCTGGGCCTTGCTCGCCTCGTCGTTGGCATCGACCGCGATCGCCTCGTCGAACGCCTTGGCCGCCTCGTCGAACTTCTTCTGGTCGAACAGCATCCTGGCCTTCGCGGACGCGGCCCGCACCTTGAAGGCAGGAGGCCCCAGCGCGACCTTGTCGTAGGCGGCGGCCGCCTTCTCGGGCAGGCCGGCCTTGGCGAGCAGGTCGCCGAGCAGTTCCTGCAGTTCGAGCGTGTGGTAACTCTTGGAATTCTTCGTCAGGAAGCCGCTCACCAGCCCGCCGGCGGCCTTCACGTCGCCGGTCCCCCGCAGGGCGGCCCTGGCCGAGGCTGCAGCCTCGACGTATTCCTTTTCCTGGATGACGAGCGGATCGACGCCCTCGAAGTCGGCGGGCGTCAGCTTCTTGAGGTCCTCGAGCGCGTCGGCTGGCCGTCCGCGGATGAGCAGCGTGCGGGCGGCCTTGAGATCCTGCGGCTCACCGCCGAACTGGAGCTCACGGATTTTTTCGATCGGAACCTTCTTGGTCTGTCCGTCGCGGCCCTCCAGATCGATGCCTCCTGGCGACGTTGCCGTCACCTTCCCACTCACGGAACCGGAGGGCAGCAGCATCACCCGGTCGACCGAATCGGCTGATTGGGCACGGCCGGCCGTCATCGCGAGCAGCATGACCGCCAGGAGCGGCACGACCGCCCGGGCCGCCAACCGGCGCGGATTTTTCCGGCGCGAATTTCCGGCCGCCGCCGAAGCGACTACGAATCGGTCAGCAGCATCCTTCATACCGTTGCCCTTCATCGCGTCGCCCTTTCTGGCGTCATCGTCCTTCGTCATGCCCGTTCCGGCCTGCCATCGCGGATCGCCCAAAATCGCACCACGCAGCTTCTCGATCGCCTCGTTGATCCCTTCGACAGTCGCCTGCTTCATCGCATTCATCGCCCTTACTTGTTCTGTTCCGACTTGTCCTGGTCCGACGGCTTTTGACTCTGCTCCGCCTGGAGCTGCGCGTCCAGATCCTCGATGCCTCGCTTCGAAGGGCGGTCGAGCTGCTTCTGGATCTCCTCGAGAAGCTTGTCGAACTGCCCCCGAAACTCCTTGCCCCCCATGTCGGGGTAAAGCTTGTGGATGAAAATGATGTCCCGCTCGGCCATCTCGAACTGCTTCGCCCGATCGGCCGATTCACCCACCTCGGCCCGCTTCAAGCGTGTCTTCGGGACGTTGAGCCGGGCTTCGAAGAAACGCCTGCGACTCTCCAAGGCCTTCTCGTTCGTCCCACCCGCCAAGGCCTGCTTCTGGAGCCTGTTGGCGATGCCGCTCCACCCCCAGAAAACCACCTCTCCCTGGCGGCCGACGATCGCCTGCTTGAGGTATTCCGTGTCCTTCTTTGCCGCGCCGGCCGCTGCGAGAAACGTCGCCGCCTCCCACTGCGCCGCGAGCATGTTGACGCCCTTGGGCTGGCGGACGATCCACTCGAGATGGCCGATCGCATCGTCCCATCGCTCGAGTTCACGGTAGACCGTCGCGAGCCTCAACCGGATCGAGAGTTCGCTATCCTTGATCTTCGGGTCGTCGGACTTGAGGAGCGACTCATACACGTCTGCGGCGCGGGCGAGAAAGCTCCGACGCTTCTCCTTGGCTACGACCTGCGTGATCGCCGCCCCCTGCTGGCCCGGACCTGCCCCGAGGGCCATGAACTGGCTCGCAACCCACATCTGGGACGAGATCTTCTTGTCTTTCGCGGCCACGCGGTCGAGAAACCTCTCCAGGCCGGCCACGACCTTGCCGGCACGCGTCCTCGCTTCGTCCGTCACACCAGCTCCACCGGTGCCACCGGCTCCGCCGAGGATGCCGGCGAGCTGCTCCTGGAGGTCCCGCCCCATCGCGAGGTACATCGACGCGAGCTTCTCGGCGGCGTCTTCCCCCTCGCCGGCCGCAGTCTCGAGCATGTCCATCGCCTTCTGGGCGTCGTCGAGCTTTTCCGTCTGGATGAAGTAGCGGAGCGCAAGCCGCATGGACTCCTCCGCCACGACCGGATCGACGACCGAGGCGTCGCCGCTGGTGACGACGGTCCAGGGACCGTACACCGGGTGCGTGAGAATTTCGCTCACGAGCTTGTCGTCGCCGGCTTCCATGCCGATCTGGCACCGGTAGAGAGCCGCGGCGACCGCCAGCTTGTCGGGCTTGCCCGCGGCTGCAACCGCCGCCAGGCCGGCGTCGATCGCCTGCGTCGCCTTCGCGAGAACTTTCTCGACGGGCGGACCCGCGGCGTCGTCCTGGGCGTCGTCGCCAACCCGCCTCCGATCGAGCACCGCTCTCCAGAGCAGGCTGCCACCACGAATCAGCACCTCGGCCCGGCGGGGCGCATCGGCGGGCACGGTATCGATCAGGCTGATGATCCGCTTCACGTCGCCCTCGGCGGCAGCCGACGCGATCGCAACGACGGCGGCGTCGGCACTCGAGCCCTCGGCAGGCCAGATCTTCACGATGAGGCCGGCGAGTTCCGCGGAGCGGCGTCGGGCGTCGGCCGACCAGACCGGCGGCCCTTCCTTCGCCAAAAGCTGCCAGCTTGCCATCGCGACCCGTGCGGCATCCCTGCTGCCGACCGCGTTCGGATAGCGTTCGACGAGGAATTCGCCGAGCGCCGCGGCCTCGTGCAGCCGCCTGGCGTCGTAGAGGAGGAAGGTCGTCATGTAGCGGGCCTTGTTGAGCCGGTCGAACTCCTCGTCGGTCGCGGTCGGCATCGCCTTGACGAGCGACTGGATCGCCTTGTCGCGCAAGGCGGCCGCCTCCTCCTTCGCCTTGCCGGCTTCCTCGGACTTGCCCCCCTTTTCGAGTTCCTTCGCCTCCGTCGACTTTGACTTCCAGTTGCCGACGAGCACGCCCACCTCGTCCATCGCCGCCTCGAACGACTGCGCCTGCTCCTCGCCCGCGCTCCTGCCGAGCTTGGACAAGAGCTCGCGGGCCTCCTTCGCGTAGTCACGATTGACCTTGGCGACCTCCATCGCGATCTTCTGCGCGGTCTTGAGCTTGGGACGTCCCTTGGGCCCCTCGGCCTCGGCCTTTCGCGCGAGCAGCGTCGCACCGCGAAACTTCATTCCGAGCCAGTCGCCACCGTCGACGCCGACGTATTTGTCGGGGGTGACGGCCGCCGCGACGAACTTCTCGGCGGCCTCGTCGAAGCCCGCGACGTCGTTCAATGCCATCCAGCACTCGAACGTCGTGTTGTACGCCTTCGCCTTGAGCGTTGGCACGAACCCGCCCCCTTCGAGCGCGCGGACGTCCGCGAGCGTCGCCACCGCCTGCTCGAGGAGCTTCTTGCGGTCCTCCGGCTTCTCCGCGGCCTCCGCCATGACGGTTTGGTTTCGCCCCTCGAAATAGCGGGCGAAGAGCCCCACGCCGCGGGTGCTGTACTTGGAATAGAGCTCCGCGTACCGCTTCGAGGAATCGTCGAGGGCCTCTTTCCAGCCTTGGCTTCCCGGTGCAAAGGCCTTCGACTTTTCAAACCGCGAACTCGCCAGGAGCAGGCGGGTGCTCAGCAACTGTCCCCGCAGCCGCTCCTGCTCCTCCGAGAGCTCCTCGACTTTCCCCGCCTCCTTTTTCTGCTCGGCGCCGGTCTTCTTTTTTCGTCCGACGGTGGGCTGCTTGCCGTCCCTCGTGTCGGCTCCTTCCTTCTTCGCGGCGTCGAACGCCGCGAGCTGCTCGCCGACGCTCCGCAGCTTCACGAGCACCGCCTTCTCCGCGGCCTCGAAGCTGGCGAACGCCTCGTCGAAGAACTTCACGGCCACCGCGAGCGAAGCCTCGGGGTCGGCGTTGGAAGACTTCGACTGGGAGACCGCGATCCTCGCCCGCTCCACGAGCACGCTCCCTTTCTCCACGAGGGTCGTGATCCGCTCGCTGCCCCCCTCGGCGTCATCCGGCGCGGCGGCGAGAAAGTCGTCGAAACACTGCAGGGCCTGTTCGAGGAGCTTGGATTTCTTCGTCGTGTCAAGCTCCCTGCGGGTGAGCGCCACGAGCGCCACACCTCGCCGAAACCGGCTCGAACGTCGGAGCGCCTTGAGCGAATCGTCGGCATCGACGCGGTCGAGCACCCAGAGCACGACGTCGGGCATCGCCTTGTCGCCCTGCTCGACGAGCCTGTCCAGCAGGAGTTCCGTCGAGATCTCCAGTGCGGTTCGGTTTTCGGCGGCGACGTCTTCCCGGGCGATGGCGGGCCGCCACTCCGAAGCGACGCAGGACAGCATCAACACGGCCACGACCGCCAGATGAGGCCAGGCCTTCCGGCCGGGCCGACGGTTCGGCGGCGAATCCGCGGTTGGCGTTTCCGGGCGAGCGGCAAACTTCGACATCGAGGCGGTCGCGGGCGGGATGGAGGGCGATCGGAAGGGCTGCGAACGATATTGTGGAACGGCGGGCAGGTGGCGTCAAACTCGGCGATCGTTCAGAGAGCGTTCCAGATGTCTCTCAGCACACGCAGCATCGAGCCCGCCTCGGCGGCAGGATCGCCTCCGGTGGACGATGCCGCCCCATCGCCGCCCCGCTCGAACCGAAGCCGCACGGCCTCACGAAGCCGTTGCGGGGACTCCACGTGCGCCGATCCGGCAGCCAGTTCGGCGATCGCCACCGCCAGCCAAACCAGTTCGACCGAACGATCCCCGCCCTGCGAGTCGACGGCCAGCTGGGACGCCGTGATTCCGGCAACAGCCCGCGACTCGGAGGCCTCACCGGGCCGCCGATACCGGCATGTGGCCGTGGCGAGGGCCGACCGTGGCGAGGCCCCGGACCGGCCGCTCGGATCGCGTTCCCGCAGCACGACCTCGTAGAGTACGCGGACGACCTCGCCGTCGGCCAGATCGACCGCCGACGGTTGCGACGACGCCATCTCGACGACCCGCCGACGGTGGCCGACGAGCCGATAGCCGGCCACCTGCGCCGGGTCGAACGCCACCTCCAATCGGCAGGCCTGGAATCCGGGCGGTGCATCCGACCCCAGGGCAGCCGCGACGATCGATCGGCGAATGACCATCGAATCGAGTCCGACTCCCTCCACGAGCGACGCCCCGTTTCGTTCTGCGGCCTGGCCGGTCGCTCCGGAAACCGCATCGATCTCCACGACGTCCATGGCGGATCCGGCATCTCGGCCGACCGCCGCATTCGCCGTGGCAAGCTTCGACTGATTCCCTTCACGGACCATCTGCTGCGACCGCCTCCACGCGGCAAGGTCGGGATCCTCGTCCCGCTCGGCCCGCGCGATCGACCCGGCGTGGGCGACGACCACGCATCGCGACGGCGATTCGTAAGCTGCCGTCATTCCGCGAACCATCGCCATGCATCCATGCAGGTCGCCGCCGCCACGCGGCCGCAGGTGAATGAGTCGGCGACGGACGTCGATCATCTCCCGAGCCGGCACGCCGCTCGCGATCACGACGGGCCTTTCGGCGAAGGCGACGACGGTGATCGACGCCGCGGGGTCGAGGCGAAGGATCGCATCCTCGACGCCACGGCAGATGGCGGGCCACACCTCGTCGGCACCGGCGGCGGCCGAGGCGTCGAGCACGAACACCAGATTCCCGGCCGGCCGCAACGACGATCGCGGAGCCGCGATGCTCACCTCGAGCAGCCTCGCGTTCGGCCGCCCCGAGATCGAAGCTCCCCCGGCAAGGCTTATCGATGGTGCCGCGGCAGCCGCCCCCGCCGACGACGGCGGCACCGCGGGAGACGGTGTTGCCGCCGGACGAACGGCCGCAAGGACCTCCTCGACCCGCATGCCGACGACCGCCTGACGGAGCCGGTCGCGACGCACGCCGCCGACGGCCAGGAGCCGCTCGACACGATCGAAACTGTCGGTTCGCCGTGTTAGCGGAGGGGCATCCACGGCGAGCGCCGGCGTCAACGATGGATCGACGAACGGAGCCTCACCGCTGGTCATCTCGAAGGCGAGGTCGTAGCCGCGGTGGTGCGGCACGGAACGACCGATCGCCGGACGAGCCACGACGACCTGCAACGAATCGCCCGCAGGACGGGACGGCTTGCGGCCAGCCTCACCCGCCCAACGGCCGGCTTCGCCGCTCGACACCGGCGCGGCCCTCACCTCCGGCAGGGGCCCACTCCGCAGGGGAGCAGCGCGACGGACGCCGGCCTCGTCGGTGCCGATCGATGCATTCACGGGCCCATCGCCTCCGGAGCGGCTGCCCGAGGCGACATCGGCGGTCGTGTCGGCCCCGCGGCCCTCGGAGATCGGCTCGGGATCGTCAGCGTACGAGCCCGGCGATTCAAGAGGCTTTCTACCCGCGATGACACCGACGACCGGATCGACGCGAGCCGCGGCGGAACCGGAGAAGTCGAGCCGATGCGGCGGGATTGCGACCCCCCTGGCCACGGGCTGCGACAGCCACCGCGACGCGACGACGCTCGCGGCGAACGTCGACACGATGACGGACAACACGGCCACCACGTTCAACGCGTCACGGGAGATGCGGATCGCCGACCTCACGAGCCGATTTGGCCGTGCGGGACGTTCGGCCGCCGGCCCGACCGGCCGCCGGCCGAGCCTCGGAAATGCCGCATCCCGACCGGACTCGACTCGTCGCCCTCCCGGGGCGGCGAACGGCCGGACCGACTCCATGCGACAGGGAACATCGCGGAGCAGCCGATCGATCGCGTCGTCGGAAAAAAGCTCGACCAGCCCGGGCCTTCGGATGCCTCGGGGCGACACCTCCCGGAGGACAGCGTCGATCCGCGAGTCGGCCTCGACCCGATCCAACGGCGGCTCCCCCCGGATCGCGGCGTCATCGTGGCGGCCGGCATTGCGCCGGCCGGAATTGTCGTGCGACTGTTTCATGCTCTCCGCCGCTCCGTGTCGGCAGCATCATCGAGGTCGCCGGCCTCGATGAGGTACTGCCTCAGTCGTGATCTGCCCCGACTCACCCGCGAGAGCACCGTCCCGAGCGGCACGCGAAGCAGATCGGCGGCCTCCTGATGGGTGAGTTCTCCGACCACCACGAGGAGGAGCGTCTCGCGAACCTCGACGGTCAGCCGGCCGAGGGCCCGCTGGACCTGCGACGAAAGCTCGTCATCCCACGGAGCCGGCGAACTCTGGGCTGCGATGTCGAGGGTGCCGTCACCGAGCGGAAGTTCCCGGTCCTGGCGGTGCCGCCACGAGTCGGCGACGCGGCGGCGCAGGATCGCCAGAAGCCAGGCTCGCTCGCTCCTGGAGGCATCGAAAAGGTGACGACTCACCCACGCGGAGCGGAACGTTTCCTGCACGACATCCTCGGCATCATGGGCGTTTCCGAGCAGCCGGTAGGCGACTCGGTGGAGCACTTGGAGGTGATCGTCCGCCCAGCGGGCGAATTGGGCCTCCGCCGATGCCACGGCCTGCGAAGACGAATGCTCCTGCGAGGCTGGCACGGAAGACTCCTCGGTTCCCACGGAACGATTTCGCCCGATTGCCGGCGAACTATTGCCGGGGTCCTATTGCCGGCGAATTATTGCCGGCGAATTATCGCCGGGGAATTAGTACCGCCGTTCAGCCCCCCACCGGTCTCGCCCTGCCCGTTTTTTCGCGTTACCCCGTTTTGTCGGCATGCCCAGCCTGGGGACGGCGGGCCCCCGAGAGCCAGAGCGGCAGCTGCCCGGCTGGGGGAAGCCGAACGACCCTGGCCGACCGCACCCCGGGACAGGCGAGCACCTGCCGGATCGCCTCCTCGCTCGGTTCCTGATCGAGCCTGCCCGGTTCCAAGTCAATGTTGAGAACTCCGATCGCCTCGCCGCCGGGGGCCGTTCGCCCGACCGACATCTGGGCGATGTTCACGCCGAGGCCTCCAAAGGCCGTTCCTACCCTTCCGATGATGCCGGGAACGTCCTGGTGGGTGAAAACGAGCAGCGTGCCGTCGAGATACGCCTCGAGCCGGTGCCCTTCGAGCTGCACCAGTCGCGGCATCGAATGGCCGAACAGCGTTCCCGCGGCACGGTGCACCCGGCCGCCTGAAACGAGATCGACCCCGACGACCGAGCTGAACGCACCGGGATCGGTCCGGCTCTGTTCGATGAGATCGATGCCCCTCTCGCGAAGCAGCATCTCGGCATTGACGATGTTGACGTCCTCGATGGCGGCCTCGAGGAGCCCGGCCGCGAACGCGCTCGTGACGAGCCGCGTGTTGCGGGAGGCGATCTCGCCTCGATACGCGATCGAGCACGACTTCGGAGCCGCTTCGTCGAGCTGAGCCACGAGCAGCCCGAGCCGCCAGGCGAGGTCGAGGAACCCCCGGACTCCCTCGAGCGCCGCAGGATCGATCGGGCTGGCGTTGACCGAGTGCCTGATCGAACCCGTGCAGAGGAAATCGACGAGCAGCCCGACCCCCTCGACCGCGACCTGCGACTGCGCCTCCTCCGTGCTCGCCCCGAGGTGCGGCGTGACGATGACGCCCGGCATCCCGAAGAGCGGGGAATCGGTGCAGGGCTCCTTTTCAAAGACGTCGAGCGCCACGCCGGCGATGATGCCCCGCGAGAGCCCTTCCGCGACCGCCTTCTCGTCGTAGATGCCGCCCCGGGCGCAGTTCACGAGCCGCACGCCGGGCTTGAGGATCTCGAGCTCCTTCATGCCGACGAGGTGTTTCGTATCCTCGGTCAACGGCGTATGCACCGTGAGATAGTCGACCTGGGGAAGCATGCCGTGAACGCTCTCCACGAGCTCGATCCCGAGCTCCGCCGCCCGGTCGGCCGACATGAACGGATCGTAGCCGAGCACCTTCATCTCGAAGGCCCGCGCCCGGCTCGCGACCGCCAGGCCGATCCGTCCGAGGCCGACGATCCCGAGCGTCTTTCCGGCGAGCTGCACCCCCATGAACTTGCCACGATCCCAGGCATGCGACTTGAGGCTCGCGTCGGCCTGCGCGATGTTGCGGGAAACCGCGAGCAGCATGGCGAACGTGTGCTCCGCGGTGCTCACCGTGTTGCCGGCGGGCGTGTTCATCACCACGATGCCCAGCCGGGTGGCGGCGTCCTTGTCGATGTTGTCGGTGCCGACGCCGGCCCGCACGATCGCCTTCAGGCGATGATTGCCGGCGAGCACGTCGCCCGTGATCTTCACACCGCTGCGGCAGATCGCGCCGTCGTGTTCGGCGAGCGCCGCCCTGAGATCCGCCCCGGACAGCCCCGTCGCCACGCGGTAGCTGATTCCCGCGGGCTTCGCAGCCTCCAAAACCGCGATGCCGTCGGGGGAGAGAGGGTCGAGAACGATGATCGAGGGCATGGTTTCCTTTCGGGTTCAGGCGCCGGTCCGCTGAAACTCGAGCATGAAGTCTCGCAGGGCCTCCACGCCCTCGCGGGGCATGGCGTTGTAGATGCTCGCGCGGATGCCGCCGACGGAGCGGTGGCCCTTGAGATCGACCAGTTTCCGCTTCGCCGCCTCCGCCACGAACCGCTTCTCGAGGTCCTCGCCGGGAAGGCGGAACGTGACGTTCATCGCTGATCGGAACTCGGGCCGGGCATGGCCGGAGTAGAAGCCGCCCGAGCGATCGATCACGTCGTAGAGCAGCGCGGCCTTCTCGCCGTTGATCGCCTCCATCCGCGAGAGGCCCCCGATCGTCTCGGAAAGCCAACGGCAGACGAGGCCGAGGATGTAGACGGCGAAGACGGGGGGCGTGTTGGCCCGCGACTCGTTCTTGGCGTGGGTGCGGTAGTCGAGCATCGTGGGGAGCGTGTCGCCCGACCGCGAGAGGAGGTCCTTCCGGATGATCACTGCGGTCACCCCCGCGATGCCCGCGTTCTTCTGGGCACAGGCGTAGATGAGCCCATACCGCGAAACGTCGATCGGGCGCGAAAGGAAATCGCTCGAGCAGTCGCAGACCAGCGGGCGGTCGCCGACGGCGGGCTCTCGCCTCCACTGGACCCCCTGGATCGTCTCGTTGCTCGTCATGTGCACGAACGAGGAGGCGTCCGAGAGCTTCAACTCCTCGTCGGACGGAAGCCGGTCGTACCTCGTCGACTCGCCGTCCCATGCCACGTGCACCGGCCCCTCACGACGGGCCTCCTTCAAGGCAAGGCCGCCCCAGGTGCCGCTGACGACGAAATCGGCCGGCTCCGAGCGGCCTCGCAGGAGGTTCATCGGCACCATCGAAAACTGCAGGCTCGCGCCCCCTTGCACGAACAGGATGTCGTGGGTGTCGGGCACCGCGAGAAGCGACTTCAGGCCGGAGAGCGTGTCGGCGAGGATGCGGTCGAAGGCGGGGCTGCGGTGACTGATCTCCAGGACGGAGATCCCGACCCCCGGCAGCGAGAGCAGGTGCTCCTGTGCTTCCTGCAACACCTCGAGCGGCAGGACGGCCGGTCCCGGCGAAAAATTGAAGACCCTCCCACCCACGTCGGCAGCCCCCGACCCCCTTCGGGCGGCGGTCAATTCGCTTTGCGGCACGTTATGGCTCCTTGCCGGATCTGCTTGCCAGGCCTGCGGATCGCCCCCGAGCGGGGCGGCCCATGCCCGCGAAAATCCGGTTTTGCGCGGGGGCTCGCAGAATAGGACCGTCCGTTCTGACGGTCAACGGGCCACAGTGCCGCCGGGGGCCACAGTGCCGCCGGGGGCGGCCCCCGCGACGGGCGTCGTCGTCCCTGCCGCGACGGCCGTGCCGCCGGCCGCCGGCATTCCGGCCGCGACGACGGTGGGTGAACCGCCGGCGGAGAGGCTCGCGACCCGTGCCGCGACCATCGGCTGCCGCCCGTCGACGGCGAGCGCGCGGGTGTAGTTGGCGAGCGCCTGCTGGGTGTTGCCGGACGACTCGCGGAGCTGGCCGAGCGCGACGAGCGCCCGCGGGTTGTTCGGGTCCAACGCCAGGGCATCGACGAGATGGTTCTCCGCAGCCTGCGCGTCGCCGTGTTCCTCGCAGAGCCTCGCCAGCTCGATCCGAGGCTGCGGATCACTCGGACGCCGCTTCGACCACGCCTCCAGATTCGCAACGGCCTCGTTGCCGCGGTTCTGCTCGACGAGGAGGACTGCAAGAGCCCGCTGACAAGAGGGGTGGTCGGGATTCCTCGCGAGGCAGAGGTGGTAGTACTGCTCCGCGAGCTGCATGTCCTGCGGACGGCCGAAGAGCTTGGCCTGCTGATGGTAGGTCGCGCCGATGTTGTAGAAGCCGTCGGGGCTGCCCGGCTGCTTCGCGAGGGCCTGTTGGAAGGAGTTCACGGCCCCCTGGTAGTTGCCCTGCTGGTAGAGCTTCACGCCCTCCGAGTTGTCATTCCGGGCAACCGCGCCGCACCCGGCCGTCGCGATCACAAGGACCGCCGCCGCAACCGCCCGCTCGGTCCACGAACGCACCGGCATCGAGAACGCTCCAGTCCGGGCCGCCGAACCAACCCCGCCGGGACGGCCCCGGCGATGGCGGGAACACTACCGGGCGGCGGCAGACCGCCGCAAGGCTTCTCTTCGCCGGAAAAACGGCCGATTCAGACGGCCGCGACCTTCGAGTACCCAAGCGACCGAAGCACTTCGAGGAGTTCGCTCGTCGTCGGAAACATCCGACCGGTCGAACGCTTGTAGCGGTCGACGGCCCGCATGAACTCGACCTCGTCGTTCGAGTAGTCGCGCTCGCAGGTGGTGGGGTCGATGCGGCGACGGACGACGCGGGGGACGTTGAGGCTGGTGGTGGGCATGACGCGTTCCTGGCGATGGATTTCGGATGACGGGACGAAAAACGGACGACCGACATAAAAAGGATCGGAATCGTCGCGGGAAAACTTTTCCGTCAAGGCAAGGCGTGCGGTCATTCCGGATTTTCCGGATGGGGCAAGGGCTGCCGCCCCGCAATGCCGCACGACCGGCACGACCGGACAGCTAGCGGTTGTTGAAGAACTTCTTGAGGGCCTCGGCAGCGGCGGCCCGCGACGTCTCCGCCGCCTTCTTCTGACCCCCGCCGCTCGCGCCGCCGGGGGGCCCGCTCGCGGCCCCGGAAGGCGAAGGCCGTCCGCGGACGACCGTAGCCTCGGTGTCAGGATTGCCTTCTGGGTTATTGCCTTCTGGGTTATTGCCTTCGGGGTTCCGTCCCTCGAGCTTCCCGCCCGCTTCGGCGGCGGGATTCTTCGCCGTCGCCTCCGCGGAAATCGGAACGGTCTGCTGATTCGCAACCTGCAGTGAACGCGTCGTGTCGAACATCCCGGCCGGCGCGTCGTCCGCCATGAGCCACCGCGACACTTCATCGTCTTCGGAGGCCGCGCCGGCATGGCTCGGCGGTGCGACGGCCGCACGGCCCGCGACCTTCAGCTCGAGGTTGCCGATCCGCACGATGTCGCCGTCGGCCAGCTGCCGCCGACCGTCGATTCGCGATCCGTTGACGAAGGTGCCGTTGCGGCTGCGGAGATCCTCGACGACGAGCGTGTCGGCCTCGACGCGAAACGCACAGTGTCGCCGGCTGACCTCCTCGCTGAGCGGCCTGACATCGCACTCGTCGGCCCTTCCGACCAGAAGCTTCTCCCGCTTCAACGCGATGATGCGGCCCGCGCTTTTTCCCGAGGCGACGATGAGCTTGTAGGTCATTGCATCGATCTTTCGGAACGGGCTCTCGGAATGGCCGTCCTTCGGAGGACCGTCCACCGCCGCCACGCGGTTCGACACGGTATCTGAAATTCCATCCTACCAACAGACTATTCTGGCGGGCACGAGCTTACCGAGGCTTGCCAGCCCGCGGGCTCAGCGCCGCCGGGTCCAGGCGTCGTCCCCGTATCGGCCGACCGCGGCCAGCCACGCCTCGCCCAAAGCGTCGCCGGCGGGCCGTGTGTCGGGCCGCGGCTCGGCCCCGGCCGCCGAGGCGATGCCGGCCACCCACTCGCGGCGGAGGCTCGGAAGATCGACCCCTCGTCCAAGGAGGTCCTCGATGCCGCTGCCGCGTCCGGCCCGACGCAGGAGCAGACTGCCGTGCTGGACGACCGCCGCTCGGTGCCGCCGCTGCGCGCTGCCGAGCACCTTGTCGGCTCCGATCACGACGTCGCCGGGCGAGCGTCGATCGAAGCAGAGATAGGGCTCGAGGCGGGCCGCCGGCGGAGGCCCGCCCCCCTCGACGAGCCGTGGGCCGAGCGACAGCCCGCGAAGCAGCTCCACCGCAGCCCCGTGCACCGCGTCGTAGAGCCGCTGCGTGGTCTCGCCCCATGGGTGGGAGCGGCAGACGGCGATCGCGTACGTGAGGTCGGTGCCGTGGAGGATCGCACCGCCACCGCTCGGCCGCCGCACGACGGGCAACGACGAAAGGCCCGGAACGTCGTCCCGCTCGTCGAACCGCTGAAACGCACCGAGCGACAGCGAGGGCTCGCTCCAACCGTAAAACCTGATGGCGATGCCACCGGGGGGCAGTCCTTCGGCGAGCAGCTCGTCGGCCGCCATGTTCGTCGGGCCGTCCGCCGGCTGATCAAAGCGGTAGAGCAGGATCACTTCCGGCCCACCGACGCGTCGTAGGCGGACTGATCGAGAAGCTTGTCGAGCTCCTTCGGGTCGTCGATCCGCAGCTTCGCAACCCAGCCCTTGCCATAGGGGTCGCTCGCGAGCGTGTCGAGACTTCCCGGGAGGGCGGCGTTGACCTCCACGATCTCGCCGCCGACCGGCGCGTAGAGATCGCTCACCGCCTTCACGCTCTCGATCTCGCCGAACGACTCGCCCGCCTTCACCCGCCTGCCGACCTGCGGCAATTGCATGAAGACGAGGTCGGTGAGGGCCTCGACCGCGTAGGCAGAGATGCCGATCGTGGCGACGGAGCCCGCCGCCGGCGACTCCTCGACTCGGATCCATTCGTGCGAAGGGGCGAACTTGAGAGCGGCCATGGGGGCTCCTCGGGATGACGGGCGAAGGAACGGATTTTTACGTTTTTTTGCGCGAGTAGAAAGGGAGTCGAACGACCCTGGCCGGCTCGATCGCATCGCGGATCCGCACCGCGAGCGGAGTGCCGACCGCGGCGTGGGCGGCAGCGACGTTCGCCATCGCGATCGGCACGCCCAGGCTCGGCGAAAAACTGCCGCTCGTGACCGTTCCCACGGGCGATTCCATTCCGGGAGCGAGCACGTCGTGCCCCTCGCGGGCCGGCCGCTTTGACTCGACCACCAGACCCACCCGCACGACCGCCGGTCCCGCGGCCGGCTGACGGAAACGCTCGACACCGGGAAACGACCGGCCCTCGACGTCGATGGCGAAGCCGAGTCCGGCGGCGAACGGGTCGGTGTCTTCGCGAAGCTCGTGTCCGTAGAGAGGCATGGCCGCCTCGAGCCGCAGCGTGTCGCGGGCACCCAGGCCGCAGGGGAGCAGGCCGTCCGCCTTCCCCGCCTCGCAGATCGCATCCGCCACCCGCTCGGCCTCGGCCGCGGGCACGACGAGTTCGACGCCATCCTCGCCCGTGTAGCCCGTGCGGGTGACCGTGGCGGGGACGCCGGCGACGATCGCCTCGGCGCCCCGGTAGACGCGAAGGGCGGCCACTCTCTCGGCTTCCGCGGCGTCGGTGACGAGCCGGCCGATGAGCCCCAGTGCAAGCGGCCCCTGCACGGCGATCATCGCCGTCTCGAAGGTGCGGTCCTCGAACGCGACGCCCGAAACCGGCAGCTGCGACTCGATCCACGCGACCACGCGGCAGCGGTTCGACGCGTTCACGACGAGCCCGACAACCGGGCTGCCCGCGGCGTCGATCTCCCGGGAGACGAGCGCGTCGTCGAGGATCCGGCCCGCGGCGTCGGTCACGAGCGTGTAGCGGATCATGCCTGGCTGCATGTCGCAGGTGCGGCGGGTGAGCAATCTCTCGACGAACTCGACCGCCCCCGGCCCGGTGAACCGCAGCCGCCCCATGTGCGACACGTCGAAGAGCCCGGCCGCTGTCCGCACCGCCGTGTGCTCGGCGATGATCGACGAATATTGGACCGGCATCTCCCAGCCGCCGAAACCGACCATCCTCCCGCCGCGACGCACGTGCCAGTCATGAAGCGGCGTTTTCAAGAGCGATTCGGTCATGAGTCGACATCGAAGACGAGGAAGGGCCGGCGGACTTCGCGACAGTGTAGCGAGTCTGGGGTAGCGAGTCTGAGAAATCGCGGGCGGGAGGGCTCACGAGCCGGCAGCGACAGGCCATCCCTCGACCAATCGCCGCTGGCGAACGTCACGAGGAATTCGTATTCTTCTCCGCCGGTGAGCACGCCCCTCGAGGAGAAACCATGGTTCGTCTCTGCTTCGCCTTTTTCGCAGGAACGATGTTCGTGGCGGGTGCTGCGATCGCATCATCCCCGGCCAAGCCCAACGTCGCACCCGAGGGATTCACCGCCCTGTTCAACGGCGAGGATCTGACCGGGTGGCTTCAGGATCGCAAGCCACCAACGACGTGGACGGTCGAAGATGGCGTGCTTGCCTTCAACGGCAAGGGGGGCCCTCTGATCCACACGGAGAAGTTTTCCAACTTCGTCCTGCTCGTGGACTGGAAGATTCCCAAGAAGGGCAACAGCGGTGTTTTTCTCCGCGGAGGGGCCACCCAGGTCGAGATCAACGACGGCGACCCCACCAAGCCGACGTGGAACGGCACCTCGGGCGGCCTGTATCCGGACAAGCCGCCGACCAAGCATGCCATGAAGCCTGCGGGCGAATGGAACCACTATGAGATCCGCGTCGAGAACGGGGTCATCACGGTGTTTCTCAACGGCGAGAAAACCGTCGATGCGTTCCAAAAAGAATGGGGAAAGGCCACGGAGGGTCCGATCGGCTTTCAGAATCATGGCACGCCCGTCTCCTACAAGAACATTTTCATCAAGAAATTGCCCGACTAGGTTGCTGCCCGACTCGCTGGACGCGTCCGGAGAAAGTGCGTCCATGAACTGTTTCCGGATGCACGACTCCGAGGGTCCGTCAATGCGTTTCTCCGGCGGCAAAGCCGCGGCGTTCGTCCTCCTCGCCCTTCTGTGGCGGCAGCCCCCGATCGTCGCCCGAGAACCGGAATCGGCCCCTGCCACCGCGGGAAATGCAAGCTCGACGACGGAAGAAGAAGACTGGGCCGCGTTCGCGAAGACGCTGCCGATGTTCGGGCCCGACGGCATGGTCGGCGAGGCGACGCTCTTCGACGTCAAGAGCGGCAGGTTGTTGCGATCGGTGCGTCGCTACGGGGACAACCTGCGACATGTGCGATTCTCGCCGAACGGCACGTTCGCGTTGCTCAGCTTTTACGACAAATCCGTCTTGTGGAATCTTGACGACGGCGGCGTCGACCGGGAGTTCGACCAGGGAGGCATCGCGGATTTTTCTCCGGACGGATCGAGCGTCTTGATCTACGGCGAGCACCAGGCGACTCGCCATGAGGTGGCCACCGGAAAAACCGTCGAGACCATCCAGCTGCCCGGAGGCAGGGGTTTCAAGAGCCGTTACACAAAAATCAACGCGCATCTTGCCAACGAGGAGCGACGCGACGCATCCGGGACCCTCATCTACAACTCCGATGCATCCACCTACCAGCCGATCGTCGACGCGGCGACGGGCAAGGAAGCCGGACTATGCCCGGACAACACACGCGGGTGCCTGGTCTCCGGTGCAACGAAGACGGTTCTTCAGGGTGGCCCCTTGCACCCGATCAATGTCGTCCGCGTTTTTGATTTCGCTCGTCAGGAAATCGCCCGATTCGACATGCCGCTCGGCGCACTCGAAGGCGTCGGTGGCGAACTGAGAGCGGTGAGTCGCGATGGAAAGCAATTCCTCTATGCGCGTCCGGCCAAGGAAGGGGGCGAAAATCCGGGGCCCAAAGCCCGATTTCTCACGCGGCATTATTCCGTTCACGACGCGGCGACCGGCAAGGAAATGAATGCTTTGGGCGACTTCGACGCGAATTACACCGCGCATTTTTCGCCGGACGCGCGGCGTGTCGTGCTGCTGCCGACGTTCGGTCACCACGCCGACGACGCCCGAGATCCCGAGATCCTCGTGATCGACGCCGCGACCGGGGCCGTGGAGTGCCGGATCAACTCCGGGCCGTGGGCGTTGCCGTCGTTGGACTTCGACGCCGACGGCAGTCGCATGCTCGTGGCCGGGGCCATGAACCTCACCTTCTGGCGAAACTCCCCTGGATGGCGGCAGCGGGAACAGCAAACCCCCATGCCGCGGAAGATGGTCGATACCCTGAAGATTCTCAAGAAGGGAAAAACCGGGAACGGGAGCTGATTCTTTCCGCCTTGCGGTTCGAGCTTCGCGGCGACGTGGTTCGCGCCGACATGGCACGGGCAGCCCCGAACCCGTCGGAGCGGCCGTGCAATCAGTACGACTTCGCGAGGACGCTGCGGCGGCGGACCGGCTGGCCCGTCACGATGCACGTGCCGGGCTCGTCGTCGCCGTCGAGCGGGATGCAGCGGACGGTGACCTTCAGCGGGTCGAGCGCCGCGGCCACCGCGGCGTCGTCGGCGACATGCACGTGGGCGAAGCCGCCGTGGATTCCCTCGGCCTTGCCCCCCTTCGACGCCGGCGGCGTGAAGAAGTCGTTCACCTCCTGCAGCGACCCGAGCCGGACGGAGTGCGCGTCGCGGTAGGCCTTCGCCCTGTCGAAGAGGCCCTGCTGCATCTCCTCGAGCAGCTTCGGCACGGTCGCGACGAACTCCGCAAGCGGCACCGCCTGCCGTTCCTTCGGCCCGCGGTCGCGGCGGAAAACGCTGACGTTGCCCGCGGCGAGGTCGCGGGGGCCGATCTCCACGCGGATCGGGGTGCCTCGCTTCACGTGCTGCCAGGTCTTCTCGCCGCCGCGGATGTCGCGCGAGTCGATCACGGCCCGCACGGGCTCGCCGGAGTATGCCTGTGTCGAGAGTTCGCGCTCCAGCCGCTCGCAGCAGGCCATCACGGCGGCCCGCTCCTCGTCGCTGCGGTGGATGGGGAGGATCACCACATGCTCCGGCGCGATCCGCGGGGGCAGCACGAGGCCGTCGTCGTCGGAGTGGGTCATGATGACCGCGCCGACGAGGCGGGTCGAGACGCCCCACGAGGTCGTCCAGCAGTATTCCTCGGCGCCGTTCTGGCCGGCGAACTTGATCTCCTGGGCCCTCGCGAAATTCTGCCCCAGAAAATGGGAGGTGCCCGCCTGCAGGGCCTTGCGGTCCTGCATCATCGCCTCGATGGAGTAGGTGTCGACGGCGCCCGGAAACCGCTCGGCCGCCGGCTTCGGACCCTTCACGACCGGGATCGCGAGGTCGCGTTCGGCGAACGTGCGGTAGACCTCGAGCATCCGCATCGTCTCCTCGACCGCCTCCTCGCTCGTGGCGTGGGCCGTGTGCCCCTCCTGCCAGAGGAACTCAGCCGTGCGGAGGAAGACCCGGGGACGCATCTCCCAGCGGACGACGTTCGCCCACTGGTTCACGAGGATCGGCAGGTCCCGCCACGACTGGATCCACTTGGCGTACATGGCGCCGATGATCGTCTCGCTCGTGGGCCGGACGATGAGCGGCTCCTCGAGCTTCCCGGTGGGGACGAGCTTCCCGTCGGGCCCGAGCTCGAGCCGATGGTGCGTGACGACGGCGCATTCCTTCGCGAAGCCCTCGACGTGCTTCGCCTCCTTCTCGAGGAACGAGAGCGGAATGAAGAGCGGGAAGTAGGCGTTGCGGTGGCCGGTCTCCTTGAACATCCGGTCGAGGATTCCCTGCATCCGCTCCCAGATCGCGTAGCCGTGCGGCTTGATCACCATGCAGCCGCGGACGGGGGAACTCTCGGCGAGGTCGGCAGCGCGGACCACCTGCTGGTACCACTCGGGGTAGTCCTCGGCACGGGTCGGGGAGATCGCATGTTCTGGCATGGCGTGGGCTCGAAGGGAGGGGAAATCCGCGGAACGTCGTTTGCGGGCCTACGGGCCGCGACCATACACTTTCAGCCGAGGCTTTTTCCATGGCAGCATCATCGCAGCCGCCTTCCCCGGCGGCCTTCGCGGCCCGACCCCGGGGTCCCAGGCGTCGGTTCATCACCGAGCTTCCGCCCCAGGGCACGGTGGACGAGGTCTTCCTCGCGACCCACAAGCAGCTTCGCCCCAACCGCAATGGCCAGCTCTACCTGCAGGTCGAACTCGCCGACCGAACCGGCATCGTCACAGCTCGGCTCTGGAACGCCGGCGACGAGGAGTTCGGCGGATTCGACGACGGCGACTACGTCCGCGTCCGCGGCACGACGCAGCTCTACCAGGGAGGCGTCCAGATCATCGCACAGTCGATCGACCGGGTCGATCCGCGGGGCATCGACGAGTCGGATTTCCGCGTGCTGCTCGAGGGGGATCTCGACCGGCTCGAGGCGGAGCTCATCGGCGTCGTCGAGTCGATCACGGAGCCGCAGCTGAGGGCCCTCTGCGATGCGTTCGTCGCCGACCTCGATCTCATGAAGGCGATGCGACGAACCCCCGCCGGCGTGAAGCACCATCACGCCTACGCCGGGGGACTTCTCGACCACGTCGTCTCGCTGCTGCGACTCGCGGAGAGGATCGCGCCGATCTACCCGGACGTCGATCGCGACCTGCTGCTCGTCGGCGCGCTCTATCACGACGTCGGAAAGACCCGGGAAATCGAGAGCACAAAGGGCTTCTCCTACACCGATTCCGGCCAGCTGCTCGGCCACGTGCTGCTCGGCCTCGAGATCGTCGACCGGAAGATCGCCGAGGCGAGGGAGCGGACGGGCGGGGAGTTCGACCGGGAGCTCGCCGTCCGGGTGAAGCACATGATCGCCAGCCACCACGGCCACTACGAGTTCGGCGCGCCGAAGCTGCCCATGACGCTCGAGGCTCTCGCGCTCCACCACATCGACCTCATGGACTCGCAGCTCGCGAGCACGATCCAGCTCCTCCAGGTCGAGGCCTCGATGGACGGCGGATGGACGCAGTACCAGGCGAATCAGGGGCGGAAATACTTTCGCGGCAACCGCCAGGCCGACGACGCCGCGGCGCACGAACCGGCGCAGTCACCAAAGCGAACGGGCCGCGGATGAAGCGGCCCCGCAAGACCGAGAAACCCCGCAAGACCGACGAACCCAACGCGACCGGCGACGGCCCCGCCGGGCGGGGCCGTCGCGGCGGGGGGAAGGGCACCGTCGAAGGGATCTTCAAGAAGACCGCCGGCGGCTACGGCTTCGTGAAGCCCGTCGGCGCCGACCCTGCCGACCGAGCCGGCGACATCTTCATCCCGTCAGGCTCCTCGATCGACGCCGCCAGCGGCGACCGCGTGAAGGTGCGGCTGGGGAGGACGCGGGAGGCCGGCCGGCCTGGTCCGGCCGGCGAGATCGTCGAAGTGATCGAGCGACGGTCGACGCGGTTCGTAGGCACCTACTTCGAGGCCGCCAAGGCGGGATGGGTGCGGATCGACGGCACGGCCTTCGCCCGGCCGGTGGCGGTGGGCGATCCCGGCGCCCGCGGAGCGAGGGAGAACGACAAGGTCGTCGTCGAGATGGTCCGCTTTCCCTCCGATCTCCGGGAGGGCGAGGGGGTGATCGTCGAGGTGCTCGGCAAGGCGGGCGAGCCCGGGATCGACACGCTCACGGTGATCCACGAGTTCGGTCTTCCGGGGGCTTTCCCAACCGAGGCGATCGACGACGCGAGGGACCAGGCCGGGCTGTTCGCCGAGGCGACCGCCGACGACCGGGTTCCGCCCGACCGGCGCGATCTCACCGGCGACGTCATCATCACGATCGATCCCGTGGACGCCCGCGATTTCGACGACGCGATCTCGCTCGTGCGGATCGAACGCGACCATTGGCTCCTCGGCGTTCACATCGCCGACGTCGCCCACTTCGTGCGGGAAGACTCGCCGCTCGACGTCGAGGCCAGGGCCCGCGGCACGAGCGTTTACCTCCCCGACCGCGTGATCCCGATGCTCCCGGAGATCGTCTCGAACAACCTCGCGAGCCTCCAGCCCGGCCGCGTGAGGTTCGCACGGACCTGCTGGATCGAGTTCTCGCCGGAAGGCATCCCGGTGCACGCGACGGTGGAGAAATCCGCGATCAAGAGCGGGCGGCGGTTCACCTACGAGGAGGTGGATGTCTTTCTCGCCGATCCCTCCACGACGGAGGTGTCGATGAGCGAGGAGGTCCGCGGGCTGCTCGGACGCATGAGGGATCTGGCCCGGATCCTCCGTAGTCGCAGGCGAGGAAAGGGCTCGCTCGAGCTCAACATGCCGGAGGTGAAGATCGACCTCGACCGCGACGGGCGGGTCACGGGGGCCCACGTCGCGGAGAACACGGAGAGCCACCAGATCATCGAGGAGTTCATGCTGTCGGCGAACGAGGCGGTCGCTTCGATCATCGCCGCGGCCGGGATACCGTTCCTCCGCCGCATCCACCCGCCGCCCGACCCGAGGAAGCTCCGGCAGCTGACGGAGTTCGTTTCGGAACTCGGCTTCGAGGTCGACTCCCTCGAAAGCCGGTTCGAACTCCAGCGGCTGCTCGGCATGGCGAGAGGCAGGCCGGAGGAGCACGCAATCCACTTCGCCACGCTTCGCAGCCTTTCGCGGGCCGTCTACGGCCCGGCGGAGGACGGCCACTACGCGCTGGCGAGCGACTGCTACTGTCACTTCACCTCGCCGATCAGACGATACCCCGACCTCACGATCCACCGGCTCGTGGACCGCGTGAACGCCGGCGGGCGACCGGCCGGCGACGGGCTCCGCGAGCTCGGCCAGCACTGCTCCGACCTCGAACGGCGGGCAGAGGCGGCGGAGCGGGAACTCGTGAAGCTCAAGCTGCTGCTCTACCTCAGCTCGCGCACCGGCCAGACGATGGAGGCCGTCGTCACGGGCGTCGAGCCCTTCGGCCTGTTCGTGCAGGGCATCGAACTGCCGGCCGAGGGGCTCGTGGCCGCCGAGTCACTGCCCCCGGACACCTACCGCTACGAGCGGTCGAGCCACACGCTCGTCGGCCGCAGGGCGGGCAACTCCTTCCGGCTCGGCGACCGGGTCCGCGTCGTCGTGGCGAAGGTGGACCTCGACCGCCGCACGCTCGACTTCCGGCTCGAGGAGCGGACCGGCCGCCAACGCCCGCCGCCACCCCGAACCCATCATCGCCGGCCCCGCAAACGTCGTTGAACGCAATCGGTCCGTTGGCCGCCAAAGGCCTATACTGCCGGGGAAGTCACCATGCCTCCACGCCTCCCCAGCGCCTGGACCGTCGCCGCCGTCGCCGGCCTGCTCGGGCTGGGGATCGGCAGCGGCACGGCGGCCCTCGAAATGCTCGCGCGGCCGATGCGGGTCGGGGATTTTTCGGCACCGACGTTCGGCGGAGGCGGAGCCGATTCCGGCGGTCCGCGGGCCCTGATCGAAGACTCCGAGCACGATTTCGGCTCGATGGGAACCGGCCAGTCGGGACGACATCGCTTTCGAATCACGAACGCGGGTGATGCGCCGCTGCGGCTGACGAGGGGGCAGAGTTCGTGCGGATGCACGATCGCCGAGGTGGGTCGGGAGGACATCGCCGCCGGCGGATCGGCGGAGGTGACGGTCGAATGGCGGACGAAAGCGGAGGCGGGCCCCTTCCGTCAGCAGGTGATCGTCCACACGAACGACCCGCGTCGGCCCGACGTCTCCCTGCGCATCTCGGGCTCCGTCGTGCCGACATGGCGGGCGATTCCGCCTTCGGTCGTCTTCCCCAAGCTCGGCACGAACGAGCGGCAGACCGCCACGGTGATCCTGCTGGTGTACACGGAGCCGGCCCCGTTGCTCGAGCGGATCGAGGTGACCGAGCCCGCGACGGCCGGCTGCTTCGACGTCGGAAGCCGGGAGCTGTCGCACGAGGAGATGGCCGCCGTCGGCGACACCCTGGCCACGGGTGGCTTTTTCGTCACGCTCGAGACGCGGCCGGGGCTTCCGCTCGGCCACGTTCGTCAGACAGTCCGGGCGACGCTTCGGCACGATACCCGAACCGCCCGTGCCGGTGAAGCAGACGGCGGCGACGACAAAGGCGGGGCAGGGCAGGGCAGGGCGGATGGCCAGGCAAGCCAGGAATCGCGTCGATTGCCGGCACCGGGTTCGATCGAGGCTACGACGGGCGAAATTATCGTCGAAATCCCGGTCGAGGGCTTCGTCGCGGGTGATCTTGCGATGGCGGGCAGGTCATGGGATTCCACGGCTCAAGCGGTGTCGCTCGGGAGCATTTCGAGTCGCACGGGCCTTCGGGCGGAGGTGTTCCTGACCGTCAAGGGACCTCACAGGGAGTCCGTACGGCCGATCCTCAAGGAGGTGGTCCCGGCGTCCATGAAGGTCGATATCGGAGAAGCGAAGCCGGTCGGGGCCGGAACGGTGCGGCGAGTGCCGATCACCGTCACGATCCCTCCCGGCAGCCCGCCGTGCAACCACCTCGGAACCACACAGGCACCGCCGGGACGGATCGTCCTGGAAACCGGCCACCCCGCCCAGCCGCTCATGGAGATCCCGGTTCGCGTTTCCATCGAGCCTTGAGCGAATCGCCGGAGCATCGACCATGACGACCTTGCCTCGCCCCCGACTCGGATCGACGCTCGCAGGTTTCGCCGCGGCGGTGCTGCTCCATTCGGGCCAAATCCTCGCCGAGCCGGCGGCAGCCCCGACGAAGGGCCTCGACGCGTCCGACGCCGTCGAGCAGGCCTTTCGCGAGCGAAACGGGCCGGTGTTCCAGGGCTGGCAGAAGCCGCAGGTGGCGATCGTCTTCACCGGCGAACTCGACGGCTACATCGAGCCGTGCGGATGCACGGGGAAGGAAAACCAGAAGGGAGGTCTCAGTCGGCGGCAGAACTTCCTGCGGGCGATGGAGTCCGCCGGCTGGCCGATCGTCCCGGTCGATCTGGGCGGCCAGGTTCGCCGTTTCGGCCGGCAGTCGGAGGTGAAGTTCCAGTCGATCGCGGACGGGCTCCGTCAGATGGGCTATGCAGCCGTCGGCTTCGGCCCGGCCGACCTTCGACTTCCGGCGGAGGAGGTCGTCGCGGCGGTCGCCGCCGTCGGCGACGTGGCGACGCCCTTCGTGAGCGCCAACGTCGGTCTGCTCGGGCTCGACGCCGACATCACGCCGCGGCATCGGATCGTGAAGGCCGGGGGCCGCACAATCGGCATCACGAGCGTGCTCGGCGACGCCGAGGCGAAGCAGGTGCGGAACGACGCGGTGGAGGTCGTGCCGGCGGCGGCCGCGTTGGAACGCGTCGTCGCGAAATTCACCGAGGCGAATTGCGATCATCGAATCCTGCTGGCATGGGCTTCGCCGGAGGAGACCGCCGGCCTGGCGGCGAGGTTTCCGGAGTTCGACCTCGTGGCGATGGCCGGGAGCGGCGACGAGCCGCCGGCCCAGCTCGAGCCGATCGCGGGCGAGGAGGGGCGTGGGCAACGCCGGCTCGTCAAGGTCGGCCACAAGGGAATGTTCGCCGTCGTCGTGGGGATCTTCGACGACGCGGCGCAACCCGTCCGGTCGCAGCGGGTGCCCCTCGACGCGAGGTGGGGCGAGTCGAAGGACATGATCCGTCTGTTGGCCAGCTACCAGGGACAGCTCGAGTCGCTCGGCCTCACGGGGCTCGGTCTCCAGGCGATCCGCCACCCGAGCGGCCGCCGCTACGCCGGGAGCGCCGCGTGCGCCGCCTGCCACGCCCATGCCTACGAGGTCTGGAAGGACACGCCCCATGCGACGGCTTTGGCCACGCTCGAGGAGCAGGCGCCGCGGCGGGATGGAGACCCGGAGTGCCTCTCCTGCCACGTCGTCGGCTGGGCACCCCAGCGGTTCGAGCCCTACGAAGGGGGCTTCGCCGGAATGAAGAAGTCGCCACACCTCGCCCACAACGGCTGCGAAAACTGCCACGGCCCCGCGGCCGCCCACGCGGCGGTCGAGCGGGGCGACGTCCGGGCCACGAGCACGGAGCGGGACCGGCTCCGCACGGAACTGGCGATGTCGATCGAAACTCCCGAGGGTCGCCAACGGGTGATCAACAACTGCCTGGAGTGCCACGACCTCGACAACAGTCCGAACTTCGAGTTCGACGACTACTGGCCGCAGGTCGAGCACAATGACCCTAAAAAGCCGGGGGAGCCCAAAAAG
>CAZPEM010000016.1:0-5180 GCA_964585575.1 uncultured Chitinophagaceae bacterium
CGGCGGTGCGAAACGACGACAGAGCCGCGACGTCGAAGATAGCCTCGACGAAGTGGTCGGTGGGATGGAGCAGCAGCGCCTTGCCGACGGAGATTTTATCGGCGACGACGCGTTCCTCCTCGTTGGTGCCGATGACCTTCACGGCGTCGATGCACGTGCCGGCCCCGTCGGCTGCCATCCAACCGCGGTCGATCGCGCAGGGCATCACCCGCCAATCGCCGCGAACGTCGGGCCGCTCGAAGAGCTGCTTTTGTGGCTGCCTCACCGCGGCGTCGTCCTCGGACCAGACGCGATAAAAGCGTTCCAAGGTGTCCATGAACGAGCAGACGCCGTCCATGAGCGCCGCATGCACCGTTTGCTCGGAGTAGTGGACGCACGGCTCGTTCGGCAAGCGCAGCACCCGGCGGATGGAATCCGGGCGGTGCAGTGCGGCAGTCGAATCGTGCTCGTGTTTCAGCACGGTATTGGAAGTGGACATCAAGCGTTCGTGCTCTGGCAGGAGCCCGTCATGGGTCGAGGTGTTCTGCCGCAGTCGAGAGATTGTAGACGCAAGCGTTGCTCAGGCTCATCGCGGCGGAACGCCCTCGACGAGGTCGGCTACCCTCGCGATCAGGGCGTGGCGAGAGAAATCCTTCCGGAGGACGCTTGCCGCGGCCTTCCCCATGGCAAGTCGCTCCTCCTTGGGCATCGCCGTGGCCGCTCGGATCGCGGCGACCGTTCCCTCGACGTCGCCATGGTCGAGCCGCCAGCCGATGCCTCGCGGCTCGACGATTTCGCCGGCGTGCGACCGCCGCGGGCCAAAGAGCAGGATCGGCCTGCCCGCCGCCATCGCGCCGTAGATCTTGCAGGGGTGCACGATGCCGACGACCTCGTTGCCCATGCTCACGACGTGGAGGTCGGCCGCGGCCAGGCTCTCGTCGAGCGTTTCCAAGGGCTGGTAGGGCAGCGACACGATATTCGAGGCCCCGGCCGCGATCCGCCGCTCCACGTCCGCCTTGCCCGCACCGCCGCCGATGAAGGCGAAGAGAATGGTGTGGTCGCGCTCGAGCCGACCCGCGGCGGCGAGGAGGGTGTTGAGCGGATGCTGGATCGCGTGGTTGCCGGAATACATCACGACGAACCGGTCGGACCAGCCGTGTTGCTCCCGGAAGGTACGACCTGCATTGGCGAGGCGAGATATTCCGACGTCGTCATCGGGCATCGAAGTCGGGTTCCATGGAGGGATCACGTCCAGCTTGGCCGTGACGTCGAGCTTTCGCTCGAGTCGCTCCGCCATGAACGCATCGAGCGCCACGACCCGGGCTGCCCGCCGCAGGGTGACGCGGTTCATCCAGTCGAAGACCCGGACCAAGAGCGACGTCGGCCGGAGTTTGCCTGCGGCCACCATCTGGTCTGGGTTCAAGTCCATCACCCACCACAAAAATGGCACGCGACGCAGGAGATTGAGGATGGCCCCGCCGAAGCCGGCGAACGGAGGGCTCGTGCTCACGACCACCGCGGTGAGGCCCGGGGTCACAAGCCCGTGCACGATGGCCTGGAGCATGAAGAGCGACTGGGCAAAAAGCCGCACGGCTATCGACCGCTTGCCGAAACTCGACAGCGGCAGCCGGCGGATCCGCACGCCGTTCCGGAGTTCGCGGGCGGGAAACCTGATCGATGGGTCGTCGTAGCCGCGGGCCGACGTGAGCACCCGCACGTCCCAGCCCCGCCTCGCCATCTCCTCGGCGAGGTCGGCGATATGTTGGCCGACGGCCATCGCGTCGGGGACGTAGACCTGCGAGATCACGAGCAGTCGAGGGGGCTTTGGCACGTGTTTCCGCCTTCGGGGCGTAAGGCAGCTAACCGAGCAGCGGCGTGATCCGCCCCGGAACGCCGTGGATGAGCGTGAGGAACCGGCAGCCCTTGGCGGCAAGAGACTCGGCCACGCGGCGGCGGACTCCGGGGATTCCGATCGCAAGCACGAGCGCATCGGCGGGGGAGGGGGCGTAGCTGGCGGGGGAGCCGACGATCGAGAGATCACACGCATGGCCATCGAGCCGCGCGGGATCGTCGGACAGAAACCCGGCGAACCGCTCGGCATGGTCGGGCCAGGCGTCATGGGCCCATGCGACGGCCTGCCGGCCAAAGCCCCCGGCGCCGACGAACAGGATCCGCTGGCAGTCGGTCGGAGGGATGGCGGCGGTATGGTGGGAAGAGCTTGGCATAGAGGCCAAGCATAACCCCGAGCAAAAGCGCGTCGATTCCGGGCCTTTCGGTGGCGAATCTCGCGGCGGCAGGCTGGCCTATGACCACGGGAGAAGAGGAACGGGGTATCGACCTGCGAAATCAGCCTGCCGAACAAGCCCGCGATCTGCTCTGCACTCCGTCGCTTCTTCATCCGAGAACCGTTTCAAGCCCCGTCCGTGGCACGAGGATTTCCTCGCAGCCGAGCACGGCGTAACCACCGAGGAGTTCGAGTGGGTTGTGGATACCTCGAAGGTTCGAGGCCGCAGTCGGCCGACTGGTCGCCCGTGTTGTTGGGGAACAACCTACGATGGGCGATACTTGATCTGCGTTTGCCGCGCAGAATGAGCGACTCGTTGCCGCCGCCTCGGAAGACACCCTGTGCGGCCACCTGCGGAGAGCCGTTCATGCGAGTCGCCGCTCGCTCGCGGCGATCGCCCGGGATGCCGGCATCGACCCCGATGCCCTTTCGGGCTTTTTGGAAGGTACGCAGGGTCTGCCATCGGAGTCGCTCAAACGGCTTGCCAATGCCGCGGGCGTCGTTTTTCGAGGGGATAGTGGAAAGAGTGCACAAACGTATATAAAGCAGTGGTTTCCAAGATGATTCACAGCCGGCTATGTTTCACGGATAGAATGCCATGCAGTTCGAATGGGATCCAAGGAAGGCTGCGACGAATGCTCGCAAGCATCGGGTAACGTTCGATGAAGCAATGACCGTCTTTGCCGACGCGAGGTCAATCACCGCCTACGACCCGGATCACTCGGAAGAAGAGGACCGGTTTCTTACGATCGGCGTCTCGTTCAAAGGACGGGTGCTCTTTGTCAGTCACGCCGACCGCGGAGGTACCGTTCGCCTGATCAGTGCCCGCAAAGCCAATCAACTGGAAAAAAAGGAATACACAGATGGCAACCGCCGATAGCAGGCAGAAACGGTTTGCAGATTACCTTCGGCCTCATTACGACATAAGCGCTCTCAAGGGAATCGTGCGAGGGAAGTACGCGAGCCGCTATGCTTCCGGACCCAATGTGGTGCGTCTGGCACCAGATGTCGCCTCTGCTTTCAAGAGCGAGCCGGAAGTCAATGCCGCCCTTCGGCGATATCTGCTCGCTTCTTCGGGCCGCACTCGCCGAGCGATGTCGGCGGATCAGCTACTCGACGCATTGCTTGACGATCGTGTCGAATCCGTTGTGGCTACGATTCAGAGAGCTCGTAGTCCGATGACGATCGCACAGGTTCGCAGCAAGTGCCCGAAGTCGGCTGCGCGGACGATTCGATTGCTTCTCGCCATAGGTGAGTCTGAAGGTCGCCTGCGACGGGAACGAACGCGAGGCGTGGATCGGTGGTCACCGGCTCCCGGAACCGCTGCACACGGCTAATCGACACGTTCCCGATACCCATCAGAACGTGGTCCATCGAACAGCATTTTCGAGCAAGAGGCCGGCCTGGTCTTTCGCGGAGAGGATCGGGGGGCCTGCCAGGGGCCACTGGATCGCGAGGGTGGGGTCGCTCCAGAGGATCGTGCGCTCGTGTGTGGGGGCCCAGTAGTCGGTCGTCTTGTAGAGGACGTCGGCCGAGTCGCTCGTCACGAGAAAGCCGTGGGCGAGGCCCGGCGGGATCCAGAGCTGCTTTTTGTTGTCGGCCGAAAGCTCGATGCCAAACCATTTGCCGAAGGTGGGCGAGCCATCGCGGATGTCGACCGCGACGTCGTAGATGCTGCCTGCGACCGCGCGAACGAGCTTTCCCTGCGGCTGGCATTCCTGGTAGTGGACGCCGCGGAGCACGCCCCGGCTGCTTCGGCATACTCGATCCGCATGCCCCACTGGCTGCCGTCGCCCAAAAGCTCCCGAAACCGCAGCGTGTCTTGCGGCGTCGAGATGACGAGCACCTCCCGCACCTTCGCGAGCATGAGCACCGAGAGCGGGTAGTAGACCATCGGCTTGTCGTAGACGGGCAGAAGCTGCTTGGAGACGGCGAGCGTCGCGGGGTGGAGACGAGTGCCGCTGCCGCCGGCGAGGATGATGCCTTTGCGATTCATGCGGGTTCCTGCTGAAACCGGGGCTTGTTCACGATCTGATGAGCGGCGAGATGCGGCCGGGCACGCCGTGGATGAGCGAGTCGGGGCCGGCGTGGGCCAGCGCACAAGAATTCGCCGCGACCTTGCTGCGATCGCCGATGTGGATGCCCGGGCCGACCGACGCATGCAGGCCGAGGAAAACATCATCGCCGATTCCCGCCCCGCCGGCGAGCGTGGCGTAGGGCGAAAGCACGGCGAAGTCGCCCGTCGAGGCGTCGTGGGCGATCGACGCGTGGTAGTTGAGGAGCGTGAACCGGCCGAGGCGGGCAGCGTCGCTTGCGACTGCGTAGGGGCAGAGGATGCTGCCGACGCCGATCACGGCCGTGGCGGTGACGATCGCGGTCGGATGGATGAGCGTGAGGAACCGGCAGCCCTTGGCGGCAAGTGACTCCGCCACGCGGCGGCGGGCATCGGGAATGCCGATCGCAAGCACGAGGGCATCGGCCGGGGAAGGAGCGTAGGTCGCCGTGGAGCCGAGGATCCGCAGATCAGAGGAAAAGCCGTCGAGCTTCGAGGGATCGTCGGAGAGAAAGCCGGCGAACCGGCCGACGTGGTCCGGCCACGCATCACGCGCCCACGCGACCGCCTCTCGGCCAAAGCCCCCGGCGCCGACGAACAGGATCCGCTCGCAGTCGGTCGGCGGGATGGCGGCGGTACGATGACCAGGGATTGGCATAGTCGCCAATCATACCGACAAGGCCGGCCGCTGCTTGACAACACACAGCAAAACTGTTCATATGTACACATTTTACCAATTATCGGTTTTGAGTCGAGTTGCTCCGTGCCAGAAGCGTTCGAAATTATTGGCCCGATTGGGTTCATCGAAATCATCGCCATTGGAAGAGGCGTTTATTCACGTCGTCGGCTCGCAAAGTTGTACGG
>CAZPEM010000016.1:5280-11042 GCA_964585575.1 uncultured Chitinophagaceae bacterium
TCATCGCCATTGGAAGAGGCGTTTATTCACGTCGTCGGCTCGCAAAGTTGTACGGGCGCGTCGAATTCAAGCGAAAACGTGACTTGAGGTAGACATGATTTGCGAAAGCGAGAAGCGGTTCGTCGTTTGTATCTCGAACAAGGGCTACGAAGCCTCTTTGGAGCGAAACAAAATCTATGTGATGCTCGTCGACGAGCATGCTTCGGCAGATGGGGAGATCAGAGTCGTCGATGAAAGCGGTGAAGACTATCTCTACCCCGCGAACTGGTTCATTCCGATTGAAGTGCCGGAACCCGTTCGTGAATCAGTCATCAGTGCTTCTGCGTAACGAGAATCGCCTTGGACCGGATAGCGGGCGGCCTGGTGCGAAGGGGCGATGCGAGCGAAAAGGAGGTGCATGATGACCGTGGACATTCTTCGCGACCTTGTTTTGCGGCGACCGTTCGAGCCGTTCGTCATCAACCTCTTGAGTGGTGAATCGCATGAGATACGGCATCCGGAATGCCTTGCCATCGGCAAGACACGGGTCTACGTCTCATATCCGGAGGAAGACAAGCTCGTGATCTGCGCGGCTCTTCACATCACGAGCGTCGAGGCGCTTCAGGGCTCGGCGTAGGGCGGAAAGTTTCCAAGCGAGGACGGAAGGGGGGCGTGACGAACCCGAATGTCTACAGAAATTCCGAGGAGGAGCGACATGGTTGCTACGAGATCGCGAACGCTGCTCGGCTACCGTGAGTATTGCTGTTTTCCGAACGATGGCCGGCGGCACGAAATCATCGACGGAGACCACTACGCGACACCTGCACCATCCACGACGCACCAGACGGTTTCGAAGCGGCTGCAGTATCAGCTGTACACCCAGATCGAGCTTGCCGGTCTCGGGCTCGTATTCAACGCACCCTGCGACGTGCAGCTCACCGACCATGACATCGTTCAGCCGGACCTGATCGTCGTGCTGAAGGATCGTGCCCGCATGATCACCCCGACGAAGATTAATGGCGTGCCCGACCTTGTTGTCGAGATTCTCTCGGCGTCCACGGCGTCGCACGATACGGAGTTGAAGAAGCAGCTCTATGAGCGGACCGGAGTTGGCGAGTATTGGATCGCCGATCCCGAGAACCAGAAGCTCGAGCGGTATCGGCTCGTGGACGGCGCCTACCGTCTCGAGCCGCCTGCCGACCCCGCGACGGCCCTGGGCGGATCCCTCCAGGTGCCGCTCGCCGCCATCTGGTAAATCCTGAAGCACCCTACAGGCAGCTGCCGCCGCCTGGGAGACGCCTGCGCAGGAAATTCATCCGCTGCTCAATCGGCATCGCGAGCCGGCGGCGGATGAGATCTTCCAGCTTTCGCTGCCGCTCCGCCTTGACCGCCGGTATCTCGCTGGCCGCACGGTTCATGGCATCGAGATCGTCAAGCGAGGCGACGAGGATCGTTCGCCCGGCGATCTCCCGCGGGACGGCCCGGGACCGCAGGCCCTCGAACGAGCGAATGCCGTGGATGGCGGGCATGAAGTCGGCCTGCAGGCCGTCCACGTCGTTGACCACGCGAAAGAGCTTCGACACCGGGTAGTAGGGCCGCAGGATCATCGCGTCGAGCGACTTCGCGACGGCTTTGAGCTTGCGAAGGTTCGTCGGCGTGCTCCGAAACATGAAGTCGAAGTCCACGGTCGTCACCGGCGCCCCGTGGATCGCGGCGGCCGCATTGCCGATCAGAACCGCCTCGAGGCGATGCTCGTGGAGCGCGTCGAGAATCCGGGCAAGGAGGGGCGTGGCGTTCATGGGGGCAAGGATAACGAGTCTGATTCCGTTGACACGAAAGTAAACGCGTGTACACTATATGACTAGGGAGTGAGCCAAGATGCTGAAAGGCGGTCTCGAGTGGTGTGGGTACGGTATTATGTAGACGTGGAAACCGGTGAGCCCCACATCTACGGACACGGGATCAGCGAGTCGGAGGTCGAATATGTTCTTCGGCATGCAGGAGAAGACAGGCCCGGACGAGACGGCGCTCGTGTCGCTCTCGGGCAGACTGCATCGGGCAGGTATGTTCGGGTCATTTATGTGCCCGATGAAGACGACAAAGGTGTGTTTGTCGTGACAGCTTTTGAACTTCATGGGAAGCCGTTGAAGGCGTATCGCCGACGGCAGCGGAGGCGATAAACATGGCTCAGCACTTGCCTACTGGATGGGATAACGAGCGGATTCAGCAATTGATCAAATCGTATGAATCCTCGACGGAGGAAGAACTGCTCCTGGAAGACGAGATGACTGCAGATTCACAAGAAAACACCACGGTGACAGTGCCGACGGAGCTTCTTCCCGAGATACGGCGACTTCTGGCCATCCACAAAACCGCATGACTCGCGGAATGGATTTTCTGGATCGGGGGGCGGTTAGCTGGAGCCGCCGTCGATCGGGAGGATTTGGCCGTTGATGAAGGCGGCGCGGGGGCTTGTGACAAAGTAATCGCGCGGACGGCCTCGCGGACGAGCAGGATCGCACCGCGGAGATTCACGGCGAGCATCTGATCGATCTCGTCGTCTCGCATCATCGCGAGCCGGAGTCGGATGAGGTCTTCCAGCTTTCGCTGCCGCTCCACTTGGACCGCCGGTATCTCGCTGGCCGCACGGTTCATGGCATCGAGATCGTCGAGCGACTTGGCGACGGCCTTGAGCTTCCAGAGGTTGGTGGGCGTGCCGGTGCTCGTGGAACGCGTCGAGAATCCGGGCGAGGAGCGGCGTGGCGTTCATGGGGTCAAATCCAGATTACCGACCGAATCCCTGAAGAAATCGTCGATGTCCATCTGAAGATCGTGCTTGACAATCTTGTTGAACAGTCCGACCGGTACCGTGTTGTTGCCGTGATCGGGGACGGTGGTCTTACGACCATCAGGATGCTCAAAGCGGATATGAGATCCCTTTTGCCGAACCGCGATGAAACCGAGATGTTTAACCCGGGCAATGAACTCCCGGAATGAGCATCGGCGGCGGGTCATGAGGCTGTGCTGATTTCGAGGTCGCGGACTCCGATAAAGGTGGTGTCGATTTCCGAACGACTGGATTCCGGCAAACAGGCTTCTATCGCCTCGGCGATATTCGCCATCGCCTCATCCAAGGTGTGCCCGTAGCTGCGACATCCTTCAAGGACAGGGCACGACACGATGAAGACGCCCTCCGCGTCTTGCTCGATCACGATTGGGAAATGGCGTGTCATGAAAAAACTCCAGATCGAATTCCGGTTGTATTGTAAACGCAAAGAGAGCGGTCAGCTGGAGCCGCCGTCGATCGGGAGGATCTGGCCGGTGATGAAGGCGGCGCGGGGGCTCGTGAGAAAGTCGATCGCGCCGACGATGTCGGCGGGGGTTCCGAGACGGCCGAGCGGCGTGCGACGCTCGATGCGGTGGCGGTGTTCCTCCGGGAGGCTCGCCGAGAGGTCGGTCGTGAGGAAGCCAGGGGCGATGGCGTTGACGCGGATGCCGCGGGGGCCGAGCTCGCGGGCGAGGTTTTTCGCGAAGCCCTCGAGGCCGGCTTTCGTCGCGGCGTAGACCGAAAGGCCCGGCGAGCCGTGCGTGGCGACGACCGACGAGATCACGACGATCGATGGGCCGCCGGCAGGAGCGGCGTCGGCTGTTTTGGCTGGCCCGCCGAGCATCTCGCGGACGGCCTCGCGGACGAGCAGGATCGTGCCGCGGAGGTTTACGGCGAGCATGTGGTCGATCTCGTCGTCTCGCATCATGGCGAGCACGCCCTCGTAGGCGACCGCCGCGTTGGCGATGCAGTGGGTGATGCCGCCGAAGCGATCGGCTGCCTCGCGTACGAAGGCCTGCACGGCGACGGAGTCGGAGGCGTCGAATGTGGCGGTGAGGAGCCGGGCAGGGTGCTTGGCGGCGAGGGCGGCAAGCTCGGCGGAGGGCGATCGCGAGAACGTGGCGACGCGATCGCCGCGAGCGAGCAGCCGCTCGACGGTTGCCAGGCCCAGGCCGCGGGAACCACCGGAGATGAGCGACGTTGCGGTCATACGGCTGCGGTCATGCTGCTGCGTTCATGGGGCTTGTGGCACGCGTCGCTAGCGGCTGCGACGGGGAGTCTTGCCGGCGGCGGTCGTGGCCGTCTTCGCCACGCAATCGACCACCCGCGGCACCGCGTGGGGCTCGAGCTTCTCGCGGCACCTCGCGATCGCGGCCTCGCGAATCCGCTCGCCATCCGGCTCGGCCGCGGGCACGATCTCCGCGGCCACGAGTTCGCCCGTGATCGGACTGGGCACCGCGTAGACCCTCGCCTCGACGATGCCCGGCACGTCGCGAAGCACCTCCTCGACCCGCTTCGGATACACCTTCGCCCCGCCGACGACGATCACGTCGCTCCGCCTGCCGACGAACTCGTAGCGGTCGCCCTTCCGCTCGACCAGGTCGCCCGTGGCCACCTCGGCCGTGTCGCGGTGGAGCTGCACGAGCAGTTCGCCATCCCGCCGCACGCGGACATGCGCTCCGCCCGGCAGCGACTTGCCGATCCATCCGGCCGGGAAGCCCGGCTTGCCGTCGGTGACCCGAAACACCTCGCCAAGCTCCGTCGTGGCGTAGACCTGCGTCACCTTCGCCCGCGGAAACACCTCCTGGACCATTTCCAGCAGCGGCCCGTCGGCCGCCTCGCCGCCGAGCGTGATCCGCTCGACCACGTTGCCCGAGAGCAGGTCGCGGTCGGCGGAAGTGACCACGCGGCGAAGGAGCGTGGGAGTGCCGGGAAGGATCGCGACCTCGTCGTCGACCACCGCGCGGACGACCGTGTCGGGATCGCGGCTGGCGGGCACGACGATCCGACCGCCCGTGAGCAGGGCCTGGAGCCAGACCTGGATGCCGGCCCACCGCGTCGCGTCGTAGACCAAAAGCCAGCCGCGGCCCTGCCACTGCTCGGAGAGCCTCGCGGCCGCCAGGAGCGAGTCCCAGGAATGGTCCACGAGCTTCGGCGGGCCGCTCGTGCCGCTCGTCGCCACGACGATGCGGGGGGGCACCGTCTCGAACTCGCTCCGCGGCAGGCTGCCTGCGGGAAGGTCGGGAACGATGAGCGAGTCGTCGAGGATGAGCCAATCGTGAAGCTCGCCGATCAGATCGCGGGCGTCTTCGGCCAGGATCGCAAGCGGCACATGCTGCCGGCCGCAGGCGGCGGCGATCGCGATGAGCGACTCCACCCGCTTCGCCCGGGCGACGATGCCGATCGGGCGGGTCTCGGCGAGCCTCGCTTCCAGCTGCATGATGCGGCGGGCGAGATTCGCGTAATCGGTCGTCGAGCGTTGGTAGAGCGTGGAGGTGGAGCCGATGTTCACGCCCGCGCTCGAGACGATCGCGGCCCGATCGGGCACCTCCGCGGCGACCGCGCAGATCGCCGTGGCGAGCCGGTCTTCCACGGGGGCATCGAGGATCGTGGGGAAGAGATGGGAGAGCGACACGGCGTCGGCCGATGCGATGGTCATTTTTCGGAAACCCTTTCGGAGAACTCCGCCTGATTCGTGAGCTGATTGGACGTCGCGGCGACCGCCCGCTCGTAGAGTGATACAAGATCGCCCACCGTGCGGATCGCCGGACGGCCGCCCTCCGCCGGCGCCGTCCTGAATGGATCAACCGCAAGGGTACGCTCCAAGATCACCACCGTCTGCGCGAGATCGAGGGAATCGAGGCCGATGCCGGCCGACAGAAGCGTGGAAGGCTCGAGAGGCCGGGGGGATCGGCCAGTGTCGCGAAGGACGGCGGCAATCGCGGCCGACACGGCG
>CAZPEM010000016.1:11142-23550 GCA_964585575.1 uncultured Chitinophagaceae bacterium
CCGGGGGGATCGGCCAGTGTCGCGAAGGACGGCGGCAATCGCGGCCGACACGGCGGAAAAGACGTCGTGGGGCATCGGGCTCAGCGGCCGGCGTCGGGGTTGTATTCGGGCATGGTGGCTTCGCCGGGGGCGGAGACGCCGCGGCCGGTGAAGGCCTGGACGAGGATCTGGCCGGTCGTGCGGGCGATGATCCAGAGATCGACCAGCGGCCCGTACCAGCGGTCGAGCATCTCGACGTAGCGAACGTCCAGCTCGAGCCGCTCGGGCCAGGCCACCGCGTTGCGGCCGTGGATCTGGGCCCAGCCGGTGAGCCCGGGCCTCACAAGCAGCCTCGCCGCCTCCCGGCTCGAATACCGGGAGAGATACCGCTGCGGCAGCGGCCGCGGGCCGACGAGGCTCATGTCGCCGATCACGACGTTGGCAAGCTGCGGCAATTCGTCGAGGCTCGTTCGCCGCAGAAGCCTGCCGAACGGCGTGAGCCGGTCGCCGTCGCTCGAACCGTTGGCGTCGGCGGCACCTTCGCGAGCCGGCACCATCGAACGAAACTTCACGAGCGTGAACGGCACGCCGTCGCGGCCGCTTCGCTTGTCGAAGAAAAAGATCGGCCTCCCCATCGCGAGCCACACGAGCACGGCCGTCACGAGGATCACGGGCGCGAGGCAGACGAGCAAAACGATCCCCGCCACGAGATCGCATGCCCGCTTCAGGCCCAGCGCATAGAGGCTGTCGGGCCGCGCGGGGGCGGGCCGGCCGGCGGCAGCTGGCTCGGCGGGCATGTCAGGAACCGAAAGGGCGGCGGGCATATGGCTTCGACGGCGAGGAGCTTCACGAAGAGGATGGCGCGTGGGAAACGCCGCCGGGCGGCGCGAGCTGCCTTTTTGCACAGCGAGATTCTACCCCCCAGGCAAGCGCTACGGGCATCGCCACGAGCCACAGCGGCATCAGGGCCTTCACCCACTCCGGCACGGCGGGCAGGAGCATCGCGACGCCAGCGACCCCGCCGATCGCCGCAAGCAGGCCGTAGAGCAGCGAGACGCGATCGTGGGCGATCCCGCTGCGGACGAGCCGGTGGAAGAAGAATTCGCGGTGGGGAAGCATCGGGTTGTGGCCGTTCCAGATCCGTCGGACCACCGACACCCCCGCGTCGAAGATCGACGGCCAGACGGCCATCACGAACGGCACGAGCACGAACGGCCGCACCTGCTCCGGGAAGAGCAGCGGCATCGCCGCGAAGAACGTTCCCAGGAAGGCACTGCCGACATCACCCATGAAGATCCTCGCGGGATGCCAGTTGAAGACGAGGAATCCCGCGACCGCCCCGGCAAGGCACGCCCCGAGCACCATCAGCGGCGGCACCCACAAGGCAAACCCCATCATGGCGACCACGAGACCGGCCACCCACGCCTGGCCGCCGCACATGCCGTCGATGCCATCCATGAAGTTGAAGGCGTTGGTCAACCCGACGATCCAGATCAGCGTGATCGGCCAGCCGGCGATGCCGAGGTCGATCGTGCCGACGAGCGGCAGCGACACCGACCGGATCGGCCCGACGGCCGCCGTGATCGCGATCGCCGCGGCAATCTGGACGGCGAGCCGCACGATCGCGCGGAGCGGACGGATGTCGTCGATCGCGCCGACGACGCCGATCGCCACCGCGGGCAGGATCGATCCGAGCAGCGGCAGGGCCATGCTCGGCCAGCGGATCGCGACCGTGATCGCGGTGAGGGCCATCGTGGCGACGATCGCGATGCCGCCGCCGCGGGCCGTCGGCAACGCGTGGGCGCTTCGCAGGTTGGGCAGGTCCACGAGCTTCCACCGCGCCGCAAGGATCACGACGAGGTCCACGATCGCCGCCGATGCGATGAACACGGCGATCGAGAAGCCGGGCCAGAACGCCGACTCGAGCGAATCGAACGAGGGAAAGAGCAACTCGGGCTCGGGAGCCTGAATGTTCATCGTCGGCCCACCTCAGCGATCATGCCCGCGATCGATCGGGCCTCGTCGGGCCCGACATGCCGCCCCATCGGCAGCGAAAGGCTCGTGGCGGCCAGCCGGTCGGTGATCGCAAGCGGCCTGCGGCCCGCGTGGAAGCCCGCAAACGCCTCCATCCGGTGGCAGGCCGGCGAATAGTAGGCCCGCGAATCGACGCCATGGGAGGCGAGGGCCGCGCGGACCTCGTCCCGGGATGCCCCGAACGCGGCGGGATCGATCGTGATCGAAAAGTCCTTCCAGCTCGTCGTCGCCCCCTCGGGCAGCTTCTGAAGGCCGACGCCGGGCAGCCCGCCGAGCACGGCCGCGTAGGCCGCCGCGGCCTCGGCGCGGCGCTCCGCCGTCTGCGGCAGCCGCTCGAGCGAGGCATGGCCGACCGCCGCGGCCATCTCCATGAGGCGGCCGTTGAGCCCGGGCAGGCGGCAGCCGTAGCTGCCGTCGTTGCCATACTCCCGCGCCTCGAGCACGGCCGCCGCGAGGGCGTCGTCGCCTGTCGTAACGATCCCCCCTTCACCGGCCACGACGAGCTTCGTCGGGGAGAGGCTGAAGACCTGCGCGAGCCCCTCGCGGCCGACCTGCCGGCCGTTTACCTTCGAGCCGAAGGCATGGGCCGCATCGAAGACGACGGGCACGCCGGCGGTCGTGCCGATCCGCTCGAGCTCGCCCATGGCGCACGGCATGCCGAACGTGTGGCAGCCGAGGATCGCGATCGTGCGCGGCGTGATCGCGGCCTCGACCGCGGCGGGATCGATCGTCCAGGTTGCCGCATCGACCTCGACGAACACGGGCACGAGCCCCGCCCACACGATCGCCGCCGGACCGGCGAGGAACATGAAGCTCGGCAGGATCACCTCCGACCTCCCCGGCGGCTGCAGCTGCTCGAGGCTCCGCATGAGCAGGGCGAGGCCGACCGTGCAGCTCGAAACTCCGATCGCGTGTCGAACGCCGAGGACCTCGGCGGCGGCCGCCTCGAACCCCGCGAGCCGTGGCCCCTTCGTGAGGATGCCCGACTCGATGATTTCGCCGCACGCGGCCGCGACGCCGCTCGCCTCGGGAAGGTCGGGCCGCACGAACGGGATTCTCATGGCGACACCTCCCCCGGCTCGACGAAGAGCGCCGACCAGAGCGACGTCGAGGCGTCGCGACGCCGGATCTCCTCGGCCACGACCTCATGCCGGCCGACGGCCGGGCAATCCCGCTCGGCGATTTCGAGGAGCACTCGCCCGGCCTCTTCCGGCCCCTTCTCGATCGCGACGAGCAGGTCGGTGATCCAGTGGCGGACCTCGTGGAGCGGCCGGGCCGGCCGGCTCACCTGCACGACGAGCGGGCTCGTCGTGCGGCTCTGCAGTTCGTCGGCGAAGAACAGCTCCTCGTCGAGCTTCTCGCCCGGCCGCAGGCCGCAGTAGCGGATGTCCACTTCCTCCTGCGGAATGTGCATCACGTAGGCGAGGCTGTGGACCATGTCCACGATCCGGATCGGGTCGCCCATCTCGAGGACGAACGTGCCCCCCTGCTCTCCCGTCGCGGCCGCCAGGAGCACGAGCTGCGCCGCCTCGTCGATCGTCATGAAGTAGCGTCGGACGTCGGGGTGCGTGATCGTGATCGTCTGCCGGCGGGCGAGCTGCGACTCGAAGATCGGGACGGCGCTGCCGCTCGAGGCGAGCACGTTGCCAAACCTGACGACGACGAACTTCGTCGAGCTTTCCGTCGCGAAAGACTGCAGGAACCGCTCCGCGAGCAGCTTCGAGCCGCCCATGACGCTAGAGGGGTTCACCGCCTTGTCGGTGGAAAGCGCGACGAACGTCTCGACGCCGGCGGCGGTTGCCAGCTCCGCGAGCGAGGCCGTCGCGATCGTGTTGTTTTCGATCGCCTCGATCGGGTGCGACTCCATGAGCGGAAGATGCTTGAAGGCCGCCGCGTGGAGCACCACCGACGGACGGTGAGCCTTCAGGAGCTGCTCCGTCCGCCGGCGGTTGGCGATGTCGCACAACACCGGCACGATCTCGATCCCGTCGGTCGGATGCCGCTCGCGAAGTTCCCGGTCGATCGTGAAGAGCGCGGCCTCCGACCGCTCGACGAGCACGAGCCTCGCCGGCCGAAACCTCGCGAGCTGCCGGCAGATCTCACTGCCGATCGAGCCGCCAGCCCCGGTCACGAGCACGCACCGCCCATGGACCATCGGGAAGACGCGGGCGTCGTTTTCATCGAGCTTCGCCTGCGGACGCGTGAGCATGTCGCGTAGCTCGATGTCGCGGATCGTGAGCCTGCCGATCGCGGACGCCCGGCCGCTCGGGACGCCGGTCTCGGCGATCCGCACGCGGACGTCGAGATCGGCACACGCGTCGCAGAGGGAACGCAGGCGACCGCCGTAGATCGCCCCCTCACGCACGATCACGTCGGACACCCGCAGCCGTTCGGCGCAGGCCGGCGCGACCGCCACAGGACCGAGCACCCGGGCCCGGCCGACGTGGACGCCGTAGTGGGCCGTGTCGTCGTCGAGGAGCCCGGCCACGAAATACCGCTCGTCTCGCATCTCGCCCAAGGCGGCCGCGATCGCGCGGCCCTCGGGCGAGGCGTCGATGACGAGCGCCTTCCGCTCCGAGCCGGTCGGCAGCGTCGGCACGATCTCCTCGCGGATGCTGCGGAGCACCGCCTGCGTGCCGCCGACGAGGAGGAGCGTGCCCGCCCAGTCGAGCAGCAGGACCGACCGAGGGATCGGAATCCAGCCGCCGACCCGTGAGGCGAAATGGTTCACCGCCGTCACGACGAGGAGGGCGAGCGTGGTCGCCCGCAGGAGATGGTTGAGCGTCTCGAACCGGGCCGCCTGGAACCGGCGGTGGCAGTAGCCGCGGGTGTAGAAGACCGCAAGCTTGATGCCGACCACCCACCAGACCGTGGAGAGGATCATGTCGGCGTCGGCAGGCCGCACGAGCAGCTCGCCGCGGATGTAGAACGCGGCGATGTAGGCGATTTCAAACAGGAGCGCGAGCACCGCCGAGACGACGATCGCCGACCGCGTTGGCGTGAGCGACTTCAGCCATTTGCGAAGCCGTTTCGATGCGTTGGCGGGCAAGGTGGCCATGCGATCCCTCACCTACAGCCTCTCGAGGTCCACGTCTTCGAGCTCGATCGACACGCCCTGGTTGAGGAACCGCACGGCAATGACGAGCCGCTCCTCCCCCTTCCGCTTCACGACCACGCCCTCGAGCCCCGCGAGCGGTCCACTGCGGACGCGGACCGGCTGGCCCGGTTCGAGCCTCGCTTCGGGCGTGAGCGGCCGGTCGGAAGCGACGAGCTGGTGGATGTTGCGGAGGTCGGCAAGCAGCCGCTCGGAATCGCTCACCGGCAGCCAGCGGGCGATCGTGTTGGTGGCGAGCGCCGCCCGGCGGGCGTCGTCATCGACGAGGGAAAAGACGTAGCCGGGGAAAAGAGGCACGTAGGACGAGCGAGTCCGCCCGCCCGCAGCCTTCAGCCGCCGGCGGACGAGTGGGCCGTAGAACGGGATCGAGCCCGCCTCGAGCTTCCGCATGAGGTCCTTCTCCCGCCGTGAAAGCGTGTAGAAGGCGACCCAGCGGGCATCCTCGCCGGCCCGGGAAGCGGGCGCGTCGAGGAGGTCGGGGGGAAAGAGGTCGTTTTGATGAGGCAGGAGCGGCATGGAGCGTGGTCCTGCCAGCGAGTCTACGACGTTTTCGGGCGCCAGTCGCGGCATCGCAAAGTTTACGGGCCGGGAATGCCGATAGAAGCGATTGCGGCGAGTTTGCCGGTCATGTCGAGGTTTCGGGCCAGCCTGCCACACGCGGAATCACGCCGATGCTCACACAAATCAGCCGGACTCGATCGATGCGGGTGGCCGTGGTGGCCGCGTATGCCCTCGCGGCCGGCTCCGTGACCGGCTGCAGCACCTTTGGCCGGCCGCAGCACCTCACGGCCGAGGCCGTCATGAAGGATGCCAGCTGCCCCGCCGATCCGCAGAAGATGCCGGCCAAGGAGCTTGCGAAGGTGACGCTCCCGCCGTATGTGATCGAGCCGCCCGACATCCTGCTCATCGACGCCCTGCGGGTCGTGCCGAAGCCCCCCTTCCGCATCCAGAGCTTCGACACGCTGCAGGTGATCGTCGAGGGAACGCTGCTCGAGCAGCCGATCAACGGGCTCTATGTCGTGGAGCCGGGCGGCATGCTCGACCTCGGGCCCTCCTACGGGAAGGTGATGGTCGGAAGCCAATCGCTCGAGGAGGCGCAGGACGCCGTCTATCGGCATCTGAAGCGGGTGCTCAAGGAGCCGCAGGTGTCGCTCACGCTCGCGCAGGCCGCCGGGCAGCAGCAGATCTCCGGCGAGCACTTGGTCGGCCCCGACGGGATGGTGAACCTCGGCACCTACGGCACCGTCTACGTCACCGGCATGACGCTCCAGGAGGCGAAGGACGCGATCGAGAAGCAGCTCGCGAAGCACCTCGACGCGCCGCTCGTGTCGGTGGACGTCTTCTCCTACAACTCGAAGGTCTACTACGTCGTGACCGAAGGCGCGGGCTTCGGCGACAACGTCGCGAGGTTTCCCGTGACGGGCAACGAGACCGTGCTCGACGCGATCTCGCAGATCAACGGCCTTTCGCGGCTCTCGAGCAAACAGATGTGGATCGCCCGCCCCGCCCCCTCGGGCGTCGGCTGCGACCAGATCCTGCCGGTGGACATCGAGGCCATCATGAAGGGGGGCTCGACCGCAACGAACTACCAGATCCTGCCGGGCGACCGGGTCTTCATCGCCCAGGACCAGTGGATCGCCTTCGAGAGCATCGTCGGCAAGATCACGGGGCCCTTCGAGCGGATGTTTGGCTTCGCCCTGCTCGGCAGCAACACGATCCAGACGATCAACCGCTTCCCCTTCGGCTTCAACCCGAACTTCGGGGCCTGCTGGGTGGCGAGAGAGGTCTATGGCATCCACAACCCAAAGTGGCTCATGTTTCGCGAGTGGCTGCTGACGCAGGCCCCGAGCTGGCTGCGGGAGGCCTACATCGCCCACGGCGAGGAGTTTGCAGCCTGGATCCACGACAAGCCGGTCGTGAAGGCCGCGGTCCGGGGTATGATGGATGCAGTCCTCTGGTGGACCGGCGCGAACCCGGAAGCGTATAACTTGGAGAGAATGGATCCTGGGACCGATTCCCACGTAAAACCATGAAACACACGAGCCTTTCCTGCCTCGCTGTCCTGCTGCTCACTGCGATCGCCGGAGTGGCTTTCGCGCAGGAGCCGGGCGGAAACCTGCCGTTCACGAACATCTACCAGCGGCCGGCCGTGAGCCCCTACACGATGATGGGAACGCCAGGTTTTGGCGCACCGATGCAGGGTGCAGGCGCGGGCGGCGTTCAAATGTTCAATCCGCTCATCTATCAGCAGCTCATCCAGCCCAGGCTCGAGCAGGAGCGGCAGCAGACGACGATGCTGCGGCAAAACCGGCAGATCGGCACGCTCCAGAATCAGGTGCGGTCGATCCAGCGGGATACGAGCATGCGGCAGATCGATCGCTCGATCCGCCCGACCGGCCACGCCTCGACGTTCATGAACACGTCGCGGTATTTCGGCGGCGGCAACACGGGCCGCGGCGCAGGTGTGCCGGGCGGCGGCCGCCGCTAGCTCACCCGACCATCGCGGCGAGCTGCGATTCGAGCGACTTCGCGTCGATCGGCGTCTTCACGATGACCCGCTTCGGCCCGACAGCCGCCTGCGCGGCAAGCGACTCCTGCCCCTTGCCCAGAAGCAGCATCGCTGGCACCGCAGCCAGGAAAGGATCCCGCGAGAGTTCGTTGAACGCCTCCACCGCCTCGCCGCCCAAGTGAAGGGCGGAGAGCAGCAGCGCGTCGGCCGGCAGCGGCGTTGACGAGAATCGGGAGAGCGCCCGCTTCGGGCTTTCCGTTTCGAGCACGCGGAAGCCCAGATTGGTGAACAGTTTCCGCAGCTTCGCGGCCGTGGCCTCCGAGTTTTCCACGATCATGATCCGGCCTCGGGCGGCCTTGCGGCCCTCGCCGCCGGCGGCCTTCCCGCCCGCCGTCCCCCCCTGCCCCGCTCCATTTCCCGCCGCGTGGGCGGCGCCGCCGATCGGGTATTTCGCCGCGAACTGCTCGAAGGCCCGGACGACGTCGCCCGCCGTCTGCCACCGCTCGAGGGGATCGAGCTGGAGCATCCGCGAGACGCAGTCGGTGAGGTCGCGAGGCAGGCCGGCGACGCGGGCAGCCAGCGGCACGATCGACGAGTAGCGGCGTGGATCGCTCCGCACCGAGCGGTCACGCGACTCGCCGAGCGCCGGCTCCCCAGCGAAGACGAGATAGGCGATCGTGCCGAGGAAGAAGATGTCGCTGCGAACCGGGTCGTTGCGGACGCCGCAGGCCTTCTCGAGCGCGGCGTAGTCGACCGTGCGGGGATGATCGACCTTGCCGAGCGCCTTGTCGCCCGTGTCGGCGTCGATGCCCGCCAGGCCGAAGTCCACGAGCTTCGCCTGCCCCGTCGAAGACACGAGGACGTTGGTCGCCTTGATGTCGCGGTGGGTGACGCCGCGGCGGTGCGCGTAGTCGAGGCCGCTTGCCAGCTGGCGGACGATGTCGATCCCGCGTGGCACGTCGATCGCGCCGCGGATCCTCACGAGCTCGCGGAGCGTCTGCCCCTCGACGAACTCCATCGTGATGTAGCTGGCGCCCCCCTCCTGCCCCACGTCTTCGATGGCCACGATGTTGGGATGCCGAAGCAGCCGGCCCATCTCCCCTTCGTGACGAAACCCCTTGCACTTCGCGGCATCGTTGGAATAGCGGCTGCGGAGCACCTTCACGGCCTGGATGCTGCCGTCGGATGTGTCGATCGCGCGGTAGACCCGCGCGAAGGCGCCCGCGCCGATCTGGTAGAGGATTTTCGCGCGGCCGTAGAAGAAGCCGGTGCGGTCTCCCTTGAGGAGCCGCTCGAGCTGGTAGCTCGTGAGCAGCTCCCGACGCAGCATGAGGCTCGTGAGGGCCTCGACCGGCACGTTGCGGCCGCCGAGTTCCCCCCAACACTCGTGGACCGCCTGCGGCGAGACGAGCCCAAGCTCCTCGCACCGGTGCGCCAGCTCGTCCGCGGTGGTGATGCTCATTCAGGATTGTTCCGTGAGAATTGTTCAGTTTTGGTGAGGAAGGCTCCGGCCGCAACCCGCCTGCGAGCGAAAATCCTCCAGGCCAGCCGGTTTTCGCAGGCTTGCGCGGAATATCCGGCCCTCCTCCCGTGCGCCGTCGCCGCCCCCCGCCCCGTCGCCGTCGGCGGGGGCGGCCGGTATGGAGCGGCCGGCCGGTCTCCTGCTACAAGCCCGGGCCATTCTTCCCTCCACGCCGCCGCCGGGCCTTCCATGCACGGTTTTCAACGCCGCCTGGCACTCCCGCTCGCGGCCGCCTGCGCGGCGGCCGCCGCCCTCGGGATGGACGCGTGGGCCGCGGAAATCGAAGAGGGCTTCGAGGGCCCGGCCGTCTCCTGGCGGGTGGCCGAGAGCGACTGCAACCACCGCGTTCTCGACCACCGCCGCTCGGGCGACTCGCCCCACCGCGGCAACGGCTGCGAGCGATTCGTCATCGAGGCCTCCGGCGGCACGACCCTGCGGATCGGCCTGCCGATCGGGCCGGCCGCGGCGATCGACGAACTCTCGGCGTCGCTCTGGGTGAAGAGCAACCGGCCGGACCTGCGGCTGGCGCTGCGGGTCGTGCTCCCGAAGAGCATCGACACGCGGACCGGCCGGCCGATCGAGGTGTTGGTCGCGGGCTCCCGGTCGCGCGGCGCCGACCGCTGGGAGCGGATGGAGGTGGGCAACGCCGCGACGGTGGTTGCCGGGCAGATCACGGCGCTGCGGGCCGAGCATGGGCCGGCGGTCGATCCCGGCGGCGCGATCGCGACGGAACTCGTGCTGGAGCTCTACTCCACGCCGGGCCGCTACGAGCTGTCGATCGACGACCTGCGGGCGACGGGGCTCGTGCCGCTCGAGCCGCCTGCCGCCGCCACCATGGCGGCCAGCAGACGGGCGGCGGAGCCGGATCTGCCGGCGGGGCTCGCGCGGGGCGTGATCGAGGTGGCCGGGCTGCCGTTTTTCCCGCGGGCGATCGACCACAACGGCGAGCCGCTCGAGGCGATCGCGGCGCTCGGGTTCAACTGCGTTCGCCTGGCGGAGCCGGCGCCATCGGAACTGCTCGTCGCGGCCCGTCGCTGCGGGCTCTGGGTGATCTGCCCGCCGCCGAAGCTGCCCGACGTGGACATCACGCAGCCCGAGTCGCTGCCGGTCTTCTCGACGAACTGGGACCGCGTGCTCATGTGGGATCTCGGCACCGGGCTGGCCGAGCGTGACGTCGACGACCTCGCGGAGCGGGCGAGGCGGGTGCGGGCCTGCGACTTCCGGCAGGGACGGCCGCTCATGGCCGCGGCCGACTCCGGGCTGCGGGCGATCTCGCGGCACATCGACCTGCTCGTGGCCCGCCGCACCGTGCTGGGAACGAGCCTCGAACTCAACAACTACGTCGAGTGGCTCCGCGAGCGGCCGAGGCTCGCCCGGCCCGGCACGCCCTTGCTCGCCACCCTCGGCACGGAGATCGACCCGACCGCCGCCGAGCAGGCGGGACTGCTCGCCGGCGGCGGTGGACGGAGCCTCGCGGTCGATCCCGAGAGCCTCGTGCTCGCGTCGCTCGCGGCGGTGGCGGCGGGGAGCCGCGGGATTCTCTATTCGAGCGGGAGCCGGATCGATGCGAGCGACGACCAGGCCGTCGTGCGGGCGCTCGCCTGCCGGGAGATGAACCTCAAGCTTTCGATGATCGAGCCCTGGGCGGCGTCGGGGCGGTTTGCGTCGGTCGCCCAGACGAGCGATCCGGAGGTGCAGGCCGTCGTGATCGAGGCGGCCCGCACGCGAATCGTCTTGCTCTATCGGGTCGTGCAGGGAACGCAGATCGTGGCCCGCCGCTACCACGGCGACCTGCCGCGCGACGCGACCGGCCTGACCGTGATCGTTCCCGGCGCGCCCGAGGCGCACCAGGCGTATCTTGCGAAGCCGACGGGCCTCGAGCCGCTCAGGCCGAAGCGGGTCACGGGGGGCGTGTCGCTCTCGATCGAGGCGTTTCGCAGCCATGCCGTGATCATCTTGAGCGGCGACCCGGCCGTGACCGGCGACATGCAGCGGCGGGTGAGGGAAATGGCGCCGCGGTCGATCGAGTCGTTGCGGGCGATCGCGGCACGGAGCGTGGCCGACGCGACGGCGATGGCGGCCCGCCTGCCGCAGTCGGCGCTCGGGGTCGTGCCCGTGGCGAACATGCTCGCCGAGGCGCGGGCCGCGCGGGCGGCCGGTGAGTCGCTCGTCGGCAGCGACCCGGTGGCCGCGGCGGAGCATTTTTCCAACGCCCACGCGATCGCAGGCCAGATCGAGCGATTGGCCTGGGAACGGGGCGTGATGGCGACCGGTTCGATGGTGGCCGACGCCCTTGCCACGAGCGACGCCACGCTCGCGGAGCACTGGAACTTCGTGGAGGCGATCGCGCGGGCGGCGGCCGGCCCCGAGCGGCTCGCCGGCGGCGGGATGGAACGCATCGACGACCTCGCGCAGTCGGGCTGGCGGCACTTCGCCCTCGAGCACGACCACATCCGCAGCGGCGTGGAGATCAGCCGGCAGCAGCCCGCCGGCGGCACGGGCGCCCTGCGGCTGATGGCGGCGGCCGCGTCGAAGGAGAATCCTGTCACGGTCGTCGAGACGCCGCCGGTCTGGATCACGACGCCGGAGGTCGAAGTTCCTTCCGGGAAGCTCCTGCGGATCGAGGCCGACGTGTTGGTTCCCAAAGACATCGTGGGCTCCGTGGACGGCCTGCTCGTGTTCGACTCGCTCGGCGGGCCGGCGATGGCCGAACGGGTGGGCCCCTCGAAGAACTGGCGGCGGCTCGTCTTGTATCGGATGACCGGGCGGGAGTCGGCGTCGGGCGTGCCCGTGGTCGTGACGTTCGCGCTCACCGGCCTCGGCGAGGCGAAGATCGACAACGTTTCGATGCGGATCATGGAACGCGCCGCTCCCGGCAGCGTGCCGGCCGTGCAGGCCGTCTACGGCCCGATCCCCAACCCGGCCCAGGCCGCCGTCGGCTCCCCTGCCCTGCCCCCCTTCGAGCTGCCCGGCACCCGCTCTGCCGTGACGAGCCCGGCCCCGTTTCAGCCGCCGGCCGAACGGAAGCCCTCATCGGTCGAGAAGGCCGACTGGCCCGGCGCGGACTTCGACTGGCAGACGCTCAACCCCTTCGGCTCGTCGAACGCCCCGCCCCCCGGCCCCGGCGGCGGCCGCGTCGATCCCTTCCAACGCGGCCGCCCGGGCGAGTAGCGACGCATTCGCGGATTCGCCGTGGTCAGCTACGCCGTCTCCCGAATGATTCCGGAATCGTCGAGAAACTCCACGGGC
>CAZPEM010000016.1:23650-35819 GCA_964585575.1 uncultured Chitinophagaceae bacterium
GGTCAGCTACGCCGTCTCCCGAATGATTCCGGAATCGTCGAGAAACTCCACGGGCTTCATCCAGAACTTCGCATTCCCTTCCTGCCTGCGGACATGCACGTGTGGCGGTTCGCCCAGGTCTGCCTGGTAGAAGCCGATGCGGTAGCCACGAATTCGGAGAATTGTCGGCACGGAAGCCTCCCGGCGTCCGCGGTAGTGTATACATGCGTATACAATACTTCTACCGGCCCGCGACGATCGCCCGCTGGGCGAGGCGACGGGGGGTGAGGATCGTGCGACCGTGGTTGCGGGCGGCGCGGGCCGCCGCGTCGAGAGCGGTGAGCCTGCGGGTGCACTCCGCCAGGAGGGCGGCGTCGTCGAGCGCGGCGATCTCGGCGGGTTGGAGCACCTCGCCAAACTCGAGCCGGATGCGGCCGGGGCCCGGCAGGAGGCTCGTTCGCGGCCAGCACTCCCAGGCGCCCACGATCGCCACCGGCAGGATCGGCACGCCCGAACGCCGGGCTAGCGGGATGAAGCCGGGCTTGAGCGGTCCGAGCCGGCCCGTCTTCGTGCGGGTGCCTTCCGGAAAGATCATGAGCGCGATGCCACGCTTGAGCGCGGCGATCACCGTCTTCATCGACGTGACGCTCGGCGCGTCGCGGTCGATCGGGATCGCGCCGAGCGCGGCAATCACCGCGCCGAACGGGCCAAAGTTGAAGAGCGAGCTGCGTGCCACGCTCGACAGCCGCCGATCGCACGCGAGGCCCAATAGCAGCGGATCGAGATGGCTCTGGTGGCTCGAGAGCAGGATCAGGCCGCCGGTTTGCGGCACCTTCTCGCGGAACCGGGTCCGAATGCCGAACATCGACACGCCGAGCGTGCGCGAGAGCACCCACAGCACGGCATACACCGCGCGGCCGAAAGCCGTCTGGCCGCCGACGCTGCCGATCACGGTCGTTTTCGTCGCTGGCTGCGGCGACGCGGTCACGTTCATCGGATCAATCCTCCCGATCAATCCTCTTCGGTGGTCGCGGCGGCGGCTTCCGCGGCGCGGATGAGGATGACGAGGCGTTCGACGACCTCCTCGTGGGAGAGGCCGTCGGTGATCACGTGGATCGCGTCGGCCGCCGGGACGAGCGGGCCGACGTCGCGGTTGGCGTCGGCTTCGTCGCGGCGATTCTGCGCCGCGAGCACCTCCTCGATCGCGACCTCGCGGCCGCGGGCCCGCTCCTCCTCGCACCGCCGCCTCGCCCGCTCGGCCGGCGACGCCGTGAGGAAGATCTTGAGCGTGGCGTTCGGGAAGACGACCGTGCCCTGGTCGCGTCCCTCGGTGATCACGTCGGCGTTCTCGGCCGCCCGCCGCTGAAGCGACGTCATCACCTCGCGGACGGCCGGGGCGTCGGCGACGTGCCGCGTGGCGTCGGTGATCCGCTTCGTTCGGATCGCCTCGGAGACGTCGCGGCCATCGACGAGCACGCGACCGGAATCGAACGTGATCGCGATCGCGCGGGCGAGATCGGCCACCTGCCCGGAGGCCGCGAGATCGATGCCACGCTCGAGGGCGGCCCAGGCGACGGCGCGGTACATGGCGCCGGTGTCGAGGTAGTGCCAGCCGATCCGCTTCGCGACCGCGCGGGCCGCCGTGCTCTTGCCGGCTCCGGCCGGCCCGTCGAGCGTGACGATCATGACGCGACCTCCGCGAGGGCCGCCGGGCGGGCCTCGCCGGCCAGCGCGAGCGACGTCTCCCTCGGCGAGATCAGGCCGAGCCCGACGGCGAGGTGGCGGGTGACCTTCAACGGCGAGCCCGACGGGAGGAGGATCGTGTCGAGCATGTGCGGGCTCGAGCGGACGTGCCAGGGAAGGCCGCCGGTGAGGAGCGTGGAGCCGATGCCACGAAATTCGACGAAGTGTTTCGCGAAAAACACCGACCGCTCCGTGGCCCACGGCTCCGCGTGGAGGCTGCGAAAGAGTTCGACATCCACGTTTTCGTTCCACGCGAACCGGCAGACGACGCACGCATGAAACCAGTCGGCCGCGTCGGTCGCGACCGGCAGCGGCGAGGCGAGGTCGATCGCGATCTCGAATCTCGCGATCGCGAGGGCGGGCTCGAGCCAGACCTTTTGCCGGAACGTTCCGAAGAGCCGCTTCTCGTCGAACAGCCGGCCGCGGCTCTCGATCGCCCGCTCGCCGCCGGGACCGACCGCCGCGGCGATCGAGTCGGCCGCCATCTGCGAATACTCGGCCCGGTCGAGCGGATCTGCCCAGCGGCCGCCGACCGCGAGCGAAGGCGTCGTGCGAACGGCGAGCCGCTGCGAGAGACGGTTGGGCCCGGAGCCCGCCTCACGAAACGCGAGCATGCCGCCCGTCTCGGAATGGACGCGGAGCGAGACGAGGCCGTTGTCGAGCCGCAGGGTGTCGTCGGCGGTTTTCCGCCGCGTTCGCAGCAGGCCGAAGAGGCCGCTGCGGGTCTCGGCCACGGCGGCCGATTGCCCGTTCGGCGACGCCGTCGAGAGCGGCCGGGCAGCCGCCTCGGGCTGGGGATCGAAATCCGAGGCGAGCGGCGAGGGCCCGGGAAACGCGTCGGGCTGGAAGTCGGCCCGCGTGCTCATGCCCATGGTTTCGCGGATGAGATGCTCCGGCAGGACGAACCGGCCGAGCAAGTCGCTCCACTCGGCGATCCGTCGGACGTCGTCATACCAGCGTTGGGCCGTGCCCGGGTAATGGGCGAAGGCGAGGATGGCGTTGTGGGAGTGGTCGAGCGTGTCGCCGATCGTGTCGGCGAGCGCCAACCCGGCGTCGGTGGATCGGGCATCGATCGGCGGGCAGGAGATGGCCTCGATCGCGTCGCCCGACGGGCTCTCCCACCGCAGCCTCGACCCGCCCGGATCCGGCAGCCGCGAGCCGTCGAAGAGACGGTAGATCGCGGAGGTGAACCCCGACTCCAGCAGCAGCTTCGGCAGGATCGCCGCGAGGCCGCCCGTGCGACGGGCGAAGGTCGTGGGGAGATGGCCCGTGACGGTCTCCCACGCCTCGCGGCCACGGCGCAGCGACGCGAGAATCTCGTCGCTGGAGAGTCGGTGGATGGCGGAGTCGTCGTAGAGACCGCTGGCGGCGGCGAGCGTGCCGGAGGAAAGCCGCTCGCGGAGGAGCGATGTGAGGTCGCCTCGCGTTTCGCCGAGACGCTCGACGAGCTCGCCCGTGGCGATGATCGCACGCGGGCCGGGCCGACGCAGCTCCGCGGCGAGCGTGTCGCCGAGCGTCGAGCCCGCGAGGAGCACGAGATCGAGCAGCCAGATGTCCACGGGGTAGTAACGCTTTCGCGAGGCGGAGAGCGTCGCGAAACATTCCGTGAGCCGGTCGCGCATCGCCTCGCAGTCGCCGGCGAGGGCGGCCTCGGCCGCAGCCACGGCGGCTGCCCGAAAAGCCTCCTCGTCGATCGCCAGCGACGATCGCATCCGCCGCGCGAGCAGCTGGGCCAGGAGCCGGGCGAGGCCGAGGGCGTGGAAGTCGTCGGCGTGGGGGCAGGGCAGGGGAGGGGGGGCGGTTTCGCCGCCGGTCAGGTGTGCCAGGGCGGCCCGGGCGATCCCCTCGCGATCCCGCTGGCCCCGCACGAGCCGGGCGGTGCCGGAGGCGTCGAGGCCGGTCACCGAAAGCCGGTCGTCAAAGGCGGCCGGAACGACGAAGACCGTCTCATCGGCATCGTCGGCATGCCGGTCGAGGCTGCCAGGCTCCGGCAGCCGGCCCGTCGCCGCCAGGAGGGAGGGATGCCAGGCCGCCACCCAGGCCTCGAGCAGGTCGCCTGCCTCGGCATCGTGGAGCCACGAAGGAAAATCTTCGAGGGAATGGCAGGGGAGGAGCACCGTGATCCGCGCGGGCTTCATGACGGAAGTCTACTTCAAGTCGGAAGGCATGCTTCGGTGCGGCCGCGGCGGCGCAAACGGAGCGGTTTGACACGGGGAAAAGCGGGTCCATACAGTCTTGAAGGCACTCTTCATGGCACGCACCGGGTACGTCTGGGCTATCGACATCGGCCGTTGCGGCCTGAAGGCCCTGCGCGCCCGTCGGTCGGACGACCCGCGGAAGCTCACCGTAGACGCGGTCGAGTCGATCGAATACCCGATGATGCTGACGCAGCCGGAGGCCGACCCGGTCGAGCTCGTCAGGCAGGCGCTCCTGGAGTTCAAGAGCCGCCAGTCGATCCGTGGCGACAAGGTGGCCGTGTCCGTGCCGGGACAGGCGGGACTCTCGAAGTTCATCAAGCTGCCGCCGATCGAGGCGAAAAAGATCCCCGACATCGTCCGCTACGAGGCGAGGCAGCAGATCCCGTTTCCGCTCGAGCAGGTCGTCTGGGACTGGCAGCGGCTCGCCGGCGGCGTGGAGGAGGGGGGATTCGTCATCGACGCGGAGGTGGCGATCTTCGCGATGAAGCGGGAGCAGGTCTACAAGGCGCTCGCGCCGCTCACCGAGGCGGGCATCGAGGTGGACGTCTTGCAGCTCTCGCCGGTGGCCCTGGCGAACATGCTGGTCTTCGACCAGCTTCCCGATCCCGCCACCGCCGATCCGACGAAGCCGCCCGATTCGATCGTGCTGGTTTCCAGCGGCGTCGATACGACCGACATCGTGATCACCAACGGCTTCCGCATCTGGCAGCGGAGCATGCCGATCGGCGGCAACGCCTTCACGAAGGCGATCGTTCAGGGGATGAAGCTCACGTTCGCCAAGGCGGAGCACCTCAAGCGGAACGCCGTGAAGGCGGAAGACCCGAAGATGGTCTTCAAGGTGATGCGGCCGGTGTTCAACGAGTTCGCCTCCGAGCTGCAGCGGTCGCTCAACTACTTCACCGGCACCGACCGCAACGCCAAGATCGGCAAGGTCTACCTGCTCGGCAACGCGGTGAAGCTCCGCGGCCTCTCCGATTTCGTTTCGAAGCAGCTGCAGCTCGACGTGCAGCGGCTCGAGAGCTTTCGCGGGCTCGACGGGCCGGGCGTGAACTCGCCGGCGTTTCGCGAAAACAAGCTCGCCTTCGGCACCACCTACGGACTCGCCGTGCAGACGGTGGGCGACGCGACGATCCGCACGAACCTGCTGCCGCCGGCGATCCTGCTCGACAGGCTCGTCGAGTCGAAGAAGCCGGCGACGGCGCTGACGCTCGTGGCGCTCCTGGTCGGCGGCCTGCTCGGCTTCGCGGGGACCTACTCCGCCTGGACCACGTATGCCGACACCCTCTACCGCGGCGCCTTCTCGAAGGCCGATGCCGTGGCAACCCGCTCGCAGAAGGTGATCGGCGAGGTGGACACGGCGAAGGCGGCCCGCGAGGCCGCGATCGCGGAGCAGCAGATCTTCATCGATTGCATGGACCGCAGGTTCCAGGCGATCGACCTCATGCGGGCGATCAACGGGCTGTTGCCCCGGGACAAGCAGGGAAAGATTCCCGCGAATCCGGCCGACCGCAACGAGATCCATGTCGATGCGATCGACTGCGAGTGGTTTCCCGATCTCGCCGGATGGTTCACGGGCGTGAAGGAGAAATGGGACGAGACGCACCCGAAGTCGGAAGAGGTTGAGGCCGCGCCGCCGCCGCCGGCCCCGCAGTTTGGTCCGGATGGCGAGCCGCTTCCCGCGGCTGCGGCCGACGCCGATGCCGCCGCAGCGACCGCGACCGCGGCCGTGACGCCGAGCGGACCGGGCTGGGTGATCCAGATCGTGGGCCACCACTTCCACAACGAGCCACATCACAAGGGCCACGAGGGGGCGCAGTTTGTCCGCGAGACGCTCATCCGCAACCTGCTCGGCGAGGGGGATGAGGTGATCGTGACGGCCGGCCCGCTCGCCGGGCAGAGCGTCTCGGTGAAGGAACTGGGGATCGGGTTTCCCGTGATCGTGCAGGCTTCGACCGTGAAGATGGTGAGGCTGCAGCGGCCCGGGGCCGGGGAAAAGACGGTGCCCGGTGGACCGGGTGGGGGCCCCGGGCAGGCCACCGACGTCGATGAGGTGAAGCTGCGGCAGTTCGACTTCATCGTGCAGTTTTGCTGGCAGCCGACCGTGCCCGGTTCCGACAAGCCGAAGCCGAAGCCGAAGCCGGCCGGCCAACTCGACGCCGCCCCCGCGGCCGCCGACAATTACTGACATGCAGATCCCCGACAACATCCGCCCGACGGTCGAGATCGTCGTCAAGCACCATTTCTGGATGCTCGCGGCGGTGGTGCCGTTTATCGTGCTGCCGCTGACGTGGCTCGCGGCGGGCGACCTCTCGCAGAAGATCAAGGCGAAGCAGGGGGCCGTTGATTCGAAGCTGACGTCGGTGAGGAACGTCCAGGGTGTTGCCGAGCATCCCAACGAGCGGTGGGCGGAGGTGCTCGGCCGCGACACCGCGAGCGTGAAGCGGGAAACGTTGGCCGCGTGGAGACGTTTCTATGACGCCCAGGCTCCGATCCGTGTCTGGCCGGCCGAACTGCTCGGCGACGACTTCGTCGAACGGGCCTCGAAGCTCCAGCCCGGCGGCAAGCTCCCTCGACCACTGCTCGAGCGTTACCAGGAAGCCGTCAAGAACATCGTGCGCACCCTTCCGAAGCGGATGGGCGCGGACGACCTGATGCCGAGCATGACCGATGAAGTGGACCCCGCTCGACCCAAGAATCCGGCGGCCGGTCCGCGGCCGGCCTCGCGATCGATCGTGCAGTGGTCCGAAGGCGACCAGAAGCGGATCTACGACTCGTTCGACTGGCAGAGGCCGCCGACGACGGGGCAGGTGCAGCTGGCGCAGGAAGAGATCTGGATGTACGGAATCCTCTGCGACATCGTGAGGAAGATGAACGCGAGGGCCACGGCCGCGTTCGACGCGGTGATTCCGCTCGTCGAGGAGATGGCCGTCGGCTACCCGGCGGCGGAGGACAAGCCCGGTGGCGCCGGCGAAAACCGGGTCGTGCGGGTGGGCGGACCGGCGGCTTCGCCCGCTCCCGATGGCGGCGGACCGCCGGGGGCCGGGCCGCTCTCGCGACCGGGGCATCCACGGTTTTCGGGCAGCGGTGGCAACACGCCCAAGGGCTCGACCGGCGACGGGGCCGCGGTGGCCGACGACATCTTTCGCAACTGGATCTACGTGGACTACGGCGGCAGGCCGCTCATGGCTGCGGAGCAGACGGCGTCGCTGGCCAACAAGATGATCCATTTCATGCCGTTCCGCGTGCGGGCCGTGATCGACCAGCGGCGGCTCGACGAACTGCTCGTGTCGCTTGCCGCCTCGCGGATTCCGATCGATGTGCGGCAGGTGAGGATCAATGCCGCCGCGACGGCCCAACGGACCGGCGGCGGTGGTGGTGGAACGTCCGCCGCCAGCGTCGTGAAGAGGCCGCACGATGTCTCCGTGGAGATTCGCGGTTCGATCGCCGTGGCCGCCCAGCCGGATCGCAAGGCTGTCTTGGGCGACCTGCCCGACGAGCAGCTGCCGGCGGACGAGCCCGGCGGATCGGTCGAGAGCGAGCCGGCCCGCGCCGAGCCTGTCGGCAACGAGCCTGCTCCCGCACCGCCGGTTGAAGAGGCTCCTCCCGCCCCGGAGGCCAACTGATGAAACTTCCCGACGCGATTTCCGGTCTGAACAAGGAGAAGCTCCTCGAGCTTCTGATCCGGTACGGCGACAAGGCCGTGCTCGCGATCGTGCTGCTCTTTTCCTGCGGCCTCGCGTGGGGCGGGATCGACGCCATGCGGTCGAAGAGCGCGTCGACCGCGCGGCAGCCGAGGGCGATCGAGCAGGCGGCAGCGCAGGCCGATACCCACATCAACCAGCTCAAGGCGCCGCCGCAGAACGTGCGGGGGAAGGCCGAACCGCTCGCGGCGAGATTGGACCTCTGGGTGTCGCCGAAGCTCGCGCCGGCGACGTCGGCCCCGCTCTTCGATCAGCCGCTTTTCGAGGAGCTCGCAAAACGAACGAAGCCGGAAGTGTTTCCTATCGAGCAGCTTCACGCGACGGCGGGCGTCGCCGTCTTGGCTGTCGCCGACCGGCCGGCGAATCCCGCGGCCGCAGCGGCCCCGGCAGCGCCCACGGCCCCGGGCGACAAGCCTGCCGATCGTGAGCGGCCCGGCGCGGGCCGCCGACCGCCGAAGCGGCCAGAGGCGAATCCGGCCGACCCGTTCGGTGCCGGCGGGGCACAGCCCGGCGGCGGGCCTGCCGAGCCGCCTGGAGCGGACGCCGAGCGACCCCGTGGTCGGATCACGCCGTTCGTCGTGGTGACGGGCGTCGTGCCCCACGAAAAGCAGGTGCAGGAGTATCGGCGGAGGTTCGCGAAGACGAGCTACAAGAACGAGAAGAGCGACTCGCCTGTGTGGAGCGAGTATCTCGTCGAGCGGACGGAGGTGAAGCCGGGCGGCGAGGAGAACTGGCAGCGGATGGACCTCAAGCTCCTCGCGAAGAAGGCACGCGACGAGTGGGCGGGAGTTCAGTCGGAGACGCTGCCGCCCGAGATATTCATGCCTGCAAGCGGTGGCGGTCCGCAGGGCGGGCAGGGGCAGTCGGCAGGGGCGTCGTTTACGAGCTACTGCCTCCCGCTGCCAAAGCTCGTCGCTGAATCGTGGGGCCCTGAAACGATGCACCCGACGTTGCTCGACGTCGTGAGGCGGGCGTGGGTGAAACGGACGGGGGGTGTGCCCGATCAGCCGGCGCCGTCGGGCCCCGGAGTCCCCGAGGAACTGGGTTCGGCCCGGCCCGACTTCATGACCCCGGAAGGGCAGGGCGGGGGCGGAGCGGCCGGAGGTTCCCAGGGGCCCGACACGCCCGCGGGCATGGCCGGCGATGGGAGGCAGCAGGCCGACGGGCTGCCGTTACGGCTGTTTCGATTCGTCGATACGACCGTGCAGATGGGCCGCAGCTACCGCTATCGCGTGCGGCTGTCGCTCTGGAATCCGAATTTCGGCCTCGAGGTCCGTTACCTGAACGACTCGAAGCTCGCCGAGAACGAACGGCTCGCCTCGGCTCCAAGCGAGCCGTCGGCGGCCGTGAGAGTGCCGACGACGATGGGGTTTCTCGCCCGTACGCTCTCCAAGGCCGACATGAAGCGGTTCAAGTCGGGCATGCTCGAGGCGCTCGTGATCGCCGAGTCCGCGAAGACCGGCAACTACTCGCTTCGCAGCGTCATCACGGAGGCGGGCGGCCTGGTGAACGTGGACTCTCGGCTCAACAAGCCCGGTGAAACGCGAGCCCGCGGGGAAGACATCCTGACCAACGCGGTCGTCGTGGACGTGCAGGGGCGGCAGCAGGATCGGGGCGAGGATCGGGCGGGGGGCCGCTCGCCGCTCCCGCCGGAGATGTTTGAAATGCTTGTGCTGCAGCCCGACGGGTCGTTTGCCGTGGCCTCCGTGGCCGAGTCGCAGGAGGTGATCGAACGCAACATCGCCACCCTGCCCGTGATCGAGTCGCCGGTGAAGGGCGGCACGCCCGCCGCGGCCGGACCGAACCCGGCTCCAGCCGGTCAAATCACTCCCGTCAGCCCGTTCTGAAGACATGCCCCCACGCCCCCTTTCATCGACGTCCTGGAACCCGGCGGCTTTCGTATCCGCGGCGGTGTTGCTGACGTGCGCGATCGGCGACGGGCGGGCACAGGATGCCGGCGAGCCGAAGTATGCGACCTGGTCGAAGCTGGAGGCGGCCGACGCGACGCGGGAATTCAAGGAGCGGCTCAAGGAGGCCGGATCGCTCGATCAGGCGGCGAGGACGTTTCTCCTGCAGGAGGCGTTGCCGCAGTTGGCCAACGAGGAGAATCGCAGCTCGATCGAGCGGGTGCGCCGGCGGATGCGGGAGGTGCTGCTCACCGAAATCGGCAACCCGCAGGTGCTGGCCGCGGCCAATGGCGTCGTCGCCGAATTCATGGAGGCTCTCGCCCGCGACGGCGCCGCCGATCCCGTGGCCCGCGTGAATGCCGCCGTCATGATCGGCGAGCTTCGCAACCAGGATGGCAAGCCGTGGCTGGATGCGGTGCCGCGGCTCGCGGGCCTCGCGAAGGATCCGAGGTCGATGCCGGCCGTGAGGATCGCGGCGGTCAGCGGGCTTTCGCGGCTCGGTCCGGCGGTCGCCGCCACACCGGAGACGACGGCGGCCGTCGGCCAGGCGGTGTTGGGAATCCTCACCGAGCCGGCAGTCGCCAGCCGGCCGGAGCAGGACTGGCTCGCTGGACGGGCGTTGGGGCTGTTGCCGTCGCTCGTGCAGGAGTATCCGAAGCCGGTGGCCGATCAGATCGCGAACATTCTCACCGACGAGTCGCGATCGATCGACGTGAGAGTGCGGGCGGCCGCGGCGCTCGGGGCGCGGGCAGGGGCCAAATCGGCGGTGGACACCGGTCAAGCGGTCGCGGCGATCGAGTCCCTCGCGATCCGCGCGCTTTCAGCCCACGTCGAAACGGCGGAAAGGAAGCGAGCCGAGGAAAACTACCGGCATTTCGTGGGGGGCAAGCCTGTCGAGCACGTGCACGCGGCCGGAGGGAAGGGGGCCGCGACGATGATCCCGGAGCAGGTCGCGCGGCGGGAGGCGTGGCGACTCATCACGCTCGCAGGGGCCCTCGACGGGGGCGATGGTGCGACGGGCGGTCCTCGTGCCGGGGCTGGAGGCAAGGGCCTCGCCGGCGTCGCAGAACCGGCCGTTGCGGAAAAGGCGACGGCCCTCGCCGCAACGCTCCGCAAAGCCGCGCTCGCTCTCGATGCCGAGCCGACCGATCAGTCGGTCGCGGCCGCCCTCGAACTTCTCCGGCCGACCGCGAAGAAGCCGAAGCCGAAGCGGCAGGATGGGGATCAGCCGGCGGGCGAGAAACCGGACCCCGACCGGCAGGCACCGCCGGGCGACGACGGCCCCCAGCAGCCATCGCCGTTCGAGGCGAGCCCGTTTGGGTGAGAAAGAGCCGTTTGGCCGAGGGTGGCCGAGAGACCTCGAGTGGTCACCTCAAGGGATCGCGGATCACCAAACCGGGGATTTTCACGAAATTGGCATCGTGAGTCCACAGCTCGGTCGCTCCCCCGTCGAGGGCGCAAAGACCGATCTGCAGATCGAAGACACGCGGGCCCTTCACCGCAAGATCGGCCGCAGTTTGGACGAGTCGCGTTGAAAATGCGGGGCCGGGGACGAGCACGGCGACTCCACCCTCGTCGAGCGCCGCCAAAAATGCGGCGGCATCGGACGGTGCCGAGGACCGCCCGCTCGCTGTCGGATGTGTGACGATGCTGAAAAACTCGGCGATGCTCGGGAGCGTGATCGCGCAACCACCAGACGAACCACATGCGGCCTCGATCGCAGACCGGGCGGATCGGTGCTCCGGTGTTCCCGAGCGATGGGCATAAATGAGCAGGTTCGTGTCGATGGCGATCATCGCTGCTGCCGAAGCCACTCGTGCATGGCGGCTCGGTCGGATACATCGACCCCGGCAGGAAGCCCACCGGCAACGGTTACCCAGCGGATTCTGGCGGGCTTCGCCGCGGGCGCCCGACCGGTTGATCGGCGGATCTCGGCCCGCAAGCCGCGTTCAATGAGCGCTCGCAGCGGCTGCCGCAACTCGGCCGCCCGCTTCTTCGCCGCGATGAACAGTTCGGTAGGAAGATCGACGGTGGTCTTCATATGGGAAACTGTATTCCCGTATTTATGTATCGTCAAGCAGTCGGCGACTCACTGATCGGGTGGGACAGCCGGCAAGGCCGTTCGCATGGAGAAAACATGGAGAAACCAGTCGAGAACGCTCGCGAAGGCGTCGATGCCAAGCTGCTCGCGACGCTCGGGCTCCTTGGGGGCGAGCGGGTCGGGCACGATCGCGGCCGAGCGGATGCCGGCGTTGAGCCCCGCCTCCCAGTCGGCCGGTGAGTCGCCGAGCATCCAGGCGGCCTCCGGGGGGATGCCGTGCAAGTCGAGCATCTCGAGGATGAACCGGGGCGAAGGCTTGCGATACCGGGGCGGATCGTCGGGCGTTTCCGTGGCGATGCAGACCGCGTCGAACGGCTGGGGCCCGAGGCCCAAGAGCTCGATCAAGCGGCTATTGCATGCCTCCACGTCAGCCAGTGAAAACAGCCCGCGGCCGACGCCCGACTGGTTCGTGAAGAGAAAGAGCTTCACGGCGGCCTCCCGGGCCCGCGAGAGGGCCTCGCCGACCCCCGGCAGCAGGACCACCTGCGCCGGATCCCGCAGGTAGTGCACATGCTCGATGAGCGTGCCGTCGCGGTCGAG
>CAZPEM010000017.1:0-34509 GCA_964585575.1 uncultured Chitinophagaceae bacterium
TCTGAATTGTCAGTCGAGGTGGCAGCGGCGCTCGCGTCGCATCGCCACACGCTGCGGTTGCCCGGCTTCGCCTCGCTCGACGCCGACGTCGCCACGGCCCTGGCCCGCCATGCCGGGCCGGTCGACCTGCCCGACCTGCGGCGGCTCGACTCTGCGGATCTGGCCCGCAAGCTCATAACGCACGAAAACGCCTTCGCGCTCGCCGCGGTTTCGGCGGCGGTCACCGATGTCACACCCGAGGTCGTGGCCGTGCTCGCGGCGAGCCCGCATTGGGGCGGAGGCGTCCCCCGGCTCGCCGAGCTCACGCCACAGCTTGCAGCTGCGCTGGCAGCCGTGAAAAAGTGGGACGGTCAGCTGCCGGGCGTCACGGCCTTCGAGCAGCCCGATTCCGTCGCCGTTGCGAAGGCCCTCGCGACACGTGCCGGCCCGCTCGCCCTGCCAAACCTCGCAAGGATCTCCCCCAAGACGCTCTCGGCGCTCGTCGCCAAGGAAGACGTCGTCATCCCGCTCATCGAGACGCTCGAGCTGATTCAAGAGCCCGACGGCAGCGAGACCGACGACTTCGTGATCCCGAAGGGGTTTCAGGAACTGCAGGGGCGTCTCCAGCGGAAGGCAGACTGACGGTACCGCGACACTCGCCGAAGCGGCCTGGCGGCGATTGCCCGTCGGCCTCTGGATCACGTATCCTCTCGCTTCATCCTCCGATGTTCCGGGAAAAACGCATGCGCCGCGCGATCGCCCTTCTGATCCTGCCGCTCGCCCTGACCGCGCCAGCGGCCCATGCCGCCAAGCAGCGGATCGCCATGATCCCCAAGGGCACGACCCACGTGTTCTGGAAGACGGTCGAGGCCGGTGCCCGCGAGGCAGCCGCGGAACTGGACGTCGAGCTCGTCTGGAAAGGGCCGCTCAAGGAGAACGACCGCGGCCAGCAGATCGCGATCGTCGAGCAGTTCGTCACCGAGGGCGTGGCGGCGATCGCCGTGGCCCCGCTCGACGCCGCGGCGCTCCGCCGCCCGATAACGCTGGCAGGCCAGCGGAAGATTCCGGTCGTGATCTTCGACTCGGCGCTCCAGGGGGAGGCGGGCAAGGATTTCGTCAGCCTCGTCGCCACCGACAATCGCCGCGGCGGCGAGCTCGGCGGCGCCGCCCTGGCCGACCGGCTCGGCGGCACGGGGAAGGTGGTGCTGCTCCGCTACCAGGTGGGCTCCGCGAGCACGGACGAACGGGAGGCGGGCTGCGCCGCGGCCTTCGCCGCCCGGCCGGGGATCGAGGTCATCTCCGCCAACCGCTACTCCGGCGCCACCGCCGGCGAGGCGAAGACCGTGGCCCTCAACATGCTCGACACGCTGCGGAAGGCCGACGGCATCTTTTGCCCGAACGAGTCGTCGACGTTCGGCATGCTCCTCGCCCTCCGGCAGAGCAACCTGGCGGGCAAGGTGAAGTTCGTCGGCTTCGATACCTCTCCTGCGCTCATCGAGGCGCTCCGCAAGGGGGAGATCGACGCGCTCGTGGCTCAGGACCCGAGGCGGATGGGACGGGAGACGGTGACCGCGGCCGTCCACCACCTGCAGGGCATGCCGGTCGCGCCGATGATCGACACGGCCGCCACGGTTGTGACCCGCGAGAACGTCGACCGGCCCGAGATCCAGAAGATCCTCCAGCTGCCGTGACCGCCCTGTCGCCACCATCCGACCGCCTCGTGATGCAGGGCGTCCGCAAGTCGTTCGGCGCGACGGTGGCGCTCTCCGGCGTGGACCTGCGGGTGGCCGCCGGCGAAGTGCTGGCCGTGGTCGGCGAGAACGGGGCCGGCAAGAGCACGCTGATGAAGGTGCTGGCGGGCGTGGTCCGGCCGGACGGTGGCGGCATGAAGCTCGATGGCCAACCCTACTCACCCCGCTCCCCCCGAGAGGCCCGGGCGGCGGGCGTGGCCATGATCCATCAGGAGCTCGCCCTCGCGCCGGACCTCACCGTGGCGGAGAACATCCTCCTGGCCGCGGAGCCGGTGCGGGCGGGCTTCCTCCGGCGTGCGGTCATGCACGACACGGCCCGGGCCGCGCTCGGCCAGCTCGGGCGGCCCGACATCGCCCCCGAACGGCGGGTGGCCACGCTGCCGATCGCCGACCGGCAGGTGGTGGAGATCGCGAGGGCCGTGGCCGTGGGCTGCCGCGTGCTCGTCCTCGACGAGCCGACGAGCAGCCTCACCCGCGACGACGTGCGGCATCTCGCGGCGGTCGTGAAGCGGCTGCGGGCGGCCGGACAGGCGATCGTGTTCATCTCGCACGTGCTCGAGGAGGTGCGGGACTTCGCCGACCGCGTGACCGTGCTCCGCGACGGCGCGACCGTGGGCGGCGGCGACCTCGCCGCGCTCGCCGATGCGACGATTGTCGAATGGATGGTCGGCCGCCCGATGACCGAGCTCTATCCTCGCTCGCCGCGGACGCCGGGCGACGTGGTGCTCGAGGTGGTGGGGCTCGCCGGACGCCTGCGGCCGGAGTCGGCGTCGCTCGCACTGCGACGCGGCGAGGTGCTCGGGATCGCCGGGCTCGTGGGCGCCGGGCGGACGGAACTGCTGCGGGCGGTGTTCGGGCTCGATCCGGTCCGCCGCGGCACCGTTCGCGTTGCGGCCCACATGGGGGCGGCAGCGCCGGCGGCCCGTTGGTCGCAGGGGGTCGGCATGGTGAGCGAGGACCGCAAGCGGGAAGGGCTCGCGGTGGCGCTGTCGATCGCCGACAACCTCACGCTCTCGCGGCTCGGCGGCCTGGGCCCCCTGGGGCTTATCCTGCGCGGCCGGCAGGCGGCGGCGGCCGGCCGGTGGGTCGCGCCCTTGCAGATCAAGTGCGGCGACGTCGGCCAGCCGGTGGCCGCCCTCTCGGGAGGCAACCAGCAGAAGGTCGCGGTGGCCCGCCTGCTCCACCACGACGTGGACGTGCTCCTGCTCGACGAGCCCACCCGCGGCATCGACGTGGGGGCGAAGGCGAGGATCTACGCCCTGATCGACGACCTGGCGGCGAGCGGCCGGGCGATCCTGCTTGTGAGCAGCCATCTGCCGGAGCTGCTCGGCGTGTGCGACCGCGTGGCCGTGATGAGCGGCGGCCGGCTCGGGCCGGCGCGTCCGGTAAGCGAGATCGACGAGCGGACCATCATGCAGGAGGCGATCGCACGCGGATGAAGACGTGGCTCACAAGACTCGGCCCGCTCGCGGGCCTCGTGGCGGTGGTGGTTCTGTTCTCGGCCCTGCGGCCGGGGCAGTTCGCCACCGCCGCGAACGCGGAGATCATGCTGCTGCAGACGGCCGTCGTGGCCACGGCGGCGGTCGGGATGACGCTCGTGATCGTGAGCGGCGGCATCGACCTCTCCGTCGGCGCCCAGGTGGCGCTCGCCACCGTGACGCTTGCCACGCTCGTGTCGCGGGGCTGGTCGCCCGCGGCCGCGGCGGTCGCGACGGTGGCCTGTGGTGCCGCCTGCGGCTGCCTGATCGGGGGCCTCGTCACCGGCCTGCGGCTTTCGCCGTTCATCGTCACGCTCGGCATGTGGGGCGGCCTCCGCGGCCTCGCCAAGGGCCTCTCCGGCGAGACGATGGTGGCGGCTCCCACGACCTGGCTCAACGATCTGCTCACCGCCCTGCCTCCCGACCGGCGCTGGCTCCTCGTGCCGCCGGGGGTCTGGCTCACGATCCTGCTGGCCGTCGCCACGGCCGTGCTCCTCCAGGCCACGCGGTTCGGCCGCCACCTCGTGGCCACCGGCTCGAACGAGCCGACCGCACGGCTGTGCGGCGTGTCGGTGGAGCGCGTCAGGATCGTCGTTCATGCCATCGCCTCCGCCCTGGCGGCGGTCGCGGGGCTGCTCCAGTACGCCTACCTGACGGTGGGAGATCCTACGACCGCCATGGGGATGGAGCTCGACGTCATCGCGGCGGTCGTCATCGGCGGGGCGAGCCTGACCGGCGGACGCGGCTCCATCGCCGGCACGCTCGTGGGCGCGATGATCATGACGGCGGTGGCCAACGGCTGCACGAAACTCGATCTGCCCAACTGGGTGCAGGAGATCGTGACGGGCGTGATCATCGTGTCGGCCGTGGCCCTCGACCGGGCGCGACGCGACGCCGACTGATCCGGCTCATGGGCCTTCTGGCCGCTTCGAATCGGGGAGCCAGAGCACCCTCAGCCTGAGATTCGTCTGCCGTGAATCGACGGGATGCTGGTGGCGGTTGGCGGTGCGGAGCGCTTCGGGTTCGTTGAACCAGCTGCCTCCGCGGATGACGCGGCCTTCGCCATCGGCGGCGCCGGTCGGATCGACCACTGCATCGGCGGGCTTCCGTCCGACCGGATGCGTTGAGCCGATCGATGAACTGCATCGCGTCGTCCTTCCTCGCGGCCCAAAAAGAAGCCACGGGTCAACGTCACTTCATGTGCCGGGCCCTCGTCCGAGCCGCGACCGGATTCGTCCGCGGGACTTCCCCGGCGATAGCTTCCCGACGCGATCCACACGAACCGTGCCTCGACGCCGCCGGGAAGCGAGATGGTCTTTGTCGGCGGTGCCGCCGCCGCCACGATGGCGGGAAGCACCGCCAGCAGCACGAACAAACAGAAGCGTTGCACCACGACTCTACTCCCCAAAAGTGTTCGGTTCGAACAAGGAAGAATCTCGACACGGTCGCGCCCGTCAACACCTCGGGGCACGGGCGGGCCAAACGACCGTTCAGTGGCCGGGCGCGAACCGCAGGCAGACGGGAGACGGGCAGGGCGTCGGGTCGCCGGCCCGGGTCAGTTCGCCGGTCTGCGGATCCATGCGAAACACCGTGATGGTGCCCCGGCCTTGGTTGCCGACGAGCACGAACCGGCCGCTCGGGTCGATGACGAAGTTCCGCGGCTTGTCGATCGTGTCGGTGAAGTTGCCGACCGGCGTCAGCCGCCGGGTGGCCTCGTCGAACGCCAGCACGGAAATCGAGTTGTGGCCGCGGACCGAACCGAGGACGAACCGACCGTTGGGATGGACCGCCACCTCGGCCGCCGTCGAGTTGCCGGGAGCCTGGCCCCGGGAGACCAAGGGCACGGTCTCCAGCGATTCCAGCCGCCCGCGTGCGGCGTCGAAGGCGAACGACGTGATCGAGAGCTTCTTCTCGTTGATGGCGAACAGCACGGCGGCGGTGGGGTGAAACGCCAGATGTCGTGGCCCGGTGCCGGGCTCGAGTTCAACGACCGGGGGATCGTGTGGCACGAGGGCCTTGGCCGCGCGGTCGATGCGATAGACGTAGATCCGGTCCGTTCCCATGTCCGCCGCCAGGGCGAAGCGGCCGCTGGGGTCGACGATGATCGAGTGGGCGAACGGCTTCGTGGGGCGGCCCTGGGAATCGACGCCGGGGGCGTGCTGCTGGATCCTCGAGCCCTCGTCGAGACTGCCGTCGTCGCGGACGGGAAACATCCGCACGCTCCCGCCTCCGAAGTTCGCCGCCAGGACGAATGCCTCGTCCGCATCGGTGGACACGAAGCACGGGCCCGGCCCGCCGCTGGCCTGCCTGTTGAGGAGCGTGAGCCGGTGCGTCGCCGGGTCGATGGCGAATGCCGAGACGACTCCGGACGGCTGTCCTTCGTACGTGCCGACCTCCGACACGGCATACACCGCCCGCTGCCGCGGTGCGACGCAGAGAAACGACGAATGCCGGGCCTCTGCGGCCAGCCCGCGGGGCTCCAGGCCGCCGGTCGTCGGATCCATGGCGAACAGGTAGATGCCCATGCTCTCCTTGCCGGAATAGGTGCCCACGTAGAGCATCTCCGGCCCTTCGGCACCGTCTGCCGCCCCGACCCACGTGGCTGCCACGAACAGGCCCAGGAGCGTTCGAAACATGGCGACTCCTCACTGAGGCTCACTGATTTTCAGGCCACATGGTACCCTTCTCAACTCAGCGACGATACTCGCCGCCCCCCAGAGGAACACGGAATGAGACCGCTCGGCCCGCTGCTGATGACGCTGACGCCGATGCTAATGCTGACAGCGGTGACGTTCGCCCATGCCGCGACGCCCGGGCCGGAAGGCGTGCTCCACGCCACCGTCATCGAGGAGAGCCCGACGCTGGCCGCCGGCCAGATGCACTGGGACGCGGGCCGGCTGCTGATCGCCGACCGGGGTGGCAATCGGATCGTGGAGTTCCGGCCCCCAGGCACGTTCAAGGAGATCTGCCAGGTCGAGAATCCCGGCGGCGTCGGCGTCGATGCCGCCGGCCGGATCCTCGTCGTGGCCGGCCGCCCCTCCAGCCTGCAGCGGCTCGCCGGCGACGTCACGGAGCCCGTGGCCGCCGAGCCTCCGGGCTCGCCGTTTCGCGTCCTCGGGCACCCCACGGGCACGATCTTCTGGACGAACTTTCCCGGCGGCGAGATCCGCCTGCTCGATCCCAAGGGTCAGACCGAGAAACTTGAGCCGTCGATCGGGCATTCCTCCGCCATCGCCTTCGGCCCGCGGCGGGACTTTCTCTACGTGACCTCCAAGTTGCCCGATCTCGGGAGCCGTAAGGTGTGGCGGTTTCCGCTCGATGGCGACGGCCGTCCGGGCCGAGGCGAGGTTTTCATCCACACGCCCGCCCTGGAGCCGAATCTGCCAGGGGTTCCGGCCGCCAAGGACGGGAGCAAGACGCTGGCGGGCTGGGTGGGGCGGGTGCAGGCCCTGGCGATCGACGCCGACGGCAACTTCTACCTCGCCGGCAACGAGGCCCACACGTCCGGCGAGGCGGTGGCCGTGATCGCGCCCGACGGCAAGTCGGTGCGGGCCATGATCCTCGACGTGCCCCGCAACATCTCCAGCCTCGCGGTCGGCGACGACACGCTGTATATCGCCGTGGCGGGCCCGGGACGGCTGCACCGGGTGAAGATTCGCTGACTCTGGGCGGCAGTTTCTCCGCCGGCTGACGCGAGATCGGCCGAGCGTCGTCCGCAAGCAAATACCAGCCCCGTACAGTCTCGCGGCGAAAGCTTGTACATTTCAGCTCGAGCATGGCGGCTATCCGCACGACCGGCTTTCGTCCCTGAGCGGCTGGCGGTAGCACCTGGCACGAGCATTCTGGAGGCTGAGCATGACTTCATTGTTCCGCGCGGCCCGCATCCCCGTCTTTCTCGTCGTCGCCATCGCATCGGTCGCGCGGTCTGTCAGCGCCGGCTACGAGCAGCCCATCTACATCGACGGATGCCGCTCGGCCGACGGCCGCTACGAGATCGTCGCCGAGGCGAAGGTCCTGGCCCGGACCGTCCACGGCCCGCACGAGTGGGAGTTCATCTGGAAGGACACGCAGGCCGGCGAGACCCGTCGGATGCCGGCCCAGGGCATCCAGGGCGGCGCGATCTACGCGCAACTGTTCATCGCGCCCGATGGCGAGACGTTCGCCCTGTGGAACCACGTCATCCAATATTGGCCTGAGAAGTCGATGAACTCGCGGCTTGTGTTTCCGGTCTCGGAGAAGGCGGGCGAAGAGGAGAAGTTTCGCGGACTCCACATCCACAAGAAGCGGTTGATCATCTACCGCAAGGACGGCTCGATCGTGAAGGAATTCGGGGTCTCCGACTTTCTCACCGACGAGGAGTGGAAGTTGGTGATGGCGAACTTCACCGTGACGGGCTGGCTGCAGGAATATGACGGCATGGAACGGAAGACCGCCTGTCGACAGCAATATGCGTTCTACCGGGTCAGTCCCGACTACACGGTCCTGGAGTTCCAGCCGATCGCGTCCCGGAAGCCGGCGGGCAAGCCCAGGGTCGTGCGGGTGTCGCTCACCGACGGCCGGATCTTCGGACCCGACGAGGAGATCACCGACCCGGCGAAGATCCCGGTGCGGCCCTTCATCGGGGACGATGCGTTGCCGAAGGGCAATCCGGACTGGATCGAAAATTATGTCCCGAGCCTCGACCCCGTGCGGAAGGCCGGGGAGTTTCGCATCGTCTCCGTGGCCGAGGCGTTTCCGGTGGAGAAGGCGCGGCCCGTCAAGCCGGTGACGTTCGGCGAGGTGAAGCTGCTCGCCTCCGGGTATCAGCAGGCCGACACGCCCTCGGGCCTGTTGGCGTTCACGGGTCGGAAGGAGCCGACGGTGTTGTTCGCCGATGCCAAGAAAAACCAGCTCTTTCGCTATTCCCCGGGCACCGGAGGGGCCGCGGCGGAACCGGTCTCGGCGGAACTCGTCTCGTCGGAGGCCGGCCGGGGCCGCATCGGTCCGGACGGCCGCAGTTTCTACGGCCTGTACGGCGGCAGGCTCGCCTCGTGGGACCTGCTCTCGAAGGATTCCAAGCCGGTGATCCTCTGCGAGAAGGCTGCCAACGACCGGGATTTTTCGATCAACGACCTGGCCGTCTCGTCGCGGGGCGTCGTCTACTTCACGACGCTCAAGGATCCGGAGAAGGGCCGCCTCTCGGCCTTCGATCCGCGGACGGGCAAGGTGACGGTGTTGTTCGACGGGGAGCAGGAAGAAAAACTTTGCAATCCCAACGGCATCGCGCTCGACGCGGCGGAACGCTTTCTCTACGTGGGGGTTTCGAGCTACAAGAATCCGGGCCGCGCCGGCGTCTTCACCACCTGGGACTCCCTCTACTCCGTGCAGGTCGATTGACGCGGGGTGCGAGGTCCACTGGCCGGCAGGGATCCACCGTCCGTCACTCGTCCTTGCCGCCTTCCGCGGTCGCGGTCGGCACCTCCTTGTTGGGAGGCAGCACCGGCGGCGGGCCCACGGCGGGCACGGCCGGCTTCGTCGTGACGGCAAACGTCAGGCCATCCTTGGCGACCGTGATCTTCTGCCCGCCGATGGTGATCACCGTGCCGTCGGCGGTCGGTGTGGCTACCTGCTTGCCCTTGGAGAAGGCCAGAATCTGCACCCGGCGTCCGTCGGCCTCGACCTCGTGCAGCGTGGCGTTGGCCCCGCCCTTGAGATTCGCGCCCACCGCCACCAAGACCGCATCGGCGCCGGAGACGCCGGAGCAATCGAACCCGAGCATTCCCGCTCCGCCATCGGCCACCGTGACGCCGCCCGCCGGGTGCGGAGTGAACGTTCCCGTCTTGCCCACCAGGTTGCCGAGCGTCATCTTCTGCCCGTACGCGAAGGCCAGGATCGGCCCACCGCCCGGCGTGTAGCCGTCTCGAGGACCATAGCCGAGCAGACTCGTGATCACGATGTCGTCACCATCCTGCCAACGGCTGCGGAAGACGGTGTATCCCTTGTTGCTGTCGAAGATCGCGTGCGGCAGCACCGTTGCCGGGTTGGCCGGTTTCGCGCCGGCGGGCCAGTTGACGAAGCTGACCACGGCGTGCCAGGGCTGCCGAATGGCGTCGTAGCTGCGGTCGCCCTGCTCGAGCCAGCCGTGCTGGACGAAGGTCACGTTCCGCGGCGGCCAATAGCCGGCGATTTCAGCCGGTTCGACGACCTGCTGATAGGTCCACAGCATCGCGGGAACGTACTTGGGATCGACGGTTCCGAAGCCCTGCGCGAACTGGCCGCCGTGCGACCAGCCCCCGCGCCAGAAGAAATCATCGCCGTACGAACCCGCGGCCTTCTGTCGGTTCAAGAGCATCGGCCGGCCGGCGATCGGAAGGGTTTCCATCACCCAGCGCATGCTGATCCACTGGGCGTTGGGCCGCGGCGTGATGAAATCCTTGCCCAGCGTGTTGCGCCAGGCCTGCAGCATGGGGAGATACCCGGTGTCGGAAGTCACATGGCTCGGTCCGTGCCCCTCGGCGTAGAACCCGTAGTCGCCGAAGCCGCCGGTCAACAACGCCATGGTGGACTTGATCATGTCGGGAACGAGGGCCTCGAAGTCGGTGCCATCGGTGCCCGGGTCATTCATGACCGCCATCACCGCCATGCCGGCTGCTGCTATGCCACCGTAGTGGTTCTTGGCCGGGCCATATTTGGGCTTGGTCGCGCACTTGATGATTCCGGCGCTGCCCTGCTCGATCTGCACGGTCAGGAACGCCTTGGCCACCTTCTTGCGGAACTCCTCGTCCCAGCCGTCGTAGCAGAGGTCATAGCCCAGCGCGGCCACGGCCCAGCTGCTTCCCGCCCGCAATTCGCCTTCCGGCGCCACGAACGAATAGCGGCTGTCCACGTCGCGGACACCCGCCAGCATCTTCTCGAATGCCCGGCGGCCCAAATCGGCATACTTCTTGTCGCCCGTGATCTGGTACAGCAGGCCGTAACCCGCCGCGTGGCCGATGGTGAGATAGCCCTGCTCCTCGATGCCGAGGCTCTGGTATTTCCCGGGTCCGGGGTAGCCCTTCGTGGCCGGGGAGACCTTCTCCGGAAAGGTCTCGCCATTGCCGCCCAAGACATGACGCAGTCGGGCCAGAATCGCCTTGCCCTCCGGAGTGTCCGCCTTCTTCCGCAGGCCCGGCACGTCTGCCTTTCGAAACAGCAGCCGCGGATGCTCGCCCGGCGCCGGCTTGACGAACCCCGGCACGTCCGCCGGCCAAGGTTCGGCCGCGACCGCGAGATGGCCGGCCAGCAACACGACCGTCAGGCTCATCGTCAGGCAGGTTCGCATCGCACGTCCCTCTTGGATTCCACGGATGTCGCGCACGGAAAGGTGGTACGACCAGGAAGGTATCAGTTGCATCTGCTAGTCAACAACTCTCCGCAAATCGGTACGCCGGCGACCGCACGCCTCGCGGACGATGCCGGCTGCCGGGACCGCCGCCGCGATGGCCATGAGGATCAGGGCGGACGGCTCCGGCACGGCGAGCGTCTGCCAGGCGAGCCCGTAGCTCGTGCTCGAGGCGGGCATCGGGCCAAGGTCGTACACCGGCTCGAGCCCCACGACCCGCAGGCTGTAGGTTCCCGACAGCGGCGCCGTGAACCGCAGGAACTCGGTGGTTCCGTAGGGGGCGATCGACTGGGCGACGAGCGACTGTGATCCCGTGTCGTCGGCCCACCAGACCTGCAGCGAAAGGTTGGCGAGCGAGACGTCGGCCGCGGATTCGGGCGTGGAGCCGACCGTCCGGTCGGCGAACCAGGTGAGGGCGGCGGTGAGCGTGTCGCCGGCCGAAAGCGGCTGGCCGAGCGTGTAGGTGTTCGTCGCGGACGAGCCGCCATTGAGCACGCTGCCGAGGTCCCAGCCGCGAAGTGCGAGGCCGGCGGCTCCTGCCGAGCCGGAGACGCCGAGCGTCGTATTGATGCCGGGGAAGACATAGGTCGTGTCGCCGATGGTGATGCCGGACGGGTCGCCGACGTACAGCCTGTAGGCGGTGTCGAGGTCGAGCATCCCGGCCCCCGTGGCATGGTCGAGGGCCTGGGTCGTCGTGATCACGGAGCCGAGCGTCGATTGGCCGTTGTTCCAGCCCGAGGGGGCCTTGGCGGTCGCGAGCATCGCGGCCTTGATGACCCGCGCGTCGAGCATCTCCGGGCTGATTCCGGAAGAGACGAAGAGTTCGCCGGCATCGACCATGAGTGCGGCGCCGCCCGCGACTATCGGCGCGGCAAAGCTCGTACCGTCCATGTTCGGAATGTAAAACGCGGTGCCGCTGACCGCGGCACCCGATATATGCCCTCCCGTGAGCCCGCCGTAGAAGGCGAGCGTGAGATTGTCGCCCGGAGCGGCGATGTCGACGGTGGCCCGGGCGTTCGGAACCGTCGTGTTCGTCTCCGGATTGTAGAAGTCGCCTGGGCCCCGACTCGAGAACGAGGCGGCCTGCGAGTAGACGGGCGAGGTCTGGTCGCCCGTGAGGGCTGCAACGGCGATCCCGTTGTAGCCGGAAGCCGGTCCGATGACGGTATTTGCCGAGGGGCCGGAGTTGCCCGCGGCGAACACGCTCACGACGTTGTTCTCGGCCGCCAGGGCATCGAGGGCGATCGTGTTGGCGTTCCGGCCGGCCGAGTCCGCGTAGCCCCAGCTGCTGTTGACGACATGGGCCTTCAGGGTCGTCGTGCCCGACACGACGCCCGTCCGCATGGCGGTCACGTAGGGGTACATGAAGCTCTCGTTCGTGATCTGGAAGCCGCCGACGAACGGAGCGTTGCCATCGGGAAGCCACGCCGTCGCGATCGACCCCGACCAGAGCTTCGCCGTAAACGCGATGCCGGCCTGATGGAAGCTTAAGCTTCCCGCCCCTCCGAGCGTCTGGCCGACCATCGTGGCATGCCAGTCGTACTGTCCGAGCTGGGTCGAGCCCGTGGCCACGATCGCCGGGTCGGCCAGGAAGTGCGACACGCGGCCGGTGAGCGACTCGTGGCCGTTCCAGATCGCGCCCGCCTCGACGTTCGCGATCCTCGCCCGCGTTCCGTAGAAGCCGAGGCCGTAGAACGTCCCCGCACCGACCAGGTAGTTGATGACCGAGCCGGAGAACGGCGGACTGGGGCCGGTATTGCTGCTGACGATCGCGATGGCCGGGGCGGCGCAGCCGAAAGCTGCCGCCCACAAGGCGAGGATGCCGACGACAGGCCGAATGGTCACGTGATCATCCCAACGCGGCAATCGAACGTTGCAAATCAGGATTTCAGTGGAACCGGCACGGACGTCACGTGTCAGCCGGCGATCAACGTCAGGACGACCAACGCCGCCATCGCCACGCCCAGGACGAACGAATTCCGGCCACCCGCAGCTGTAGGCAACATACTTTTTTACCCCCAATGAAAAAGAAAAGACAGAAAGACAAGACGAAAACGGTGAGCCGTGCGACAGGTCTCGTTTTCAGGAGAAAGACACGATCGACAGGAAGATCACGACGGGAACCGTGCAGAACAGCAGGTCGGCATTCGTGAGCCGCCACGAGCTGACCGAGGTCGGCTTGTTGTCGATATTTTTGAAGTCGGTATTTTTGAAGTCGGTATTCATGTGGTTTCCCCGTTGAGCATCCCCGAACCATCTCTCAATGCTGCACATGGCGTGCCAATTGCCCGACGGAAATCGGTCGGCCACGTTTTGTTCGAAAAACGTGCCGAAACAGTCTGGCCTGGAGCCGGGCCACCTCCCTTTTCCACGCGGACTGGGGCGAATCGCTCCAGGGGCAGGTGGCGCGATTCGCCCCATCCGCTGGTCGTCTGCGACCGATCCGGGGGTGAACGGTCCCGGTGCGGCCGGGGCACCCCGCTTCAGTCAAGCACGTGACGAACGGCCGCCGCCTCGATGCCGTCGACGAGATCCACCCGTCCGATGCGGCTCGGCAGCACGAACCGCAGTTTTCCGGCGACCGACTTCTTGTCGCGGAGCATGATGGCGATCAGCGAGTCCGATGAAGGACCCCTTACCGGGGCCGCGATGGGCAGCCGGAGCGATTCGAGGAGCCTCCGCTGCCGGTCCACGACGTCGGGCCCGATCCGCCCCAGCGATTCCGCAAGCCGGGCCGCACAGTGCATCCCGATCGACACGGCCTCCCCGTGCAGCATCGCCCCGTATCCGGAGGCCGTTTCGAAGGCGTGGGCGAACGTGTGGCCGTAGTTCAACGCGGCTCGCAGGCCGTTTTGCTCCCGTTCGTCCTTCTCCACCACGTCCGCCTTGATGGCCGCGGAACGTTCCACGACCGTCGTCAGGGCCCCGGCATTCCTCGCCAGGATCGATTCCGCATGGCCTTCGAGCCACGAGAAGAACTCGCCGTCGAGGATCATGCCGTACTTGACCACCTCGGCCAGGCCGCTTCGGAACTCGCGGTCGGGGAGCGTGGCGAGCGCGTCGATGTCGGTGAAGACCCCCAGCGGCTGCCAGAACGCGCCCACGAGGTTCTTGCCGGCGGCAAGATTGACGCCGGTTTTGCCGCCGATGGAACTGTCGACCTGGGCCATGAGGGTCGTCGGCACCTGCCAGACGGGGAGTCCCCGGGCGAACGAGGCCGCGACGAATCCGGCCAGATCTCCGACCACGCCCCCTCCCACCGCGACGACGTGAGTCTGCCGGTCCACGGCCTGACGGGCCATCGACTCCCAGATCCGCGCCGCCTCGTCGACCGTCTTGGAGCCCTCTCCCGAGGGCACGGCGATCGTGAAGGCGTCGATTTTTTCTCCGCGGAGCGACTCCAGCACCGCGGAGCCGTGCGTGGCCTCGACGGCGGCATCGACGAGGACGACCGTCCTGCGGACGCCACGTCCGGCCAGCGTCGGCCCGATCTCTCCGATCACCCCGGGGCGGACGAGGATGTCGTAGGACCGGTCCGGGCCGCTCCCGCCGGGAAGATGGAGGCGGATGCGAGGCATGTTCAGGCGACGCTCACCCGCTCGATGTCCTCGGGGGTGACCGTGATGACGCGGGCGAATCCCGTGTGCTGTCGGACGTAGTCGAGTTCGGAAGCCTCGGACGGACTCGTGTGAATCCGCTCCTCCACCCTCGCCTTCTCGGCGGCGGACCAGTCCTCGAACTCATCGGGCCAGATGGTCTGGTGCTCCATCACGAGCGCCTCGCGGTAGGGATCGAACGCATTCGCCATGGCCATTTCTCCGGGAACTGCCAAGAGTATATATGAGACCTCCACGGAAACAGGACCTCGCCCGCCATGCCTTCCCCCGTCGCGCCGCCGCCAGCCGTAGGCCCCGCCTCAGGCCGGGTCGCCGTCCTGCTCATGGTCGGCCTCGGAGCCGGCCTCGCCCTGTTCGGGATCCTCCACCAGCGGAACCAGACCGTCCGCTGCCTGCGTTTTCTCGGGGCTTCCGCCGCCGGGCGGATCGCGGCGTCGAGCCATGTGGAACTCTTGCGGTTGCACCCGGGGCAGCACGAGGGACGGCTCATGGCCGTCGAGCGGTGGGACATCTCGTCCGCCCGCGGGGTCGTGCATCTGCGTCGGGGGCTCGTCGAGGACGCCAACTACGACTGGTCCGCCCGGGATGACGACCGCTCCGACGCCGGTGGCCGCCTGCCGGTGGCCGCGTGGCGATGGGGGATCGCCTTCGCCGATTCGGTCGGGGCCGATGGAGCAATCCGGGCCGACGGGGCGACGATCCTGGCATTCGCCCCCGGTGAAGAGGGGCGCAGCGCGACCGGATGGATGACCCTTGTCGGCGCGGCAGGCCGCGTTCGGCTCGGTCGGATCGACCGGGGCATCTCGACGTGGATCGAGGATTTTCTCGCCGACCGCGGCTCGGCGGCGACCGGTGTTGGCAATTCAACCCGGTGATTCACAGGAGGATCCGCAGCATCCGGCGGAGCGGCTCGGCCGCGCCCCAGAGCAGCTGGTCGCCGATCGTGAAGCAGCCGATGTATTCCGGGCCCATCGCGAGGGCACGGATGCGACCCACGGGGATCGTGAGCGTGCCGGTGACCGCGACGGGAGTGAGGTCCCGCAGCGTCGCCTCGCGGGTGTTCGGGACGACCTTCACCCATTCGTTGTCGGCGGCGATCATCGCCTCGACCTCCGCCGGCGGCACGGCCCGCGAAAGCTTGAACGTGAGTGCCTGGCTGTGGCACCGCATCGCGCCGACCCGCACGCAGAACCCGTCGACCGCGACCGGCCGCGTGCCGAAGGCCTCTCCGCGGCCGAGGATCTTGTTGGTCTCCGCCATCCCCTTCCACTCCTCGCGGCTCATCCCGTTGCCGAGGTCCTTGTCGATCCAGGGAATGAGCGAGCCGCCGAGCGGCACGCCGAACTGGGCGGTCTCGTCCGCCGAAAGACTGCGCTGCCTCGCGAGCACGCGGCGGTCGATCTCGAGGATCGCCGATTGCGGATCGTGGAGCAGTTCCCGCACCTCGGCATGAACGGCACCGAATTGGGCGAGCAGTTCCCGCATGTGCTGGGCGCCGCCGCCGGAGGCGGCCTGGTAGGTCTGGGTGGTCATCCACTCGACGAGCCCCGCCTTGTAGAGGGCCCCCACGCCCATGAGCATGCAGCTGACCGTGCAGTTGCCGCCGATCCAGTTCTTGATGCCCCGCTCGAGGCCGCGGTCGATCACCGAGCGGTTCACGGGATCGAGGATGATCACGGCGTCGGAGTTCATCCGGAGGGTCGATGCGGCGTCGATCCAGTGCCCCTGCCAGCCCGACCCGCGGAGCTGCGGAAACACCTTCGAGGTGTAGTCACCCCCCTGCGCCGTGAGCACGACGTCGCAGTCGGCGAGCGAGGCAGCGTCGAAGGCATCCTTCAGCACACGCTCGCCGCGGGCCTGGGGTGGGGCGGCGCCGCCGGCGTTCGAGGTCGAGAAGAAGACCGGCTCGAACAAGGAGAAGTCGTCCTCGGCCCGCATGCGGTCCATGAGCACCGACCCGACCATGCCCCGCCAGCCCACGATCCCGACCCGCTTCATGACACTCGACCTTTCCTGCGTCTCTGACGATTTCGGACACCACACTTCCGCGCGGCGGATGCCGCCGGCCTGCGATCGTAACCTCCCCGTTGGAAAACGCACGCCCGGGATCCGGTAGGAACTGATATGGCCCGTCGGGCTCCGGCGTGAAACACTCCGGGGCGAGGCGTCACGGAGACTTTCTCATGTCGCAGGACACGCGGCGGACATCCCTGGAGCTGGCCCATCTCTGGGCCGATTTCACGAGCAAGGTTTTCGGCGCGATCGCGCTGGTGGTCGCGGCCTGGTGGACCTACACGAACTTCACCGTCGAGCGGACGCACGACCCGACGATGGAAGTGAGCGTCGAGCCGACCGTCCATCCACTCGAGGGAAAAAAAGTGCTGCTCAACGTCGACGTCTTCATGCGAAACATCGGCAAGGTGGCGATCGCACCGCGGTTTCCCGAGAAGGAGGGGGACGAGGACCTCGGCCTCGAGATCTCGATCGTCGAGATCGAACCGCTCGGACGGGATGCTTCCGGTGCGGTGCAGGCCTCCCATGTGGAGAGGGCGGCCCGATCGGAGGAGGAGCCGGCCGTCCCGTGGTTCGACTGGACGAGCGGCGACGGATCGCCGAAGCCGATTCTGCGGAAGCGGAACCTGCTTGCCCACAACGTCGATTTCCAGGGGCGGCGGTACCAGCTCAACCCCGGTGTTCGGTACAGGGAACCGTTTGCCTGCGTGGTGGACCGCGACAAACTCTACGCGATCCGGGCCCGGTTCTGGACCGACGAGGGGTCGGTGGCCGACCTCGTCTACGTCAACACCTTCCGCCCGTCGCAGCGGTGATACAATCTCGGCATGCCGCCCGGCCCAACCCAGCCAACGTTCGACGACCAGCGGTTCCTCGCGATCCGCAGCCTGCTCGTGGAGCTGGCGGCGTCGCTCGATCGCACGGAGCGGCATGCCTCCGTCGGGGCGGCTTCGCTCACGACCGATCCGCGGTGGAAGCTCGTCGTCGCCGCGGTCGAGAGGCTTGCACGGGGGCAGGGGAGGGCGGAGGCTCTGCAGATGCTCTTCTCCGATCCCTACGAGGCGACATGGCGGCGTGACGGAGGGCCCACGCTCGCCGGCTCTCCCGGCTGCTGCGGCCGGTGAGCCCGAACGGCTCACGCGATGGCGAACGACCCCATGGTGAACGACGTCCATGCACTACGTTGACCCGCACATCCACATGGTCTCGCGGATCACCGACGACTACGAGACCCTCGCCCGCATGGGCTGCGTCGCGGTGAGCGAGCCGGCGTTCTGGGCGGGCTTCGACCGGAGGAGCGCCGACGGCTTTCGCGACTACTTCCGGCAGATCACGCAGGTCGAGCCGAAGCGGGCCGCGAACTACGGCATCGCCCACTACTCCTGGCTCTGCATCAACGCCAAGGAGGCGGAGGACGTGAAGCTCGCCCGCGAGGTGATCGCGGCGATCCCGGAATTCCTCGACGCCGCCAACGTGCTCGGCATCGGCGAGATCGGCCTCAACAAGAACACCCGCAACGAGGCGACGGTGTTCATGGAGCAGGTGGAACTCGCCATCCGTCACGACGAGACGATCCTCATCCACACGCCTCACCTCGCCGACAAGCTCCGCGGCACCCGGATGATCATCGACATGCTCTCCGACTTCCCGAACCTCGATCGCGGCCGCGTCGTGATCGACCATGTCGAGGAACACACGATCCGCCATGCCCTCGACGCCGGCTACTGGGCGGGCATGACGCTCTACCCGGTCACGAAATGTTCGCCGGAGCGGGCCTGCGACCTCGTGGAACTCTACGGGCCCGAGCGGCTGCTCGTGAATTCGGCCGGCGACTGGGGGCCGTCGCGGCCGGTGGCCGTGCCCGACTTCATCGTGGCGATGCGGGCCCGCGGCCACGCGGAGCATCTCATCGAGAAGGTGGTGCTCGACAACCCGCTTGCGCTCTTCTCCCGCTGCCGTCGGTACGTTCCTCCGCCGCGGGTGGCCGACCGTGCCGGGGCGGCTGCCGGCATCGCCCGCGGCCTCGCGGCGAGCCAGCGGGCATGACACGCGACACCGGACTCACCCGCCGGACGGACGAGATCCGGGGGAGCGACCGGGCGATCGCGAGGCCGCCTTTGCCGAAGACGACCCCGCTCTCGCCGGCGAAGGTGCGGCAGGTCGACCTCGAGGAGAAGATGGAGCCGCTCGCGGTCGCCGAGTCGATCGCCGACCGCGACCGGTCCCCGCTTTCCGCCCTGATCCGCCTCGCGCTCGTGGCGGCCACGGCCGCCGCGGTCTGGCTGCTCCTGCCGGCAGGCCGCGCGGCCAGGCCGCCGATCGAGCTGCCGGCGCCGCTCCAGGAGGAGGTGCGTCCGGCCAAGGATCGGCGGCGGGCCGAGGAGGCGGCGATCGGCGTGCTCGAGCGGGTCGGCCCGCAGGACGCGATCGACGATCTCCGGGCGAGTGCGAACGATGCCGGGGCGTCGCACGAGATCCGGCGGTTCTATCTCGGCACGCTCGCGCAGCTGGGCGAATGGCGTGAACTCACGAAGGCCGCTGCCGACTACGCGGCCGCTCACCCCGACCGGCTCGAGGCGGCGCATTTCGTGGCCGAGGCGATCCGGCTCACGCCTCCGGAAGAGCGACGGGATCCGAAGTCCTGGTTCGGAGGGGCATGGTTCGGGGGCAGGGCGAGCCCCTCCTTCGTCGCGGGCGTCGAGCAAGCCCTTCGCCGGATCGACGCGGCGGTCTCGCTGCTCCAGCAACGCGACGACGACTGGCCGGCCGGCGAGCGGCGGAAGTGGGCCGACGTGCTCCACCTCGACCGGGCCCAGCTCCACCGGGTTCTCTGGAGCTGTCGCGGCGACGATTTCGAGGATCCCGACCGCGACCGTGCCCTCGCGGCGCTCGACGATGTCTCGCACGCCGACGCCGAGAACGTGCTCTCCCTCAAGGCCGAGATCTACGCGACGCTCGTGGCGAAATGGCCGCGGTTCGGCTGGGAGCGGAGGAATGTCGAGATCGACGGGAAGGCGTACGACCGCGGCTCGCTGCGGCGGGAGCTCGAGGCCTGCCGCGAAGGGCTGCGGAAGCTGCCGCCGAAGGGCACGCGATGATCGGACGGGCTAGAGGAACCGCAGGAAGCTGACATGGAACCGCTCGTCCGCAGGCTCGCCGCCATCCTGCTCTTCTTCGCCGCGGCGCGGCTCATGACGCTCGACCCGTGGTTCTCGGGGGAGGCGTTCGTCTGGCGGCAGTCGAGCATCGTCGTTCTGCTCGGGTTTCTCGCCGTGCTCACGGTCGCCTTCGAGTGGCACTTGCTCGGTGTGTCGAGGGGATTCAACCTCGTCGCGCAGCTGTCGCTGGTCTTCCCGTTCACGCTCTTCCTCGCGAGGCTCATCGGCCGCCCCTGGTACGAGACGAAGGGGAATTCCGCGATCGCGCTCGCCCTGGAGGCCGCGCGGCGGGCGGGCGACGTGATCGGCATCACGCGGCTCGTTCCGAGTTGGCTCTCCGACGCGTTTTCGAGCCCCGGCACGACCTTCACGCTCCTCGCCTTCTGTCTCGTGACGACCGCCTGCCGCTCGCAGGGGGCGAGGATCGGCGGGGCAGTGTCGCTGCTCATGATTCCGCTCGCGGTCGCGTTCTCGCAGCCGCCGATGCCGAGCGGATGGTTCCTCGCGGGCATGGGCGTGATGGTGGCGGGGATGGCCGTGCTCTTCAGCGACGTCGCCCGCTACTACCGCGACCGGGCGATCCTCGTGCGGCTCACGCACGTGACCGACGAGTCGCAGCGACGGGCCTGCCTGCGGCTGGTGAAGCGGGCCTGGGAGGACGGCCGGTTGAGCGAGGGCACGGCCGAGGGGATCGTGCGGCAGGTCTACGCTGGAGTGGGGGGCGACGGCGGCCCGGGCGAGATGCAGGCCGAGGAAATCCGCGACGCGGCGGGAACGATCATCCACGACCTCGTCACGACCCACGGCCTGCTCGACGTACGCCACAATACCGAGGGAATTTTCCTGGTGCCGCCGTCGCAGGTGGAGATGGGATCCGACGTGCTCGAGAAGGTGGCGAGGTTTCCGCGGATGGTGGTCGTGTTTCTGCTGGCGCTCGTGTGGGTGTTCATGCCGTTCGACCTCTTCCCCGACGCGATTCCCGGGCTCGGCGCGATCGACGACGTGATCGTGATGTCGCTGGCGACGCTGCCGCTCGGTGACGTTCTCGGACAGGCGGCGACCGCCCGCCGGCTGCGGGGCAGAATTGGCTGACCGCCGCCGGCGGGGCGGAATTGGCTCACGAAACAAGGACGGAGGTGAACGGTGACCGACACGGTGGTTCGCGATGCACGGGGCGGATCGTTTCTCGGGCATCCCCGCGGCCTGTTCGTGCTGTTTTTCGTGGAGATGTGGGAACGATTCAGTTACTACGGCATGCGGGCGCTCCTCGTCTTCTACATGACGAAGGGGTTCTTGAAGCTCGACGACACGCGTGCCTACGGCATCTACGGGGCCTACACGGCGCTCGTCTACGCGACGCCCTTCATCGGCGGCCTGCTCGCCGACCGGCTGCTCGGCCAGCGGCGGGCGGTGATCCTCGGCGGGCTCCTGATGGCGGCCGGGCACCTGCTGATGGGCGTCGAGGATCGCATCGCCTTCCCGACGGCGCTTGCGCTGCTCATCGCGGGCAACGGCTTCTTCAAGCCGAACATCTCGACGATGGTGGGAAGCCTCTACGAGGGCGTTGGCGAGAAGCGGGACAGCGGCTTCACGATCTTCTACATGGGGATCAATCTCGGCGCGGCGCTCTCGCCGCTGTTGTGCGGCTACGTCGGGGAGACCTATGGCTGGCACTACGGCTTCGGCCTGGCGACGGTCGGCATGCTCGCGGGGCTCGCGATCTTCGTCGCCCGTGGGCGGCTCGCGCAGGCGATCATCGCCGCGACGGCGGTCGCCACGGTGGCCGGCATGGCCTGGATCGGCAGCGGCAACGCCTTCTCGCTCGCGGTCAACCTGCCGGTCGCAATCGCCGTGCTCGTGGCGGCCGCCGTGGGGGTCGCGGCGATCGCCGGCGGCGATCTACCCCCGTCGCTCGGGGCGCCGCCATCCGCGTCGGCCGACGCTCGGAGAATGCCCCTCGGCCTGTCGACGACCGCGGCCGTCTATCTCGGCACGGCGGCGGCGATTCCGCTCTTCGCCGTGCTCGTGCAGTTCAACGCCGCGGCCGGATGGCTGCTCGCGGCGTTCGGCGGCGCGGCATTCCTGAAGCTCTTCATCGACTCCTGCCGCGCGGAGCGAGCCGAGCGGCATCGGCTCTGGGTCGTGCTCGTGCTCATGTTTTTCTCGATGCTGTTCTGGGCCTTCTTCGAGCAGGCCGGCAGCTCGCTCAACAACTTCGCCGATCGAAACGTCGATCGCGCGATGTTCGGCACCGAGGTTCCGGCGAGCATGTTCCAGGCGGTGAACCCCATCTGCATCCTGCTCTTCGGCCTGCTCTTTTCCGCGGCGTGGGGCTTCCTCGGCCGTCGAGGGATCGATCCGCCGGCGCCGGTGAAGTTTTCACTCGGGCTCGTGCAGCTCGGCCTCGGGTTCGGGGCGATCTGGCTCGGGGCTTCGAGGGCGTCTTCCGACGGGCTCGTGTCGCCGGCGTGGCTGCTCCTGGCCTACCTGCTCCATACGACCGGCGAGCTCTGCCTTTCGCCGGTGGGCCTTTCGATGGTCACGAAGCTGTCGCCCGCCCGGATGGTGAGCACCGTCATGGGGGCCTGGTTCCTCGCGACCGCGTTCTCGAACTACCTGGCCGGGATCATCGCGGCGCTCACCGGGTCGGATCACGGCGCGGCCGGGGCCGCGATCCCGCCGCCGGCCGAGACCGTCGCCCTCTACGGCGGCGTGTTCGGCTCGATCGCGGTGACGTCGATCGTTTCCGCCGCGGCGTTGCTCTTGCTCTCGCCGCTGCTCGTCCGCTGGTCGCGGACGTGATCGCGGCAATGTTCCGCCTCTGTCTGGCCGGGAAGACCGATCCCGCGGCTCACGAGTCGCTCGGCGGCCGAAAAATCCTTGCGGAACTGCAATCGACCCGGCTATGTTCACTGACCGCATGAGTATGAAGCTTTCGATGCTCGTGAATCCGTTCACGGAGCGCAATCTGCAACTCGCGGCCCAGGTCGGGGTGGACGAGATCGTTCTCCCTTATCCTGGGCCCGGCCTGCAACCGTTGATCGATGCCCGGCGGATGGTCGAGGCCGCCGGCATGCGGCTGGCGATCGTCGAGCGCAAGATACCGCACCTCAACATGGTGCACGGGCTGCCGGGCCGCGACGCCGAGATCGAGCAGTTCAAGAGGCTGCTCCGCGATATGGCCGAGGCCGGCCTCTCCATCGCCTGCTACAACTGGATGCCCGGCGAGGACTGGCAGCGCACCAGCGCCACCGTGCGGGAGCGCGGCGGGGCGCTCGTGACGGAGTTCAACCTGGCCGACGTGGGCCGCAACGTGACCGACGCCGACGGCCGGCCTCCCCGGCGCACGACGGCCGCCGCGCTATGGGACAACCTGAAGAGGTTTCTCGACGACGTGCTGCCGGTTGCGGAGGCCTGTGGAGTGGGGCTCGCGCTGCATCCCGATGATCCGCCGCTTGCCGAGCTGAATGGCCAGCCACAGATCATCACCTCGAACGAGGCCCTCGAGCGGGTGATCCAGCTCGCCCCGAGCCCGGCGAACGGCATCTGCTACTGCGTGGGGTCGCTCCATCCGGCAGGGGTCGATGTGATCGCGGGCATCCGCCGGCTCGCGGGTCACATCCTGTTCGTGCACGCCCGCAACGTCCGCGGCTCGGCCCGGCATTTCGTCGAGACCTGGCACGACAACGGCGAGATCGACATGCCCGCGGTTTTCCGGGCGCTCAACGAGGCCGGATACGCGGGGAGCGTGCGGCCCGACCACGCCCCGTCGATGGCCGGAGAGACGAACGAAACGCCGGGCTACGAGATGCTCGGCCGGCTGTTTGCCGCCGGCTACCTGCGAGGGATCATGCAGGCGGCGTGATCTTTCCCGGGCCGCCGACGGCTGGGGCACGCTGCAGAAAGCTCCGCCGTCTTGCCTGCGTTGCCGTGCGTAGGTGACATGCGGACGCGGGATCGATTCGCCATCGTGAATCGTGGAGTGGGAGGAGAGTCGTGCATGAAGCCGCTTTGTCCGTCACGCCAGGCCGGCCCGACCACGCCGGCGAACGGATGGAGCGGGATGGGCAGGGGCTTCACGCTCGTCGAGCTGCTCGTCGTGATCGCGATCATGGGCGTGCTCATCGCCCTGCTCCTGCCGGCGGTGCGGTCGGCCACGTGCACCTGCACGTCTGCGTGACCGACGGCGTCTTCATGCCCGCTGCTGAAGGGCCGGATGACGAGTATCCCTGCGTTGTCAGAACCGCACGCCCTGGGCGAGCGGGAGCGACGAGCCGTAATTGATCGTGTTCGTCGCGCGGCGCATGTAGTTCTTCCAGGCGTCGGAGCCCGACTCGCGGCCGCCGCCGGTCTCCTTCTCTCCCCCGAAGGCGCCGCCGATCTCGGCGCCGCTCGTGCCGATGTTGACGTTCGCGATGCCGCAGTCGCTCCCCGTGGGGCCGAGGAACCTGCCCGCCTCCCGCACGTCGCCGGTGAAGATCGCCGAGGAAAGCCCCTGCGGCACGGCGTTGTTCATCGCGATCGCCTCCTCGAGCGATCCGTAGGCGACGACGTAGAGGATCGGCGCGAAGGTCTCCTCGTGCATGATCGGCGTCTGTGCCGGCATGCGGATGATCGCCGGCTTCACATACGCGCCGCCGGGCACGCCCTCCGAGACCCGCCCGCCGCCGCAGACGATCCGGCCTCCCTCCGCTTGGGCGCGGGCGATCGCCTCCTCCATCCTGCCGCGGGCCTCCCGCGACACGAGCGGCCCGACGAGCACCCGCGGTTCCCGCGGGTCGCCGATCGGGAGCGACCCATAGGCCGCCGAGAGCCTCGCGAGGAGCGGCTCGACGATGCTCTCGTGCACGAACAGCCGCCGCAGGCTCGTGCAACGCTGCCCGCAGGTGCCCACGGCCGAGAAGAGGATCGCCCGGACTGCCAGCTCCAGATCGGCCGACGGCGCGACGATCAATCCGGCATTGCCGCCGAGCTCGAGCAGGCTGCGGCCGAGCCGGCCCGCGACGATCTGCGCCACCTCGCGGCCCATCGCCACCGAGCCGGTCGCGGAAACCAGCGGCAGCCTGTGGTCGCCCGCGAGCCGCATCGCCGCGTCGGCCCCGCCGAGGCAGACGGTGGAGACCGCCTCGGGCACGTCGGTGAAATCCCTCGCCGCCTCGGCGACGAGCCCGTGGCAGGCGAGCGTCGTCAGGGGCGTCTGCGGCGACGGCTTCCAGACGACCGTGTCGCCGCAGACGATCGCCAGCATCGCGTTCCATGCCCAGACGGCGGCGGGGAAGTTGAAGGCCGTGATCACGCCGACGGGACCGAGCGGGTGCCACTGCTCCATGAGCCGGTGGTCGGGCCGCTCGCTCGCGATCGTGAGGCCGTGGAGCTGCCGCGAGAGGCCGACGGCGAAGTCGCAGATGTCGATCCACTCCTGGATCTCCCCTTCCGCCTCGCTGCGGATCTTGCCGGTCTCGAGCGTCACGATCGCGGCGATGGACCGCTTGTGACGCCGCACGAGGTCGCCGATCCGTCGGACGAATTCCCCCCGCCGCGGCGCCGGCACGCACCGCCACCCCCGAAACGCCCCGTGGGCTGCCGCGATGCAGGCCGCGACGTCCTCGCTCGTGGCGGTGCCCGTCGTCGAAAGCGGCAGGCCGTCGATCGGGCTCGACCGCTCGATGGTCGGCCCTTCGCCGCGGGAAAACCTCGGCCCGATCGCCATGCCGGGGTGCACGCCCGCGCCACAGGTCGCCGGCAGGAGCGATCTGGCGTCGCCGGGGAACGGATCGGAGGATCGGGTGGATTTCGCGATCATGCGGAGACCTCCAGGCGACGGGGCATGGGGGTGCGGACGGGCGTCGCCGCGGCGAAGGGCTCGGCGAAGGGGTTGGCGAGGAATTCGTCGAGGCGGACGTCTTCCTGCCGCACGAAGCCCCGTCGCTCGGGCAGGCCCTGGGCGAGCCGGCCGTGGCGGTGGAGATCGAGCACGGTGCAGAGGCTCGAGGCGGTCGTGATCTGGATCGAGCTCGCCGCAAGGCCGTGGATCTCGCCGTGATAGATCTTTCTGGCGTCGCTGATCTGCTCGTAGCGGCCCTGCCGCCAGCCGGTGACGGTGCAGAAGGCGAGCACGACGTCCTGATGCGTGCAGGGGATCGCCGCCTCCATCACCTCCTTGAGCATCGACCGCCGCCCGGAGAACTGCAGGCCGCGGAGGAGGAAGGCCATGAGGTAGCGGTGCCCCTCGTAGCGAACGGTCTTGTAGTCGAGGTCGACCACCTCTCCCTCGAGCGTCTCGCAGAGCGTGCCGAGGCCTCCGGAGGTGTTGAAGGCCTCGTAGTCCACCCCGTCGAGCGCGAAGTGCTCGAGCCCCTCGAGCGGCTCGAGGAGCACGCGGCGGCGGTCGCGGATCGCCTCGCAGGGATTGCAGTATTCGTTGATCAGGCCGTCGGTCGACCAGGTGAGGTTGTACTTGAGCATGTTCGTGGGATAGAGCGGCAGCGCCCCGACCCGCATCGTCACCCGCTCGAGCCGGTCGAACCGCCGGCAGAGGTCGCGGGCGAGGATGCCGATGTAGCCCGGTGCGAGCCCGCACTGCGGCATGAACACCTGCCCCTCGATCGCGTCGGCGGCGATGAGCCGGATCGCGGCGGTCGTCGCGACGTCCTCGGTGAGGTCGAAGTAGCTCGCGCCGGCGTGGAGGGCCGCCCGGGCGATCGCCGTGTTGCAGTCGAACGGGCAGGCCGAGACGACCGACTGGCGGTCGGCGAGCAGGGAGGCGACGGCGGCTGGATCGCGGACGTCGAGCGGGCGGGTCACGACCGGCGTCTCGGCGGCGAGCTGCGCGAGGGCCTCGGCCGAGGCGTCAGCGACGACGACGTCGTAATGGCCGCTCTTCTCGAGCAGTCGGGCGATGCCCCGGCCGATCTTGCCGGCACCCAGGATCGCGACGGAATGGCGTGCGTTCATGCGTCACCTCGGAATCGTTCATGACGACGCCGCCTTTTCGGCGAGGGTGCGGTCGGTGGAGCTGAAGATCCTCGTGGCGCTCGCCGGCACGAAGCCCTCGAAGAGCCTGCCTTCGGCGTCCGGATACCGGCGTGCGAACTCGTAGTAGCACGTCGGAACGACATGCCGCGTGCCATCGGCAAACTCGACCGGCATCCGCTCGGCGAGCGTGGAGCCCTGTTCGAGCAGCACTTCGGGCGAACCCTTCACGCGGCCGCCGGTCTCGTTGATCGGGATGCCGAGCGACTCGACGAAGTCGAGCACCGCCGCCAGCGAGCCGAGCGTGGCGAGGTGGTTGACGCTGATCGTGAAGTGGTTCGCATGGAAGCCGAGCGCCGACAGCCACGCGGCGTACTCACTCTCCCGTTCGAGGAGCCGGTATTCCTCCCACGAAACCGCCTCCCAGGGCCGGCCCGCCCAGAGCACGTCGGGCGATTCCACGCTCTCGGGATCGACCGAGTCGGCGAGCCGCCGCAGGATCGCCGCGGCCTCCGGCGAAAGCTCGTCGACCAGCAGCTCCGAGAGGAACACGCGGGGCAGGGGGCCGCCGTCGCGGGCGGCCGGCAGGTAGCCGCGGGCACGGAGCTTCTTGTCGGGGAAGTCGTACGGCGCGTACGGTCGGTAGCCGAGTTCGAACAGATGCCGCTCGAGCCTCTCGAGGCCGATCGGACCCGCCGCGAGCGTGCGGAACGCGACGTGGTCGTTCACCACCCGCTCGCCGCGGGCGAGGAAAGCATCTCGGATCCGCGCCGCCTGCGGCGCGATCGCGATGTAGTCGTCCCAGAGGCTGTCGAAGAAGCGGTCGACGTTCATGACCCATTCTACGCGGACCGACCCTCCGTCGGCGAATCGGGGCGGTTTCGCCGGGGAGCCGCTCACGCGGCCGCTTCGGCCGGGCAGGCTGCGGAAGATGGAGTGATGTTGCCCGGGCGGCCTCAGATCGCTACTTCTCCCTGCCGATCGGGCAGACGTCGGCCGGGCCGGTGGCCGGGCTGCGATTGTGAGACCGATTCAACCGACCAGGAGTACCATCGTCATGCCAAAAAAGAAGAAAAAGACCTACGCCCAGCAAGCCGTCGGCCTCGCCACCATGGGGATGCCGGCGCCCGTCCAGGGCGTTCTCTCGAGCCGGTGGGGAGCGACGATCGCGATCGTCGCCGTGCCGATCCTCATCGGGCTGGGCATCCTTTCCGTGAACTGGGTGAACGGCATGCCGCAGTTCTCGTTCAACCGCGACCGGGCCGTCGAGGTCGGGCGGGAGGTCGAGACACGGGCGATCAAGGCGGCCCAGCTCATCGAGCAACAGCGGCAGCAGCAGCAGCCATCGCAGTGGCGGTGAGCGGCAGTGCACGGTCTACGGGGCCCGCGACGAGGGAGACGGAATTGAGCCGAACGATTTCGGGAATGGTGCGTCTCGTCGCGTCCGTGGTGATCATTGGCGCAAGCCGCTTCGTCCATGCCGGCGCTCCGGCGGATTCGGGGCCTCCGGCGGAGTCGCCGCAGGGGGGCAGTGTCGCGGGCATCCTCGCGCCGGCCGACACCACGAGCCCCCGCGACACGCTCCGCAGCTTCTGCGACGCGGTCGATCGGCTCCATGTCATCTTTCGTGAGACCGGCTCGATCCTTCAGGACGAGTCGCAGGTGCTCTCGAAGCGGGCGGTCGCCTGCCTCGACCTGAGCGACATCGCGCCGTCGCTGTCGATGTCGAAGGGCCGCGAGGCCGCCGTCTGCCTCAAGGAGGTCTTCGATCGGATCGACCTCCCGGCCGCGGATGAGATTCCCGACGACGACGCGGTCGCGAAGAATCCGCCGAAGCGATGGAGGGTTCCCGGCACGGAGATCACGCTCGTGCGGATCTCCGAGGGGCCGCGGGAAGGCGAGTATCTCTTCGACAAGGAGACGGTCGCCCGCGCCGTCGAGTTCTTCGACCGGGTGCGAAATCTGCCCTACAAGCCGACCGCCGGCAGCCCCGGCTTGCACCTCGTCTTCGCGACTCGCGGCGGCTGGATGATCCCCGACGCCTTCGTGCGGCGGCTGCCGGCCTGGGCGCATGTGGTCGTGTTTGGCGAGACGGTCTGGCAGTGGACGGTCGCGGCGATCCTCGTCGCGGCGACGGTCGTGCTCCTGGGCGTGGCCCGCGGGATTTCGCGGCGGGCGGTCTCGGACATCGACCCGGATCACCCGGTGCGGCATGCGGCCGCGTTCGTGTTTCCGCTGGCGGCGATCGGGGGTTCGCTCCTGCTCGATTACGCCCTCACCTGGCAGGTCCGCTTCACGGGCGAAACGCTCTACGCCGCGAAGATCGTGCTGAAGGTGCTCATGTTCGCCGGCGTGATCTTCGGCGTCGTGGCGGTGATCCGGGGCGTCGCCGAGGTCGTGATCCGCGCGAAGCGGCTGCGGCCGGAGGGGATCGACGGCCAGCTCGTGCGGCTCGCCTGCCAGGTGGCGACGTTCGTGGCCGTGGCCTGGCTGCTCATCGTCGGCGCCAACTCGATGGGCATCTCGGTCACGCCGCTCATTGCGGGCCTGAGCGTGAGCGGCCTGGCCGTGGCGCTTGCGGCGCAGTACACGGTCGAGAACCTCATCGCCGGCGTCGTGCTCTTCATCGACAAGCCCGTGCGGATCGGCGACACCTGCCAGTTCGGCGAGCTGAAGGGAACCGTCGAGCAGATCGGCCTGCGAAGCACGCGGATCCGCGGCGTCGATCGCACGCTCATCTCGATCCCGAACGCCGAGTTCGCGAAGCTGCGGCTCGTGAACTACACCCGCCGCGACCGCAGCCTCCTCCAGCACAGGATCGGCCTGACCTACGGGGCGTCGGCCTCGCAGGTCCGCGCCGTCGTCGATCGCATCCATCACGCGATGCTCTCTCATCCGAGGATCGCCAACGAGCAGATCGAGGTGCAGTTCGTGGGGTACGGCGACTCGTCGCTCGACATCGAGATCGTCGGCTACGTGCTCACGAGCGACGGAGCGGTGTTCCTCGACGTGCAGCAGGAGATCCTGCTGGCCATCATGGGAATCGTCGCGGAGGCGGGCTGCGACTTCGCCTTCCCCACGCGGACGCTCCACGTGGTCGGGCCGGCCGCGGCCGCGGAGCATCCGGTCTTCGCGAAGAAGGCCGCCTGAGCCGCGAATGTACGGCCTACCGTGGCTTCTCGATCCGGTAGATCGCCCGATCGGTCCGCAGGTAGATCGACCGGCCGAGCGGGACGGGCGTCGCCATGATCTGGCCGTCGAGCCGGTTCGTCGCCACGAGGTCGTACGACCTTCCCGGCCGCAGCACGAACGTCTCGCCCTCGCGATTGGCGACGTGGATCCGTCCGTCGGCGAAGACCGGCGAGGAGGAGAAGTTGCCGCCGAGCCGCTCGGTCCAGCGTGGCTCTCCGGTCTGGGCGTCGAAGCAGCTCGCGATGCCGCGGTCGCTCACGGCGTAGAGTTCGTCGCCGACGACGAGCAAGGACGGCATCGACGGCGCGCCTCGCTTCTGCCGCCAGGCGATCGACGGCGGCGAGCCCGCGGCCGAGAGCTTCCAGGCGAGGATCTCGGGCGAGTTGAAGCTCGTGCTCGTGAAGACGAGGCCATGGGCGGCCACTGGCTTGGGCACGATCGAGAAGCCGAGCACGCCGTACTCCGCCTTCCAGAGTTCGCGGCCGGTCGCGGGGTCGTAGGCGTAGAGCCAGTCGGCAGCGGGGGAGACGAGCAGGTCCTGCCCGTCGAGCCCGACCAAAAGTGGCGTGCCGTAGGCCTTCTTGAGATCGGGGTCGTTGCGGAGCGTGCCGCTGCGGGGCGTCTTCCACGCCACCCTGCCGCTCGCCGTGTCGAGCGCCGCGATGGACTGCGTGTCGCTGCCGTCGCAATGGACGATGAGCAGGCCGCCCCGGAGCACCGGCGTGCTGCCGGGGCCGTTGACGTGGTCGAGCCGAAGCTCGCGGTTGGCCCAAACGACCTTGGCCGAGGCCGTGTCGACGCAGGCCGTGCCGTGGTCGCCGAAGTGGCAGTAGAGCCGGCCGTCGGCGAAGACCGGCGATGGGGAGGCGTAGGAATTGAGCGCGTGGATCGGCTGCGGGTCGTCGATCGCGAACAGTTCGACCTCGTGGAGGAGCTGTCCCGTCCGGCGATCGACACAGATCGCCCGGAGGCTCACCGATTTGACGACGGCGAGCGGACCGGGATTCTTGACCCCCGCCAGCCGCTTCGCCCGCTCCTCGGCGGTGGCCTGCCGCTCGATCGCCGTCGTCATCCAGATCCGGTCGCCCGCGATCACCGGCGACGACCATCCGCGTCCGGGCAGGTCGGTCTTCCAGGCAATGTTTTCGGCTTCGCTCCACGTGACCGGAAGGTCGCGGGCATCGGCTGCGTGCCCGCTGCCATCGGGCCCTCGCCACGCGGGCCAGTCGTCGGCCTGCAGCACGCTGCACGAGAACGCAGCGACAGCCAGAGTGAATAGAAGTCGAGGGAAAAATCCCATGGGAACACCTCCGGGGCGTCCGGCAGGATACCGTCCTACGCCGCGGTCGCCGAACACCGCAGCGCCTCGAGTTCGGCTGCGATCTCGCCGTGGAGCACCGCCTCGAGACGGTTGAGGGCTTTCGCGGCCGGGACGCCGTCGAGCACCCGGTGGTCGCACAGGAGCGTCACGAGGCAGCGGCCGGCGTCGTCGAGCGGCCCGTAGGAAAGGCTCGTCGTCAGCGGGCTCGGATGCATGCGGTTCAAGACGCCGAGGCCCGCGAGCGTGGAAAGGCTGAAGGTGCCAAGGCGGGTCGGCCGCTTCGTGCCGCCGGAGTCGCGGTTCCACCGCAGGATGAGTCGACGCATCCACGTCGGCAGGAGGCCAAGCTCGAACTGCCGCTTGAAGAGATCCTCCAACGGCTCGGTCTGATGCCGGGCGATCGCCGCCTGGAGCTTTTCGAGCGGCATCCGGTCGGGGCTGCGGAAGCGGGCCCAGAAGAGGGCGTCGCGGCCATCCGCCTCGCGGCTGATCGAGACGCTCGCCACGCTCTCGGAGCTCGTCGCGATCCGCGGGAAGATGCCCGGCACGTACCAGCTGCGGAGCACCGGCATCTCCCGGGCGACGATCGCGTAGGCCTTCACGAACACCGACGCCCAGCCGATCCGCCTGCCGCACTCCCGCCGGAGCCGGTCCACCGCGGCGAGGTCGAACGACCGCTCGACCGGAAACGCCGGAACGGCCCGCGCGAGCCAGACGATGTCGTTGACGATGAGCCGGTTCGTGTCGGCCCAGCGGCGGGTGATGTCGAGCCGTGGGGTATCCATGCCGGGGATCGTAGCGAAACCGCCCCCGCCGCGCGAACGCCGGATCCCGGGAACGGGCCTGGTGCTTGGTACACTCCCGGCCATGGTTTCCGATGGACGAGCCAGAGACCTCGATCGATTCGTCGCCCGACGCCACAGGCTCGCCGCCCGAACCTGCCTTCGTGGGGGAGCCGGACGGTGATGCCAGACATCCATCGGGACCCGCCGCGGACGCTCCGCGAGACCCTCGCCTGCCTCGGGCCGGGGATCATCCTCGCCAGCTCCATCGTCGGCTCGGGCGAGCTCATCGCCACCACGACCGTCGGGGCCGAGGCGGGATTCGTACTCCTGTGGTTGATCGTGGTCGGCTGCGCGATCAAGGTTGCGGCGCAGGTGGAGATCGGCCGAGCGACGCTCGTCCAGGGCCGCACGCCGCTGGTCGCGTTCGACGCGGTGCCGGGTCCGCGGTTCGCCGGCCGCGGCTGGATCTACTGGGGCTGGGTCGCGATGGTGCTGCTCGTCATCGTGCAGCAGGGGGGCATCCTCATCGGCGTCGCGCAGACCCTCTCCGCCGGGATCCCGCTCACGCAGCAGGGACGCGTCTGGAACCGCGTGCACGACGAGGCGGCCACCACCCGGATCGCGGAGGCGGCCGCCCGTCGCGGCGGCGATGCAACGCGGGCCGATGCGTTGCACGCCGAGTTCATCCGGCTCGAAGCCGAGGCGAAAACGCTCGTGAAGCCTCCCGATGAGACCGTCTGGGCCGTCGTCACGGCCATCGCCACCTCGGCGCTCCTCGCCGTCGGCCGCTACCGTGTGATCGAGCGGGTGTCGATCGTGCTCGTGGCCGCGTTCGTGGCGGTGACGCTGCTTTCGGTCGTCATGCTCCAGTTCGATCCGGCCTGGGCGATCTCGGCCACGGAGCTGGCAGGCGGTCTCCAGCCATCGATCCCGCCGGCGGTGGGCGGCCGCTCGCCGCTGGTGACGGCGCTGGCCACCTTCGGGATCATCGGCGTGGCTGCCGGGGAGCTCATGGTCTACCCCTATTGGTGCCTGGAAAAGGGCTACGGCCGCGCCGTGGGGCCGCGGGACGATTCGCCGGCGTGGGCCGAGCGGGCCAGGGGCTGGATCCGCGTCCTGCAGTTCGACGCCTGGCTCTCGATGATCGTCTACACGACCGTGACCGTGTCTTTTTACCTGCTGGGCGCGGCCACGCTCGGCCGGCTCGGGCTTCGGCCGGCCGGCGACGAGATGGTGCGGTCGCTCGGGGCGATGTATGCCCCCGTCTTCGGCGACTGGGCGAGCGGAGTGTTTCTCGTGGGCGCCTTTGCCGTGCTCTATTCCACGCTGTTCGCGGTCGCCGACGGCAACGCCAGGATCATCGGCGACGGCCTCGTGCTCGCCGGGCTCCTCCCCGGCGACGAGGCGTCGCGCCGCAGCTGGACGCGGCGGGTGGCCTGTGCCTGGCCCCTCGTGGCGCTCGGGCTGGCCCTCGTGATCCGCGAGCCGGTCGGCATGGTGCTCGCGAGCGGCGCCGCCCAGGCGATCATGCTGGCGGCGCTCGGCGTGGCGGTGCTCTACCTGCGATACGACGCCGTCGATCGCCGGCTCGTGCCTTCGAAGGCATGGGACGGTCTGCTCTGGATCTCGTCGGCCGGCCTCGTCGCGGTCGGCCTCTGGACGGCATGGCAGCGGCTCACCCTGCTGCTGTAGGCTGCGAACGCGGGCTTCGCTTTCCACCGTGAGCCACGGCTGCGGTGAGCTATGGCTGCCCCGTCGTCAGCCGCGAGTAATCCAGGAGGCGATAGGCAGCGTCAACCGCATCATAGTCGTTGTACCCGAACGTTTTCGTGCCTGCTGTATTGTCTGCCGTCGTACGATGGAAGCCTTTGGACAAACCACCGTCCACCGGGTCCTGGGAGACCAGGATGCTCTGCACAAGGGCATCGGCCTTGGCCTTCCAGAGCGGGTCCTTGGTCTCCTGCCACAGCCGCGTCCAGACATAGACCAGACTGCCCGCATTGCGAATGCCGAGACCGGCGGCGCGGGTCCAGCCCCAGCATGAGGGGCGCGTCTCCAAGGGTGCGTAGGGGTTGAGCCGGCGATCCCAGTTGACATGCCGCTCCTCGCACCAGCGGGCGATCTCCATCGCCAGCTTCAGGTCCTTTTCTTTCAGGTCCTTGTCCTTGGCATCGGCGTAATCCAGCAGCCAGGTGCAGTAGGACAGCGCGTGGGGCGCGACTCTGTCCTGCAGAAGGATCATCTCCATGCTGTGATGCCCCACATTCTGCCAGAACATCTCGGGCAGACAGTAGGTCTGCACCCATTTGTTGGCCCTGGCCTCGTTCTGGACAAAGTCCTGAACGCCCAGTTCCTTGCGCAAGCGCCCGAGGAACCAGAGCACCGCTTCCCCGCCATTTTCGCGTGCCTCGGAGGGCCCAAAATACCCTCCTCCCCAAAGCTTCTTGCCGGTCGTCTTATCCCGGCCGGGCCAGGCGCCGTCCTCGGGATCCTGGGCGTCGGCGAAGGCTTTGGCCAGATCCAGGGCGGCGTCGCGGAACCGCGGGTCTTTGCCGACAGCGTAAACGTCGAGATACGCCAAGCCGTACCAGACCATCAGGCAGACGCTGCCACCATAGACGGTGGGCAGCCCCCCGCGATGCCCGCCGTACATGAACCAGGCCGTGCGTTCAGCCAGCACCAGGGCGTCGCGGCGCTCCTCCGGGTTGTCGGACAAGGCCGCGATGAGCGTGCAGGCGCGTGTAAACGTAGCAGGGCAATCGCCAGAAATGCTGGCCTGCCCCAAGACAAAAACATTCTTATAGGACAGGTACTCGTCTGCGTCCCGTATCCACCGGGCTGCGGCCAGGGCGGCTTCTTTGGCGGTCCGGTTCGGGGCCCAGT
>CAZPEM010000018.1:0-31482 GCA_964585575.1 uncultured Chitinophagaceae bacterium
CTCCGGCAGGGCATGATGGCCCGGCTCCTTCGGAACTCCGATGCCCCGCCTCCGGCAGGGCATGATGGCCCGGCTCCTTCGGAACTCCGATGCCCCGCCTCCGCTCGGTATGATGGGCCGCCATGGCGGTTTTGCTCGACATCAAGAATGCGACGAAGCGGTACGGCGACCAGGTTCTGCTCGACGAGGCGTCCGCGACGATCACCGACGACGGCAAGATCGGCTTCATCGGCCGCAACGGCGCCGGCAAGAGCACGCTCCTGCGGGTGATCCTCGGCGAGGAGGAACTCGACTCCGGGGAGATCGTCCGCCACCCGAGGCTCCGACTCGGCTATCTCCGGCAGCACGACCCGTTTCTCCCGGGCGAGACCACGGTCGATTTTTTGAAGCGTGACAGCGGCCAGCCCGACTGGAAGTGCGGCGAGGTGGCCGGCCGGTTCGAGCTCAAGGGGTCGACGCTCGAAGGGCCCGTCGCGGCCCTCTCGGGCGGCTGGCAGACGCGGGTGAAGCTCGCCGCGCTCCTGCTCCACGAGCCGAACCTGCTGCTCCTCGACGAGCCGACGAACTTCCTCGACCTCAGGACGCAGATCCTGCTCGAGCACTTCCTCCGGGAATACCGTGAGAGCTGCCTCATCGTCTCGCACGACCGCGCCTTCCTCGCCGCGACCTGCGATCGCACTCTCGACCTCGCCCGCGGCAAGCTGACCGTCTTTCCCGGCAAGGTGGATGCCTACCTCGAATTCCAGGCCGCCCAGCGGCTCCATGCCGAGCGGACGAACGCGTCGGTGATCGCCAAGCGGAGGCAGCTCGAGGACTTCATCGCCCGCAACAAGGCCCGTGCCTCGACCGCCTCCCGCGCGAAGTCGAAGAGCAAGCAGCTCGAGCGGCTCGAGGTGGAGGAGATCGCCGCCGAGGACGCGTCGGCCGCGATCCGCTGCCCGGCGGTCCCGCCGCGCAACGGCTCCGCCGTCCGCTGCATCGATCTCGAAATCGGCTACCCGGACCGCCCGGTCGCGGCGGGGATCGAACTCGAGATCGTCCACGGCTCGCGGGCCGCGATCGTCGGCGACAACGGCCAGGGGAAGACGACGTTTCTCCGCACGCTCGTCCGTTCGCTCTCCCCGAAGTCGGGCACCGTGAAGTGGGGGCACGGCTGCGATCTCGGCATCTACGCGCAGCACGTCTACACGAGCCTGCCCGAGCAGGAAACCGTGCTCGGCCACCTCGAGCGGCTCGCCGCGATCGGCACGAAGAGCCAGCGGATCCTCGACCTCGCCGCCGCGATGCTCTTCCGCGGGAAGGCGGTCGAAAAACCGATCCGCGTCCTCTCCGGCGGCGAGCGGGCCAGGCTCTGCCTCGCCGGCCTCCTGCTCGGAAGCCACAACGTGCTCGTGCTCGACGAGCCCGGCAACCACCTCGACGTCGAGACGGTCGACGCGCTCGCCAGAGCCCTGTGCGACTACGAGGGGACGGTCATATTCACGAGTCACGACCGCTCCTTCATGGAGGCGGTGGCGACGACCGTGATCGAGGTCAAGGACGGCCGGGTGACCAACTTCCTCGGCGACTACGCGGCTTATCTCGCGGGCATCGAGCGGGAGATCGACGACGCCGAGGCCGCGGACAGGCCGCCAAAATCCGCCGGAGCCGCGCGGCCCGCATCCCGCGGCGGCGCGGGCCGCCGGAGCGAACCTGACGAACGCGACGTCCGCAAGGAGATCGCCGCGGTGGAAAAGGCGATCGCGCGGCTCGACGCCGAGAAGCGACGACACGACGCCGCGTTGCTGTCGGCCACCGAGGCGACGGAGGCCGTGCGGCTGCACGAACTCGCTGCGGAGGCCGCGAGGAAGCTCGCCGAGCAGGAGGAACGCTGGCTTTCGCTGCAGGAGAAGCTCGCGTCGGCCACCGACTGAGCCGCGATCCGCACGTCCCGCCCGCCACCGACGCTGCGACCCGCTATGGGGCGTCAGTTGCCGGGGGGGGCGTCAGTTGCCGGGCTCAGTCGCCGCCTTGGCGGCCGCGGCGCCGCCCGAGGCGTCGTCCTTCACCCGCACGAGCAGCATCTGCTCGGGCTTGGTGTCGCTGCCCTCGGTGGTGGCCCTGTGCACGAGGATCGTGAGCTGGTCCTTGGTGAGGTTGCTGATCCCGGCCTCGTACACCGGCTGCTTCTTGTCGCCGATCGTCCAGGCGGCCCGCTGGGTTTTCTTGTCGACCTTCCCCGTGACATGCTGGCTCTCGTCCGAGATCGCGTTGTAATACGTGCCGCGGAGGAGCCCCGCCTTGTCGACCGCGAGCGAGAGAAAGTTGCTCGGATCGCTCTCCTCGGCACGCACCATCGCGAAGACGCCGAGCGACCGCCACTGGTCGTCGTCGGCCGGCTTCGCAGCCGTGCCCGCCGACGCGAGGTCACTCGCACCTTGCGCGTATTCCGCGGCGGTGCCGACACGGCTGCCCTGCACGTAGACGCCGTCGTCCTGGTAGCAGACGGTCGTGCCGTAGTCGTAGGGGATCGTGGCAACGCCTCCGCCGCCTCCGCCGTAGCCTCCCCAGGAGAAGAGATCCGCCCAGAGCAGTCCGGTCAAAAGCCCGCCGCCGAACCCCCAGCCGCCGCCCCACCAGCAGGGAAAGTGGTTGTTGTACCAGCCCCGCCCGGTGTACCAGCCATGGTTGTAGAAGTTGTTGCGGACGATGTTGCCGCGGTTCGAGAGCGTGTTGATCGAGTAGGGCCGAATGCCGCGGTCGCCACGGCTCGCAACCCGCGCGAGCCCCGCGTCACCGGCGAAGCGGCCCGGGGTCACGATTCGCCCGCCGTCGAGGCCGCGGTCGCCGAGATCACGCGGCCCCACGTCTCGCCCGGCGAAGTCCCGCCCACCGAAATCACGGCCGCCGAGATCACGGTCGCCGAAGTCGCGCTCCCCGTCGAATCCCCTGCCCTCCGCGAATCGTCCCTCCCCAAATCGTCCCTCCCCAAATCGTCCATCGTCGAACCGTCCACCACCATCGAATCTCCCGCCTTCGAAACGCTCCCCTCCGAAGTCGCCCCGCGAGAAGCCTCCTCCTTCGAAATGGCCGCCGCCTCCGCCGAAGTGCCCACCTCCCCCGAAGTGCCCGCCACCGCCGCCGTGGCCGAGGACGGCCGGCGACGCGACGAACACCTGCGCCGGGATCAAAACGACCGCCGCCAGCCGTCGCAGGCCGCTCCGGTCACAACGGCGTGGCACCCCGACCTCGGCACGGCAAGCATCGATCCGCATGGCATCACCCTCCTCGAACGATGGAACCACTCACACGAACGTTGGTAGCTCAGCGAACCTTGCGGTAGGAAAGCGGCTCGCCATCGGGCATCGGCCTCCCCTCGACGACCCGGTCGATCGAGTGGACGACCATCCGATCGTTCGGCCCCGGGGTGAGCACCTGCACCCACTGCACACGCCCCGACCCAGCCGCCTCGCCCGACACGCCCGAGAGCGTCCTGTTGAAGCTCGTGCCGTCGGAGTCGAAGTAGCCGTCCGCCCTCGCGCCGGTCGAGTCGACGATCCAGCTGCGAACGCCGCCGTCACGGGCATCCGCGTGGATCAGCTCGATCGCCTCCACCGAAGGGCCCTTCTTCGGACGGATCGAGGAGCGACCGAGAAAGGCCCTGCCGCCAATCGCCTTTTCGTACCGTAGCTCGAACGACGTGCCGGTCTTCGCATCGGTGGCCTGCCAGGTGCCGAGCAGCCACTCGAGCTCGTCGAGGAGCGCCGTGGCGGACGGCCCGACCCGCGACTCGGCGATCCGCCAGGTGCCCCCCTCGTTCACCCGCAGGCTCTCGAAGAGCGACACGTGGGGCTTGTCGTTCGGCTCGGGTGTGAAGAGCAATCTCCCGCGCACCCGCGCGGCCGACTCACCGAGCAGGTCGATGCCGGTCACCTCGATTGCGAGCGTCGCCTTCGGATGACGCTGCCGCCATCGTTTCAGCGACTCGACGATCTTGTCGCGGCCGGTCACCGTGCCGCCCCCTTCGGTGAGTTCGGCTCCCGTCGTCCACTGGTCGGCGACCGCCGCGAAATCCCCCTTCGTGAACGCCTCGGCATACCGCTTCGAGACCTCTCGCAGGGCGTCCGAAACCTCCACCGCCAACACCCTCTGCGGCCCGAATACCTCGGGCGTCCCGCAGCCGATCAACGCGGCAGCGATCGCGATCGGCCGCCACGCACGACACCGGAGAATCAGATCCATGTCACGACTCCGCGAGGTCAACGAATACTACCCCCGCAACGTAGCCTGAACCGCCGAAAACTGCCACCTCCGGGCTGAGGCCACCATCCCGAAGGGCGTTGTCGAAGGATGGAACGGCATTGTAAAACCCACTAACTCAAACGGCATTCGGCTTTCGTAACCGCAACCTGCCCGGGGATTCTGCCAACAAGGCCGCATCATGAACCAGTCCCGCCGCCAACTGATGCTCACCGGCCTCGCTTCGCTGGCGATGGCCGTGGGGCAAGCCCGCGCCGATGTGCTCGCCGGCTTCGACACCGGCGCCGACCTCCAGCGATGGTCGGCCCAGGGCAGGATCACGGTGCAGCGGACCGAGGGCCCACCGGGGCCGCAACAGGCGGGGCCGAACGGGCCGGCGGGCAGTGCCGCCCGGATCGACACGGCGGGCAACAGCGGGCTGTTCATCAAGGCCGGTCAACTGCCTCCCGACCTCTCGAACTTCGACACGCTGCGGTTCTGGGTACACCGCGATCCCGAAGCCGCCGCGCCGAGCACCGTCGAGGTGCGGTTCTACGAGGCGGACGGCGCCGCGTGGTTCTGGCGTGTCGCCGTGCTCGATCAGCCTGGCTGGACCGAGATCGCGGTGCCGCTCAAGTGGACCCGTTGGAGTCCCACCCGCATTCCGCGCTGGGAAAAGGTGAACCGCCTCGGGATCTATTTTCGCGACGCAGCCGACCTGCTCGTCGACTCCTTCTCGCTGTCCGACGATCCGCCGCAGAACGCCGCCGACGACAAGCCGGTTCTGGGCCCGGACGACGTCGCCTCACTCGCCTTCGGCAAAGCCGCGGCCGACCCCAAGCAGGTGCGGATCGTCACCGCCGACGGGATCACGGTGATCACCGACGCCGCCGATTGCAAGGCCGACGAGCTACTGGCCCACCTGTCCAAGGTGGCCGCGGCGGTGAAGGCCGATCTGCCCTTCGCCGCCCCGCCCGCAAACCCGTTGGTGCTCGTCGTCTTCGCCGCGGAGGATCGCTACCGGCAGTTCCCGGTCACGCTGGCGGAACGGCTCAACGCCCGCGCCGCCCCCACCGCGGCGGCAGGCTACACGGTGCAGGGCATCGCCACGTCCTACTGGGATCCTCGGCACGGGACGCTGCGGCCGGTGTTCACCCACGAGTTCGTGCATGCGCTGCTCTCGGCGACGCTCCATCTCGACAACAAGTCGGAGTGGTTCCAGGAGGGCCTCGCGGCGCACTACCAGCTCCGGTGCCATCCGCAGGAAAATATCCGCGCGGTCGTGACCCGCAGCCTGGAATCGGCCGCCGGCGACACGCTCTCGCAGGTCTGCTCCGGCTCCCGCATTCCGCTCGATCGCTACTGGGTCGCCGCCACGCTCTGCCGGATGCTCCTGGAAGACCCCGCCCTCGCCCCCACGCTGCCGGCGGTCGTGGCCGCGGTTCAGAAGAGCGGGTCCACGGCCATCGAGAAGCTGCTGCCGGCGCTCGGACTGTCACAGGACGAGCTCGATGGGAAGTGGCGGGCTTTCTGCCAGAAGACCTACGGCACGGAGTGACCACCCAGCCGGCCACGGTTCGCGTCGGCATGTCCGGATGCGGCGATCCGCCACTGGCCAGCGATTACGGGCAACTGATCGCCGGTTTCGACCATCGAGAGCGGATACTTCCTTGTCTCGCCAACTTTTCTCCCACAAGCCCAGAAGGCTGCCGGCGGCGAACTCTTTGGCACGCCCGCCCCACTCTTCCAAGTCGTGATCTTCGCTTCGGGAGGAATTCGCACACTCCTCGATGTCGCGCTCAGCAACTCGATTCCCGCTTTTCACTCCGACGGCGACACGATGAATCCATAGATGGTGAGGAAGATGGTGTAGATCATGCCCAGCGAACCAAGAACGATGATGGCGAGCAGCGCCGGCGAGAGACGATTCGCCAGAAAGACAGAGGGATTTGTGAACAGCACGGCATAGCCGATAACGGCGACGACAAGCCGCGGGACGTAGGCGTAGCCGCTGATGTTCAGGATCTTCACGATGGATAGCCTCTTGCGGAAGAGCCTCAAAATCCGTTGCATCAGCCAGCCGCCCAAGGGGAGCATGACAAGACTGAAGGCGACGGCGAACAGAACGACCTGGAGATTACCGCCGAGTGTCTCGTGCAGCAGAGCGTGGTTGCGCGGGCTAAAAGCCCTCGAAACCCCAAAATAGAGCGGGTTCACGACGGCCAAGGCGTAGAGCCGATTGGAGGGCAACTCCTGCATCGTTCGCTTGGGGTGCAGAAATATATTGAGTGCGGCTGCGATCTGATTCTTCATAGTCTTTCCCTCTCGTGGGATCCTCGATACACCGGAGGTCTCACCGGGCCAGTTCCACCAAGTGCTCGATCAACGCCTCGCCATCGCCGGGCTGGAGGCCCGCGGGGATCGCGCCGACCTCATAGCCACCCTCGGCGAACGCTCCGCGGTGCGGCCAATAGCCGTTCCAGCCGTTCGTGAGGGTCGTGAGCAGCACCGGCTTTTCCAGCCGGCGACGCAGATCGATCGCCAGTTCGCCGAACAGTTCGACCGGTGCGGCCACGACGTAGCAATCCCCGACATGCCAGACGGCGATGTCGATCTCGTGCCCGCGGATGACGACGGTCTTCGCACGACACGCGAGGTTGCCTCCGTCCTTCGTCGGTGCGATCGGCCGCGTGGCCTGGGCGAGCGTACGGACGAAGCTGCCGGCCGTCTCTCCGATGCGATCGACGTTTCGGGGGTCTTCCTGCGTGGCCATCCAGGGATGGACGTTGCCCGCCGCGCCGAGCACGAACATGCTCTTGCCGTCGGGGATGTTCGCGTCGAGCCACTTGCAGGCCGCACCGGGGTAATCGCTGCTGACCATGCGGCTGGCCTTGCCGAACACGACCGGGTGTGCCCCCAGGCTCCACACGTTCACCGTCCGCGGCCCGTTGACCTGGCGAAACTGCAGCAACGTGCAGGTCGGGTCGGGGGCGGGTCGGGGCGGGTGCTCGAAGATCGTCTGCGGGTTCCAGCACATTCGCACCGTGCCGTCCACCGGCACGCGGCGATTGTATCCCAGGCCGAGGGGCGCCTCCTGGATCCAGGCCGTCACCGGATGGCTGAGGTCGTTGGCCCGACGAACGGCGTCGATGATCATCGGCTGGACCGAACGCACGTAGTCGTCGGACGGGTTGGGGCCCGAGTGCGTGTGCGTCGTGCTGACGAGAACGTTCGCCGGATCGGTATCGATGGCCTTGGCGATCTCGGCACGCAGCCGGCGGCACGCAGCGTTGGGCATCACGCAAAGGTCGAGGCTCACGAGCACGGCCTTGAGCGATCCATCCTTGAGAACGCAGGCCCGCGCCAACAGCGGCAGATGAACTCCGTCGCTGCCTGACCGGTCACGCGGCTCCGGATAGCCCATCAGCGGCACCGAGGCGTCGGGCGTGATGTCGCTGGCCCCGAAGCCGCACCGCAGAACGATCGGCTGCGGCATCGGAGGCGGCGCTGGCCTCTCCTCCTGCGGCCGCGTTGCCTGAGGGGGAGGCGAATCGGCTGCCCGTGGCCCGAGTCCGACCACCACGCCGCCCACCACACACGCGACCCCGACCATCTCCCGCCATGACATGGGCAAACCTCCTCGGAAAAGATTGGCTGTCCTTGAAAACGGCCTGCCCGGTCTCACGGAGGAGACCACGGGGCCGCAGATCCCGTGCACACTACCGACGCGAGTTCCCCTCAAAGCCCTCGACCGAAAGCCGGCCCACATCCACGATATCGAGTGCCGCGTTGTAGTGCGGCTGCGGCCGGCCGGACCAACGCACCCGGCAGTTCCGAAGCGACACGCTCTCCGCACAACAGCAGTAAAACCCCGCGGTCGGATGCGGCACCAGCCCTTCCATGGTGCATGGCCGGCGATCGTGCTGTCCGCCCGGCCAGTCGGTCCACTTGCCGATCCTCACCCGCACGCGGTCGAACGCAATTCCCTCGGGGCGGCTGCCGTCGCTGCCGGAGACATACACGCCGTTTTCCGACCGCGCGTCGATGTTTTCGAAGCGGACGTTGCGGATCCGCCCGAGCTTTCCCCCCGCCGCGCGAACGAAGGCGCTGACGTGGATCGGCTCGGCCCGTCCCCACCAGGCCTCGTAAAACAGCCGCGTCTCGACCGTCATGTTCGAGAAGACGACGTTCTCGACATCCCCCTCGTCACGAAGCTGGATCACCAGCCCGCGGCTGCTGTCGCGGATGCGGCAGCGGTCGAAGACGATGTTGCGGAAGTCCGACACCGACTCGGTGCCGATCTTCAGCGCGGCGGAGCTGCTCCTCAGATCGCAGTTTTCCACGCGGATATTTTCGCTGGGCCCCAGGTCCGCGTAGGGCCGGGTGTTCTTGACGACGATGCAGTCGTCGCCGGCGTCGATGTCGCAGTCACGGATGGTGACGTTGCGGCAATGGTCGGGGTCGATGCCGTCGCAGTTGGGTATGCGGCGGTCGTTCCGGATCGTCAGCCGCTCGGCGAGCACGCCGTCGCAGCCGATGAAGTGGACGGTCCAGAAGGGCGCATCACGGATGACCAGGTCCTGCATGCTCACCTGCCGGCAGCGGAGCAGCCCCACGATTCCCGGCCTCCACGGGCCGGGCCGGTGGATGTGCTCGCCGAATTCGGCCATGAGATGCCGGCCCTGTCCGTCGATGGCGCCCGGCCCGGTGATCGAGATCTTCTCGGCATCCTCGGCGTAGATGAGATACGGCCGCCCTTCCGCGGGCCAAGCGGCGCGATCGAGATTGACTCGGAGAAGGGCCGCTTTCGCCAGGTGCAGCTCCACGCCCGACCGTAGCCGCAACGGGCCGGAGTTGAAGACAGCCCCCTCCGGTAGCACCACGCGGCCGCCGCCGACGGCGTGGCAGCGGTCGATGGCATCCTGGATCGAACGCGTATCATCCTTCGTCCCGCCGTGAGCCACGACCTCGATCGCGACGCCCTGCGTCGGAGCGGGGCCACCGCAGCCGCCGATGGCGGCGATGTGGAGGATAAGCAGCGTCGTCTTGAAAAGGCGGGAGATCATGCCCCGGAGTGTCGGCATGGGCGAGGATCGACGCAAGCCTCCGGCGGCACGGGGCCGCTCGCCCGGGCCGCGACCGCCGCCAGGGGCACGTCGATCCAATCGGGCCTGTGGTCGGCTTCGTACGCAAGCTCGTAGAGGGCCTTGTCGATCTTGAAGAGTTCGAGAAGACGCGTGGCCTCGCGTCGATCCTGCGACCACCAGGTCGCCCCGGGCCGGTCGCCGGCGAGCCCTTGCGAGACGGTCTCGTACGTGGACAGAAACCGCGATTCGAGCGATTCAAGATCCCCGACGTCGTAGGGCCGCCGCCCCTCCTTGGCAAGCACCCGCAGCAGATAGTCGAACGAGCGGCACATCCCGGCCACATCCTTCGCCGCCGACGTCTTCTGCCGCCGTTCCGCGAGCGTTCTTCCGGGCTCCCCCTCGAAATCGACCACGATGCACCGCTCGTTGTCGCGGCCCACGAGCACCTGCCCGAGGTGGTAGTCGCCGTGCACCCGGATCCGAGGGCTCGAGGGGGGCCTCGCGGCCTGCTCTGCGAATTCCGCCGCGATCCGGCTCCGCATCGATGCGAGGTCGGTGGGGCCCGTCGCAAGGGTCGGCACCGTGGCAAGCAGCCGCCCGACACGATCGAAGACGCGATCGGCATGGTCCGCCATGGCCCGCACGGCCGCCGTCCATGCCTCGGCCGTCCATGCCTCGGCCGCGAAGGCCGGATCGTCGTTGCGGCTGGCGAGCGCGGCATGAAGCCTCGCCGTCGTCTCGCCGAGCGACGCGACGAGCGAAAGGCACCGCGGCCAGTCGGCCGTCGCGGACGCCAGCATCGTATCCCAGGCCGAGCCTCGCGCATCGACCCACTCGTGAAGAATCGCCACCGTGGCCGGCCTGCCGCAATCGGCCGCGTCGCTCACGCGAGGCACGTAGTCGAGCCAGCCGACGAGCCTCGGCACGTCGGCCCGCACGGCAGCCCCGGAGAGGAACCGGCCGACTTCCACCTCGGGATGGATCCCGGCGCGGCATCGCCGCACGATCTTCACCATCACCGCCTGTCCCGCATTCCACGACACCGCGAGCGACGTGTTCGAGGCATCCCCGCCGACGTCGGTAATCGAGAGCGGCAGGGCGGCTGCAGGGGGCGTTTCGCGGCTGACCACATGTCCCTGAAAGATCCCGCCGCCACTCGAAAGCGACTCCTCGGCGAGCACCGCGTGCAGCAGCCACCGCACGAATCCGTCGCTGCGCCCGGCATCCTCGAACCCGCCATCGGCCGCGGACAGCGGCAGGAACAACCGCGGAGACTCTCCCGGCGCGTCATGCCGAACCAGTTCGACGATCCCCACCCAGGTCGGTCGTCCCGTCTCACTCCGCGGAGGGCCGCCCGCTGGAATCCGTGCGACGTCGTGGAGCACGATCCGGCCGTCGCTCCCCTTCGCCGGGAACCACCGCGCCGCAGCCAGCCAGGGAAGCTTTCCGCCGATCTCCGAACCAGACGCTTCCATCGCTCGACTCCTTCAGCCCGAAGCGGCCGACAGCCGGTAGACGACCGCGGGCTGCTCCGGCGTGCACTCGCAGGCGGCCTCGCCGGGCGTCCAGCGGTGCGTGCAGCCGCCGATGAGCTCGTGGGCGTCGATCGTCCCCTCGGGCGGCAGGCCGAGGGCGGCCGCGTCGATCGAAATCCGCGTCGTCCGCCGCGTGCCGGGGTCGAGGTTCACGACCACGAGCAGACGGCTGCCGCTTTCCGCGTCGAACCGGCTGAAGGCGAGCAGATGGTCGTCGTCGGTGGGTTGAAGCACCGCGGGACGGGCGAGGTGGATCGCGGGCTCGGCCCGACGGATCGCGTTGAGCCGCGTGATGAACGGGGCGAGGCTGTCGGAGTCGGCGAGATTCCACCGCTTGATCTCGTACTTTTCGGAATCGAGATACTCCTCGCTCCCGGGCTGTACGGGCTGCGATTCCATGAGCTCCATCGCGGGCCCGTAGATACCCCAGTTGGCCGCCCCGAGGGCCGCCAGGGCGAGCCTCGCGAGGAACATCGGCCGCCCGCCGTGCTGGAGCGTCGCGTGGAGGATGTCGGGCGTGTTGGGCCAGAAGTTCGGCCGGAAGTACTCCGAGATCGGCGGCGTGGACACCTCCACGAGGTAGTCGCCCGTCTCCCGCTTCTCCGTCCGCCAGGTGAAGTAGGTGTAGGACTGGGTGAATCCGAGCTTCGCCAGCCGGTACATCGTCTTCGGCCGCGTGAACGCCTCCGAGAGGAAGATCACGTCCGGGTGCGTCCGGTGGATTCCGGTGATGAGCCACTCCCAGAAGGCGAACGGCTTCGTGTGGGGGTTGTCGACGCGGAAAACCCGCACCCCCTTGTCCACCCAGAACCGCACGACGTCGGCGAGCGCCTCCCAGAGCTGCCTCCACGCATCGCACTGGAAGTCGAAAGGCACGATGTCCTGGTATTTCTTGGGCGGGTTCTCGGCATAGGCGATCGAGCCGTCGCTGCGGCGACGAAACCATTCCGGGTGTTCCTTCACCCATGGATGGTCGGGAGAGCACTGGATCGCAAGGTCGATCGCGAGCTCCATGCCGAGCGTTGCCGCCCGCGACCGCAAACGCTCGAAGTCGTCGAACGTTCCCAGCTGCGGGTGGATCGCCTTGTGCCCGCCGGCCTGCGAGCCGATCGCCCAGGGACTCCCGACGTCGTCGGCGGCTGCGGCAAGCGAGTTGTTGCGTCCCTTGCGGAACGAACTGCCGATCGGATGGATCGGCGTGAGGTAGAGCACGTCGAAACCCATCGCGGCGACGTAGTCGAGCCGGTCGGCGAGGTCGGAGAGCGTGCCGTGGGCTCCCCCCCTGCCCCACGACCTCGGGAACACCTCGTACCACGCGCTCGAACGCGCGAGAGGCCGCTCGACCTGGATCGCACGCGGAGGGTCGAGCCTCGTCTCGTCGCGCCGGTCGGCGTGGAGCCGCATGAGTTCCGCGACCCGCGGCTCGGCCGCGACCGACGGGCTCGAGGAGCCGGCGATCGCGGCGGCAATCGCCTCGAGCTCGGCGGCCACCGGCGGCGGCGCACGGTGCGCGGCCTGGGAGACCATCCCGCTGCCTGTGAGCAGCTCCGGCCGGAGATGTTCGCCCGCATCATGCCGGCGGTGGAGATCTCGCAACCAGGTGCCGAAGGCGTCCACCCGCGCCGTGATGAAGAACTGCCAGAGTCCGAGGGCGTCGGGGATGAAGCTCGCCGTCCAGAGGTCGTTGCCCTGGCATTCGAGCGGGATCGTCCGCCAGCTTCCCGATTCGCCGTGCCTCACATGGACGGCGCACTCGAGCTCCTCGTGGCCGTCGCAGATGATGTCGGCCTCGATCCACACCCGCTCGCCCACGATCCGTTTCACCGCGAAACGGCCGCAGTCGACCTCGGGCCTGACGCGGTCGATGACGACCCGGCGTCGCAGCAGGCTGGCGGACTCCACTGTCGCGTGATCTCCTGGACGCGTCTTCGGCAGGCGTCGCCTCTTGCGACGGTCCGCGGATTCTAGGAACAAGCCTCGAAAAACGCGATCCGGCTACTCGAAGAGGGCGAGTTCCGCGGTGAGCCCCGGGCCGAAGGCCATGGCGACGCACGGCCTCGCCGCTCCATCCCGGATGAGCCGCTCCAAGATGAAGAGGATCGTCGCGCTCGACATGTTTCCATGCTCCGCGAGCACGCTTTCCGAATGCCGCAGCGGCCCCGGCCCCAGGCCGAGCGAATCCCGCACGCCGGCGAGCACCCTCGGGCCCCCGGGATGGACGGCCCACGACGCCACGTCGGCGACGGAGAGCCCGCGGCGGGCGAGCAGATCGTCGAGCAGACGCGGCAGCGTGGTGGCGATCCGGTCGGGCACGCGGGGGGAGAGGGTCATCTCGAACCCGCTGTCACCGATCGTCCAGCCCATCAGCTCGGCTGATCCGGGCAGGACGCACGATATCTGCGCCGAGAGCCGCCATGAGTCGTCCTCGCGGCGGCCTGCCCGACCCACGATCGCTCCCGCCCCGTCGGCGAAAATGCTGTTGGCGACGACGCCGTCGGCCCGCGTCCCGTACTGAAAGTGAAGGCTGCAGAGTTCGACGCACACGGCGAGCACGATGGCCTGCGGGTCCGCCGCCGCGAACGCCGCCGCGACCCGCATCGCGTTGAACGCGCCATGGCACCCCATGAATCCGACGTGCGTTCGTGCGACCGAGCGAGACAGCCCGAGCGACTCGACGAGTGCGAGGTCGAAACCGGGGCTCGAAAAGCCGGTGCAGGAGCAGGTGACGAGGTGGGTCACGGCCTCGGTATCGACCTTGGCGTTCGCGACCGCCGCGGAGGCCGCGCGTGCGGCCAGCGGCGGCGCCTCGTCGGCATACCGTCGCATCCGCATCGCCGTCGATGGGCCCGATCCGACGCTCGCGGCCGGCGGAAAAAAGCTCTGCCGATACCCCCCGTCGCCCGAGTCCTCGAGCAACACCGAACCGCGGGAGCGGATCCGAGTCTGCCGGTAGATCGCTTGAAGCGCCCGCTCGCGGCCCGGTTCCGCGTTGGAAAACGACGCAGCGAGCCGGGCCGCATCCGCCTGCAGGATCGATCGCGGCGGAACGGCGGAGCCGATGCCGAGGATCGAGAAGTTCATGGCATGGCTCTCCCGGATGCACGGCTGCCGCCGACGACGAGCGGCACCGCCCATGCTGCGGCCGCCGGAGCGACCCTCGCCGCGGCGACGGCCGTCGCAACGACCGCTGGATGACGCACCGCCGAGGCCACCCAGAGGCACCGCCGCTTCGGGCCCGCCAGGCGTCGGGCGATCGACCGCTCGTGGGCGGCTGCGATCACGGAGGCCGTCGCGGCCGAATCGTTGGCGGGGTGCGCGAGCATGGCCTCGGCGACCGACCGCGCCCCGACGAGCGCCCAGCCGATTCCCTCGCCCGTAAACGGCTCGACATACGACGCCGCGTCGCCGATGCGGTGGATGCGTCGCCAGCGGCCCGCGACGACTGACGAAAACCGCGTGAGCTGCGGGGTGCCGACGAAACGGCACTCGCTGCCATCGACGTCCGCGAAGCCAAAGCGTCGCCCGCCGAGCACCGCCGCGACCGCGGCGGCAGCCGAGGCGTGCCGGCGGAGTGCCGATGGATCCATGGCCGCCGCGACGTCGATCCGCCCATCCTCGAGCCGCACGATCCCACAATAGCCCTCGGGGGAGGTGTGCATGACCAGTTCACCGGCCGCAACCGTCGCCGACTCCGGAGGCAGCGTGGCCCCGACGCCGAGCCGGCTTCCCGTTCGCGGCCGCGACCGCGGCACGTCGTCGCCGCCCGAGTGGATACGGACGCCGGAGGCAAGTCCCGTCGCCACGACCGCGTGCACGGCCTCGAACCGTAGCGGCCTGTCGTCCGCATCGATCGCGGCAACCGTGACGCCGTTCGCCGTCTCCTCGATGGCAGACACCCGCGTCGCCGGAAGCCACGCCGCTCCGGCGGCGATGGCACGCCGCACGATCGCCGCATCGAGCGATTCCCGCGAGAGCGTCCAGCCGGGGAGGGGCAGCAAGGCCTCGCGGGTCGCCGTCACGAGCCGAACGTGCGTTCGTGGAATTCCGCCGATCCGCTCCGGCGGCAGGCCGATCGCGGAAAGTTCCTCCACGGCCACCTGCGAAAGGCAACAGCCGCAGACCTTTCCCCGCGGCATCCCGCAGCGATCGATGAGCAGCACGCGGCGGCCTCCGTCGGCCAGACGCACCGCCGCCGACGCCCCTGCGGGCCCGGCCCCGACGACGATCACATCCCACCGCGAGCCCGACGCCGCGAGGCCATCGATCGTGCCGATTACGACATGTCGGGCCGAGGCGTCGAACATGATCATGTGCCTCCGGTCGCGGCCGGTCCTGCCCGAACCTTTTTCCACTCGATGACGACCCGCTCCGGCCAGCTCCGCCGAACCACCGCCCCGGCAAGTCCCGCACGGCTGCAGATCTCGCGGTATTCCGCGACCGTCCGGGCGGCCCGCACCGAGAGGGGCCCATCGACCCGGGCGACCCGAGATCGGCAGATGAACGCGGTGGCAGCCACCGCGAGCGCGAGCCCCGCTCCGCTGCGAACGAGGTCCGAAACGACGACGCCTCGCCTCGCCGCCTTCGCCATGCTCCGCAGGACCGACTCGGCCGTGTCGTCGTCGAGATGGTGGAGAAACAGCGAACTCGTCGCCACGTCGCAGGGAGGGCAGCCCTCGAGCACGACGTCGCGGACCGCAAACGTGACCGACGGATCCCGTCCCGCGGCGAACCCGACGGCCCGGTCGATCGCTCGCCGGCTCACGTCGATTCCACTCACGGTGACCGATCCGATCCGACGGCGGTGACGACCCCGCGAAAGCAGGCTCGCGAGGGCGACCGTGACATCGCCGCCACCGCAGGCGATGTCGACGATCTGAAGCGGCCGATCCGGCGCATTCGCGTCGGCCGCGATCCGCCCGATGGCCCTGGCCAGTTGGGAGGCCGTCCTCGAAAGAAGATTGATCCGGCCGAGCGCGTCGAGGGCTGCCAGGTGCTCCGCCGCGGGAAGCGATGGGTCGTCCATCAGTTCCGGTTCGCGAACGGGAGCGACTCGCCAGAGGTCGGCCAGCATACCGACCACTATACGGGAACGATCCAACTCACGGTGAAGGCGGACACGGGGGCGTCTGCCCGTCGGCGAGCACCACGCCGCCGCCGCCGTCCGACGACCCGATGAGCGTCGCGCCGGGGATCTGCGGACATGGCGGCACCCCCTGCGTTGCGACGACCGGTGTCCCGCCGATCCCACTCACGACGGGAGCACCGACGACGGGACCTCCGATGACAGGCCCGCCCACCACCGCACCGGCAGGCATCGCGGCCGCGGGAACGGCCCCGACGGGAGCGGCCGCCATGACCGGCTGCGTCGCGGACTGCGGCTGCGGGTAGACGGGAGCCGCGTAGGGCGGTGCGTAGGCGTAGCTATTTTGCGCATGATGGTGGGCGCAGCCCCCCGCGGCCCCGAGGGCTGCGAGCAGCAAACATTCCCAGCGAAAAACGGAGTCACCTCGTCCGTCGGACAGCATCACGGTCACGGCCTCCACGGGCCGGCCATGGCCGATCGAGGCCCTGGCCGAAAAGCCCCTCTGAATGCATTGACAGTAGGGACGCCACACGTGCCGGGCAATCCGAAAAACACGCCGCGATACCGGGCCCGGGCGGTCCCGGGGAAACGCGTCGCTCGGGGGCGCGTGGTGGTGACCACGGCAACGCGGCTCCCGTGGAAAACGAGGCGACGCCTCGGCAAAACCTTTAAGGACGATCGTTTTCCGCCGTCGGCCCGCGGGCCGGCTCGAACACCGCGATGCTCGCCGTGAACCCGTGCAGGCAGTTGCGGCGGCCGATCGGGCCGATTTCTCCCTGCGCGAAAAACCCGGCGGCGGGAATCGGGCCGTAGCAGGCCTCGACGGCACGAGCGTCGTGGTGCGGCTCCGCAAAGAGGCGGCTGCCGCGGCCGTTGCACGAGAAGACGAGCGCCCCGGCAGGCGCCGTTCCCGCCGAAGCGTCGCGGGCCCGCCCCAGCAGGGTGCGCAGATCGGCGTCGGCGCTCGCGGCATCGCGAACGTGAAACTGGACTGTCTGCCCGACGCGGACATGGTCGCCGATCGCGATCACGCCCGAACGCGGTTCGGCGCCGACGACGTTGCGGACGAGAAAGTCCCCATGGGAGAAGCTGTCCTGGTATTCGCTCGCGACCCTGCCGACGTGGAGCGACGAGCGAACGAGGTTCTTCTCGTCGGCGTCGAGGCCCTCGTAGATCTCCTGCAGCCGTTCGAGCGCAGGCCTGCCCCCGAGCTCGAAGATCACGTTCTCCTCCGCCTTCGTGACCAAGAGCGTCCGCCCGATCGGCCGGCAGCCCTGCGAGACGACCGGCCGCACGCGGACGCTTCCCGACACGATGAACCCGACGGCACCGGAGTCGTACGTCGCGCCATCCAGCAGGAGCGTGTTGCCGCCGGGCGAGTTCGCTCCGCTGAGCATGCCTCCCACGACCGGAACTCCGGGATGGTCCTCCCCGAGCCGATCGATGAACGGCTCCACGGGAAACGAGAACGGGTCGGCGAGCATGATCAGGGTGGCGTCCGGCGGCCAGGCCTGTCCGATCGCCGGCGGCCAGCCCGCGAACAAGCCGCCGTCGGGCGTGCGGGCATGCTCGATCGCGAACGGCGTGAGCGTCGCACCCGGAAACCGGCCGAGCCAGACCGCGACCGCGGGCCCGGCCTCCTCCTCGCGACCGCACGCGATCACCCCTTCGACGGTGCCGCCGACGAGGCAGCCCGCGGCGACGGACTCCCTCATGGTCTCCATCGCCGACCGGGCCGTCCGCCGGTCGATGTTCGAGAGGAAGACGACGCCGACGTCGGCATCCCCGCCGACCATCTTCGTGGCCGCGGCCGCCGCCTCCCGCACCGCACGCTCGATGTCGGCGGCCGTCGAGAGGCCCACGCCGCACGCCGGTGGCGCCGCATCCATCCCGGCGTTGTCCGAGGAAGGCGTCATTCAGATCACGATCTCGGCGAACGACTCGATCGGCTCGTGGTCCAGCAGTCCACCGGGCGGCCTGTTGCCGGGCCGCACGGCCAGCGCCGTCGCCATCCCGGCGGCACGGGCGGCGTCGAGCTCCTCGCCGACGTCGCTGACGAAGAGGATCGACCGCGGCTCGAGCCCCATGTCGGCGGCGATCGCGCGGTAGCTGTCGGGATTTCGCTTGGGGCCGGTCGTCGTGTCGTAGTGACCTCGAAGGTAGGGCGTCAGGTCGCCCGCCAGTGTGTGCGAGAAGAAGAGCTGCTGTGCCTGCACCGAGCCCGACGAGTAGATCCGCACGTCGAGCCCCGCCTCGCTCCAGGAGCGGATCGCGGCCGCGACGTCGTCGAAGACGTGGGAGACCAGCTCACCGCGGTCGAAGCCCGCCTTCCAGATCATTCCCTGGATGGCCTTCAAGGGGGTGCTTTTCACGTCGCGGTTCATGAGGTCGATGGCGGCGAGCGTGGCCTGGGTCACGCCCCGCGGGTCGTCGAGGGCCGTCGCCGAGACGCCGGCATCGTCGGCGAGCTGGCGGGCGAGTTCCTGCACGTGCTGGTCGCCCGCGTTGGCCGACAGAAATCCCGCGACGTGCTTCTTCGCGAACTCGAACAGAACGTCGTAGACGAACGAGATCGAGGAGGTCGTCCCCTCGACGTCGAGCACGATCCCCTCACCACCGAAAACGATCACGATCTCGCGCTCCCCGCGACGTACGCGGGGCCGAGACAGAGCGGCTCGTAGGCCGCGTGAACGCCCTCTTCCGCGTAGTGAGGCGTCCAGCCGCTCATGTCCTGGAAGAGCCGGATCGCGCGGATCCGCCTGTCCTTGCAGAGGTCGAACCAGTGCCGGGTTCCCATCGGCACGCTGATCAGGTCGCCGGCATGCACCTCGATCGCGAACACGGGCGACGTGACCGGGTTGATGTGGAAGACGCCGCTTCCCACGAGGATGAACCGGATCTCGTCCTCGGTGTGGGTGTGTTCCTTCGCGAACTTCGCGAGCATCACTTCGAGGTTGGGCGTCTCGGGCCGGATGTCGACGACGTCGGCGGTCACGAAGCCGCCTCGGGCCTTGAGCTCGTCGATCTCGGGGGCGTAGGCCGCGAGGATCGCCTCGGGCGGGGCGGCGGGATCGACCCTGTCTTCGAGCGGCCAGCGGTCGAACTGGATGCCGTGTTCGGAAAGAAAACTCGCGATCTCGGCCGCGTCGGTGATCCGGCGGCCCAGGGCGGGAACGGTGACGATGGCCATCAGATGGTCTCCGAGCGACGAACGACCTCGAACAGGAACTCGTAGATCTCGATGTGGCGACGAGCCTCCTCGAGCGATTTGCCCCAAGTGTAAAGCCCGTGGCCGGAGAGCAGAAAGCCGTGGAAGGGGTGCCGCGGGCCGCCGTCGAATCCGGCGGACTCGATCCGCCTCCGCACCCGGTTGGAAAGCTCCCGCATGTCCTGGCTGTTCTCGAAGATCGGCACGTCCTCGAACGTGTCGTGGGTCTTGATCCCCTCGAGCCCCTTGAGCATCTCGTAGCCCTCGATCCGCAGCCGTCCGGCCGGCAGATGCTTCCGCGAGAGGACCGTGGCCCAGACCGAATGCGTGTGGAGCACGGCGCCCACCGACGGGATCATCTCGGCGATGAGGCAGTGGAGGAGCGTTTCGGCGCTCGAGGGCCGGCCGGAGCCGTCGATGACCCGTCCCTCGCGGTCCACGCGGACGAAGTCGTTCTCGCCGAGGGCCGACTTGTCGAGCCCGCTCGCGGTGATGACCAGTTCGAGCGGGTCCCGCGAGGCGACGACCGAGTAGTTGCTGCTCGTGCCCCGCGACCAGCCCCGCGCGTGGAACTCCCGCCCGATCTCCCGAAGCCTCCCGGTCAACGCGTGCACGTCCTGCATGACCGAAGAATGTACGTCTCCTGCCACACGACGGCAAACCCAACCGTGTCATTCACAGGTAGGGGGAAAAGAGACGGGCGATGCCGTCCCGCAGCCGGATCGGCAGGCTGCGGGAGTCGACCTCCTCGAGCGTCTTGCGGCGAGAGGCGGCGATCCGCTCCGCGATGAGATCGTCGAGCCGGCCCGCGAAGCCGCGGTCGTGGACCTCGACGTTGAACTCGAAATTGAGCCGCATGCTCCGCTCGTCCCAGTTGCCGCTGCCCACCATCGCCCAGGCCCGATCCACCACCATCAGCTTCGAATGGTCGAAAGGGGGCGGCGACATCCAGACGATGCAGCCGCGGCCGAGCACCTGCCAGAGCATCGCCGTCGAGGCCCAGCTCACGAGCGCCAGGTTGTTCTCCTCCGGCAGCACGATCTCCACCTTCACCCCCCGCATCGCCGCCACGTCGAGCGCCTGGCAGACCGCGTCGTCCGGCAGGAAATACGGCGTCATGATCCGCACCGACTCCTGCGCCGCCGCGAGGGCCCCCACGATCACAAGCTTGATGCGGCCGATGTCGGGATCGTCGGGGCCAAACCGGATGCCGCGGGCGAGCATCGCCTCGGGCGGGGCGGCCACGGCGGCGAGCTCCTGGTCCCAGGCCGTGCCCGTGAGCTGCTCGCCGCAGGCGAACGCCCAGTCCTCGACGAACACCTCGAGCAGCTGGGCCACCGCCGGCCCTCGGAGCCGGAAGTGCATGTCGCGGACCGGGTGCCTCGGATTTCGCGAGAGCCAGCAGCCATCGCGGATGTTGAGGCCGCCGGTGAAGCCGAGCCTGCCGTCGATCACCATGATCTTCCGGTGGTTGCGGAGATTCGAGTAGGGAAAGTAGATCGGCACGGCGGCGGGGAGGAACCGCTCCACGCGGACCCCCGAGCGGGCGAGCCTCCCGACGATCGACGGGAAGGTATAGCTCGATCCGATCCCGTCGATGAGCACCCGCACCGCCACGCCCCGTGCCGCCGCGCGGGACAGTGCGTCGGCGAAGATCCGGCCGGTCGGGTCGTTGTCGAAGATGTAGCTCGCCACGGCGACGCTCTCGGTCGCGGCGTCGATCGCCGCGAGCATCCTGGGGTAGGCCTCGTCACCCCCGATGAGCGGCTCGACGAGGTTGCCGTCGAGGAGCGGCCGGCCGGTCGTCCGGCCGACGAGCTCAGCGAGCGACCGCAACGGAGAGCCGTCGGGGCCGAGGGCGGCGTCGAGCCGCGCCGGCGTGGCCGCGGCCTCGGCGAGCTCCCGCTCGACGCGGAAGCCCCCGGCCCGCAGCTGGGTCGCCCGCGAGCGGATCCGGTTCACGCCGAGCACCCAGTAGGCGATGTCGCCGAAAAACGGGGAGAGCCAGATGAGCCCCACCCAGCCGATCGTGCTGCGGGTGTCGCGTTTCGTCAGGATCGCATGCGCCGAGGAGAAGACGTTCACCGCCAGCAGCGTCACGGCCACCACGTGCGGCCAGAGCAGAAGCCACCACCGCCACGCGTTCTCGAGGAATTGCTCCATGGCCGCCTAATACACGTTGGGGATGAATCGTCCGCCGCGGCACCGCTTGAGATGCTCGAGGGCCGCCACCTGCCCCGTCGTCTCGAGCGCGTCGCGGTAGACGGGGTCGTGGAATCCCTCGATGTCGATCGAGCCCCGCCAGCCCGCCAGCCGCAGCGTGCCGATGAGATCGGTCCAGTTCGTATCGCCGAACCCCGGCGTGCGGTGGTGCAGATACGGCACGCCGCCGCGGATGCCGTGCTCGCGGATCACGTCCCAGAGCACGGTCGCATCCTTCCCGTGGACATGCCAGATGCGGTGGGCCCAGCGGCGCAGCTGCGGCAGCGGGTCGGCGAAGCTCGCGAGCTGGTGGCAGGGCTCCCACTCGAGGCCGACCGCGGGGCTTGCCACCTCGGCGAACATCATCTCCCAGGCCCGCGGGGCATGGGCGATGTTCCAGTCGCCGCGGTCCCAGTTTCCCCGCTTGTCGCAGTTTTCGAACGCGATCCTCACGCCCGCATCCTCCGCCCGCCGCGCAAGCTTCGAAAACACGTCGCGAAACTTCGGCATCGACTCGGGCACCGGCCGGTCGGGAATCCGGCCGGCGAATCCTGAAACGACGTCGCAACCGAACGAGCTCGCCGCATCGATCAGCCGCTCCCAGTCCCGCACGGTCTCGGGGCTCGTGAGCGGGTTGCCGTAGACGCCGATCGCGCTGACGCACGGCAGCGGCGAGCCCGGGTCCGGCTCGCGTGCGTCGAGCGAACGCCGCACCGATTCCGCGAGCCGCTCGAGCGGAAAGTCGCCGACCGACCGGCCGAAGGAGATCTGGAACGACTCGAAGCCGTGCGGCAGAAGCTGGGAGATCACCTCGGCCGTCCGGTCGTGCGCCGGGACGAGCGTGCCGATCCGGATGTCGTCGTGGGCCGTCATGCGGAAAGCGTACCACGCGCGACTCTGGCAGAATACGAGCCATGAGGCTTTTGAGCTGGAACATCCACAAGGGCATCGGCGGCCGCGACCGCCGCTATTCGCTCGCACGGATCATCGACTGCATCGAGACCGAGAATCCCGATCTCGTCTGCCTCCAGGAGGTCGACCGGCTCGTTCGCCGCAGCCGGTTTGACGACCAGCCCCGATTGCTTTCGAGCTACTTCCGCTGCCACTCCGTATTTCAGGCGAACGTCCAGGTCGGCGACGGCGCCTACGGCAACCTCGTGCTCTCCCGCTGGCCCGTGCAGAGCCGTCACCGCGTGACGCTGCGGCTCGGCTCGCGGAAGTCCCGCGGGGCGCAGCTCGTGCTCGTCGATACGCCCGAGGGGCCGCTCCATCTCGTGAACACCCACCTCGGCCTCGCGGAGCACGAGCGGCACTGGCAGATGACGAGGCTGCTCGGACACATGCTCTTCCGCGCGGCCGACCGGCTGCCGACCTTGATCGTCGGCGACTTCAACGACTGGCGCAACACGCTCTCCGCGGGGCTGCTCGCCGAGAGCGGCTTCTCGCAGGTGACGAGCCCCGCAAGCCGGTTTCGGTCGTTTCCTTCGTGGCTGGCGATCGGGTCGCTCGACAAGGCGTTCGTGCGAGGGCCGGTCGCCGTCCGCCACGCCCGGATCGTGAAGACGAGCCTCTCGAAGGCGGCGAGCGACCACCTTCCGCTCGTCGTCGACTTTCATCTGCGGTAGACGCGGCTTTCGGTGCCAGCCGTCGGCCGAGCTTCAGCGAAGCCCGTAGAGCGTCTCCTCCGCCGCGGCGATCGTGCGATCGATGTCGGCGTCGGTGTGGGCCGACGAGAAGAAGAGCGCCTCGTACTGGCTGCAGGGCAGATAGACGCCGCGGTCGACCATTCCCCAGAAGAATCGGCCGTAGAGGGCCGTGTCGCTCTGCGAGGCCGTCTTCCAGCCGGTCACGGGCACGGAACCGGAATCCCGCCGGAAGAACATCGTCATCATGCTCCCCTGCCGGGCGATCCAGACGGGAACGCCTGCCCGTGCGGCGGCTTCGCGAAAGCCCAGTTCGAGCCTCGCGCCGTGCCGTTCGAGCTGATCGTAGGGCGGGTGCTCACGCAGCTCGTCGAGCGTGGCGGTTCCGGCGGCGACGGCAAGCGGGTTGCCCGAGAGCGTGCCCGCTTGGAACACCTTCCCCGCCGGCAGAACATGGTCCATGACATCCCGCCGCCCGCCGTAGGCGCCGAGCGGCAGGCCGCCGCCGACGATCTTTCCGAGCGTCGTCAGATCGGGCGTCACACCCAGGATCTCCTGCGCGCCGCCGTACGCGAGCCGGAAGCCGGTCATCACCTCGTCGAAGACGAGCAGCGAGCCATGACGCTCGGTGAGCCTCCGGGCCGCCTCGAGGAACTCCCGCGACGGCTTCACGAGGCCCATGTTGCCGACGACCGGCTCGAGCAGCACGGCCGCGATCGTGTCTCCTCCCTCGCGAAAGCACTCCTCGAGTGCTTCCGGATCGTTGTATTCGAGCACGATGGTGTCCTTCGCCGTGCCCGACGTGATGCCGGGCGAGTCGGGCACGCCGAGCGTGGCCGCCGAGGAGCCCGCGGCGACGAGCAGCGAGTCGACATGGCCGTGGTAGTTGCCGGCGAACTTCACGATTCGCTCGCGGCCCGTGAAGCCCCGCGCGAGCCGGACGGCGCTCATGGCCGCCTCCGTGCCGCTCGACACCATCCGCACCTTCTCGATCGACGGCACGGCTTCGATGATCCGCTCGGCGAGGCCGCTCTCCGCCTCCGTGGGCGCTCCGTAGCTCGTGCCGCGTTCGAGCGTCGCCTGGATCGCGGCGACGACCCGCGGATGACGGTGGCCCAGGATCATCGGCCCCCACGAGCCGATGTAGTCGAGGTAGCAGTTGCCGTCGATGTCGGTGAGCCACTGGCCGCTCGCCGACGCGAAGAAGATCGGCTCGCCGCCGACCGCCCCGAAGGCGCGGGCCGGGGAGTTCACGCCCCCGGGAATGAGGCTTTTCGCTCGGGCGAAGGCGGCGTGGCTGCGTCGGCGGTCGCCGGCGCGGGTCGGAGTCGGATTGTTCATGGAGTCCCTCGTGGCGGGGTGTCGGGCGGATCGTCCTGTTCGAGCAGCCGGGCGGCCTCCCGCACCGCGTCGCGGGCATGGGGACGGCCGGCGAAAAGCTGGACCACCGCCTCGAGGATCGCCCTGCGGCGGGAAGCGAGGTCGGCCGCGCGGTTCGAATCGGCCTCCGCGGCGGCCTCGTCCGCGAGCAAGCGGGCCTCGTCGAGCGCGGCCGCCAGCCGCTTCGAGTCGTCCGTTCTTTCCGCCTCGGCCGCGTCGGAAAGTCGCTCGATCTGTCGTTCGACGACCGCCCGCCAAACGCCGCCGTCGGTCCCGCGCAGGGCATGCCCCGCTGCATGGAGCACGAGCCACGCCCGGAGCGCGGCGATCCCCGCCGACGGACTTTGCTCGGCTCGCTCCATCGCGGCGAGGTAATCCCTCTGCAACGAGTCGAGCTTCCCGCCGGAACGGCGTTGGGGCCTGCGCAACTCGCGTTCCAGTTCGTCGATCTCGAGCCTCTCGGCGAGGCCGCCGACCCGCTCGGCCCTCGGGTCGTCGCCGTGCTGCGCGAGAAACCTCCTGATCGCCGGCTCGGCGTCGCGAAGATCCTCGCCACGGTCGACGACCCCCATGATCTGCGCGTACGACTCGTCGGCGGTCGGCGGCCGCAAAACCGCGTAGGCGGCCACGGCGGCCGCGGCGACCATGCCGAGCGTCGTGAGCGACCTCAGGATCGCCTGCATTCGCGCCATCCGCAGGCGACCTTTCTCCTCGATGCGGGCCAGATTCTCGACCGTCGTGAACCGGGTCTGCCGCGCGGGCTCCACCCGCGTCGTCGCCGACTGCGTGGGGCCGGGCACGCTCGTCGCCGCGCCGCCGACGGCCGCGCTCGTGGCCGCGGCGATCGTGGCGGCGAGCAGATCGACGTCTCGCACTGCCTGATCAGGCAGGGGGTGAGTCGTGTGGCTCACCGAGGCACCACCGGAATCGGCCCTGACCGTGCCGATTTCCACGAAGCCGCTGTCTTTGACCGCGTCGCCGACCGCATCGCTCGCCTCCGCTTCGACCCCGACTGTGTCAATCGCCTCGAGCAGTCGCGTGAGGACCAACGCCGTCGCCGGACGGTCTGCAGGGTCCTTGGCGAGCAGCCGGTCGATCAGTTCATCGAGCGCGGGCGGAACGTCCGCCGCCGCTGCGACCCGCGGCGCCGGCGCACGCTGGTGCTGCTCGAGCACGTCCATCATGGAAGTGCCGCGAAACGGCGGATGACCTGCGAGCATGGCAAACATCGACGCCCCGAGCGAGTAGAAGTCCACACGATGGTCCGTGGGACGGCCGGCCGCCTGCTCCGGAGCCATGTATTCCGCCGTGCCGACGATGCTGCCGTGCGCGGTCAGAGAGGCGTTGCCGAAGAGCTTCGCGATGCCGAAGTCGGCGAGCTTCGTCGAGCCGTCGTCACCCAGAAGGACGTTGGCCGGCTTGAGATCGCGGTGCACGACACCGTGGGCATGGGCGACCTTGAGCGAGCGGCTGATCGAGGTCGCGATCGAGAGCGTCCGCTTCCAGTCGAGCGGCCCGACGCGCCGAAGAACGTCCTCGACGCTCCGTCCCCGCACGAGTTCCATCGCGAAGTAAGGCATTCCCTCCTGCTCGCCGAACGCGAGCAACCGGACGATGCCCGGGTGCACGAGCTCCTTGAGGGTCTCGATCTCGGCGAAGAACCGTCGCCGGAGACCCGCGTCGTCGGCAAGGTGGGAGGCGAGCGTCTTGAGGGCGACCGACTGGCCGCTGTCGGGATCGACCGCCTCGTACACCGACCCCATGCCGCCGCGACCGATGAGCCTTACAACGCGGTAGGGGCCGAACTGCTCCTGTCTCATGCCGTTCGAGTGTAGTCGAGCCCGGGCTGCCGGCGCACCTCTCGCCCTGCGGGGCGGAAGCGGGCAGAATCGGTTCGTTCGCAACCGCCCCAGAGACTTCGCCGATGCCACCCGGACGGACCATTCTCCTCCCGCGATCGACGAACCAGGCCCGCGGCCTGGCGGAATACGCTATCGATTTCCTCGCCGGGCGTGTCGGGGCCCCCTCGGCCGCGACGCTCGAACTGCTCGAACGATTCCACCTCGACAGCGTCGGCTGCGGCGTGTCGGCGATCGCGGCGGCCGCGAGGGCGCCGACCGTGCTGCGGCGGCTCGCGCTCCGGCAGCCGCCCGCGGCGGGCTCGGCCGGCGGCATCTGCTTCGGGTCGCGGCGGCCCGTGGCCGTGGCCGGGGCGGTCGCGGCGAACGCCTCGGCCGTGCGGGAATGGGATGCCAACGGCACGAACTTCGGCTACGACCCGGCGAAAGGCAGGACGGCCGGCGAGTTCGGCCACAACGACTACTATCCCGCCGCGGTCGCCGCGGCCCGCCTGGCCGGGCTCGACGGCGATCGCACGCTGCGGCTGATGCTGCTCGTGGACGAGATCCGTGGACGGCTGGCGGAGGTGTTCGCGCTGCGGCGGTACTCGATCGACCACGTCCACCACGGCGCGGTTGCGACCGCCGCGGCGTTCACGGCCGCTCTCGGCGGCACGGTCGACCAGATCGAGTCGGCGATCGGGCTCGTCGCGGCGCACTACGTCCCCTTCCGCGCGATCCGCGCCGGCGAGCAGCTCTCCGACTCGAAGGGGGCGTCGGCCGCACTTGCCGCAGAGGCGGCCGTCGCAAGCGGCCTGCGGGCCCTCGATGGCTTCGTCGGCCCGGCCGACATCTTCCGCAACCCGCAGGCGATCTACCGGCTGAACGAGCCCTGCCGCGACGGCGAAAGCCCGTTCGATCTCGAGCTCGGCTGCGACGGCGACGCCTTCGCGATCCACGGCATGCACTTCAAGCTCGGCCTTTACGAGCATCAGTCGGCGGGGGCGATCCAGTCGCTCGTGGATCTCTTTGCCGCAACGCCGGCGGCCGCCCGTGACACGGCCGGCATCCGCGCGATCCGCGTCACGATCTACGAGCCGGCCTACCGCATCATCGCCGACCCGGCGAAGCGCCGGCCCACGACGCGGCAGTCGGCCGACCACTCGCTCCCCTACATCCTCGCCCGCACGATCCTCAAGGCGGCGACCGCCGCGCGTCCCGACTGGGAGGGGCTCATGCTGCTCCCCGACGACTACGACGACGCGGCGATCGCCGATCCGCGAATCCGCCCCCTCATCGACTCGATCGCCATCGAGCACGGCGGACCGGAGTACGACGCCCTCTACCCCGACGGCATCCCGACCTCCGTCACGATCGAGCACGCCTCGCTCGGCACGCTCTCCCGGGGCCTCGTGCGGTATCCGCTCGGACACGCCCGTTCGTCGGCCGACGAGACGGCCCGCCTCGTGGGCCTGAAGTTTCGTCGGCTCGTCACCCCAGCCGTGGACGATCCCGACGCGCTCGCCGCGCGGGTGCGGGTCGGCGGCAAGTCGGCGGAAGAGATCGCGGAGCTCTATGCGTTTCCCATTCACGGGTGTGATCCCGGTTGACAAGCCGAAAGGCGTCTCGTCGCGCCGCGTCGTGGATGCCGTCGCGAAGGCGCTTGGCACGAAGGCGGTCGGCCACGCGGGCACGCTCGACCCGCTCGCCGAGGGCGTCGTCGTCGTGCTCGTGGGGCATGCCACCCGGCTCGTCGAGTTCGTGCAGGAGCTGCCGAAGCGGTACGTCGGCGGCTTCCTCCTGGGCCGCTCGAGCCCCTCGGACGACGTCGAGACCCCGATCGAGATGGAGATCGATCCGATCGTGCCGACCGCCGCCGAACTCGCGCGGGCGGTGGAAGCGTTCACGGGCGACCTGCTCCAGCGGCCGTGCGACTACTCCGCCGTGCACGTCGGCGGAAAGCGGGCCTACGAGCTTGCCCGCAAGGGGCGAGCGGTCGAGATCCCGCCGAAGCCGATCCGGATCGATCGGCTCACCGTGGTGGAATACGCCTGGCCGCGGCTCGTTCTCGACGTCACCTGCTCGTCCGGCACGTTCATCCGCGGCCTCGGCCGGGATATCGCGATCCACCTTGGCAGCCGAGGCCTGATGGAGTCGCTCTCGCGGGAATCGGTCGGACCTTTCTGCCGCGATTCGTCATTGCCGCTCGACCGGGCGGTCGACGCGGAGCGGGCCCTGCTCCCCGCCGCCGAAGCCATCCCCCACCTGCCGCGTGTCATGCTCGACGAAGGCCGTCTGGGCCGGCTCGCGCGGGGCATGCTCGAGCAGGTCGCCGAAGCCGAAGGTCGCACGGCCGTTGCCGCGATCGCCCCGGACGGGTCCCTCGTCGGCATCCTCCGGCCGCACGAATCGGGCGGCCACCGACTCCGTCCCAACTTCCTCGGCGGTTGAGCCCTGACTTCTCGAGACCAGTATCGGCTCACCAGTTGCGGAGCACGTGACAGTTGTAGCCGCCGGGATTCTTCACGAGATAGTCCTGGTGATACCCCTCGGCCGCATAGAACGGCGAGGCTTTCGTGACCTGCGTCACGATCGGTCGCTTGAATCTGCGGGCTGCCATCAGCTCCTTGATCACCCTCTCGGCCGTCTCCTTCTGCTCGTCATTCGTGTAGAAGATCGCCGACCGGTACTGGGTGCCGATGTCGTTGTGCTGGCGGTTCGGCGTCGTCGGGTCGTGCATGCGGAAGAAGAAGTCGAGCAGCTTGTCGTACGGCAGCACCGTCGGATCGAACACGATCTCGACCGCCTCGGCGTGCCCCGTCAGGCCGGTGCAGACCTGCTCGTAGGTTGGATTCGGGTTTTTTCCTCCGGTGTAGCCGACCTCGGTCGAGATCACGCCCGGAATCTTCCGCAGGATCTCCTCCATGCCCCAGAAGCAGCCTCCGGCCAGGATCGCGGTTTGCCGGCCCGCGACGGCAGCACCGTCACCCTGCGGCTCGGCGGCCCCGACGACCGCCGCCAGTCCCGTCGTCAGGCCGAGGGTCGCGATCAAGAGCAGGTGCACGACCGCGGCATTCGAATCCCAATGGAATACAGACATCGCTTCGTCTCCCGAGACTCGTGTGACCGATCCCACTGACTCCATGGTAGCACGCTGCAGCCGCCCGGCCGGCCGCACGACCGCCACGACCGTCGCGACCCGCACGCTCGTGGCCCAGGGACCCCCGGAAGTCGGAATCCACCGGGCGTCCGGCCCGCCGGACGGCTTGTAGAGTTTCCCAGGGAAGCCCCTTCAAAGCCCGCGACCCAGAGCCCAAGGAGTGTCTCTGCCATGGCCGTCATGGATCGACCTGCGCCATTCGGCCGCCAGGACGCGTTTTCGCCGTCGAGGCACCGCCATCATGCGTCGTCGGCCTTTGGTCGAAACGCGGAACTCGGCGGCCGCGAAAAGACGCTCGACCCGAGCGACTCGGAGCGTCCCCGCGATCGACTTCGCGACCTCTCGGCGCTGGCGCTTCTCGCGGCGGGCCTCTTCCTGATCGCGGCGATTGCGACGTTCAGCCCTGCCGATCCGCCGGCGGCCCGAGTGTTTCCACCGAATTCGAAGGCCGTGAACGCCTGCGGTCTCATCGGCTCGACGATCGCGTCGTTTCTCTACCAGACGTTCGGCCTCGGTGCCTGGTTCGTCGTCGGTCTCATGGCGGTCTTCGTGGGGGCGCTCTTGCGGCGCAAGCCGCTGCCCGACCTCGCCCTGCGGATGGTCGGAGCCGTCGTCGCCACGGCCGGCGTCTGCACGCTCCTCTCGATGTTCCTCGCCGACTGGATCCCGCGGCCGCTCTGGGGCGCCGGCGGCTACGTCGGCGCCACCGGCCAGTTTCTCGCCGAGGCGAACCTCGCCCGCACGGGTGGCGCGATCCTCGTCGCCGCGGCCACCGCCGCCGGGCTCTTTCTCGCCGCAGATGCGGTCGTTGTCGCGTTGATCGGCGCCGCCGTGACCTGCTGCCTCGCCGTCGTCGCAGGGAGCCGGTCGCTCGTCGGACGCCTCCGGATGCCGACGCTCGCTCGCAGGACGGCTCGCGCGGCGGATGACGAATCCGATGTCGGCACCGGCACGTCTCCGTCGGACCATGGCGACCGCGACGAGGAGGACGACGAGGACGGCGACGAGGACGAGGAAGAGGACGCGAGCGAATTCGAGCCCACGATCCGGGTCAAGAGCCGACTGCGGGCCCGCGATATCGACGCAGGCGACGACGCGGAAGAGTCGGCCGACGACGAGCACGAGGAACCGTCGGCCGAGGCGACGACCGACGAGGCCGACGCACCTCCGGCCCGACCGGTACCGATCCGCTCGCTCGCGAGCCGCCGCAGGCCGGCGCCGGCCGTGCTCGGCCCGGAGCTCGATCCGGGAATCGACTACCAGCTCCCGGCGATCGACCTGCTCCTGCCGACCGAGCAGCTCGCCCTCGAGGCGCAGGAGCAGGAGGTGCGCGACCGGGCGCGGGTGCTCGAGAAGACATTCGCCGACTTCGGCTTCAAGGTCCGCGTGGTCGAGATCGAGACCGGCCCGGTCATCTCGCAATACGAGATCGAGCTCGAGGCGGGGCTGCGGCTGGCGAAGATCTCGAACCTCGCCGACGACCTGGCGATCGCGCTGCGTGTGCCGAGCGTCCGCATCGTCGCCCCGATCCCCGGCAAGAACTCGGTGGGCATCGAGGTGCCCAACACCGAGCGGCAGATGGTCCGCCTCCGCGAGGTGATCGAGGAGACGCAGTCGAAGAGCCGGTCGATGAAGATCCCGATCTACCTCGGCAAGGACGTCGCCGGCAACCCGATGGTCGTCGACATGGCGAGCCTGCCCCACCTGCTCATCGCCGGCCGCACCGGCACGGGCAAGAGCGTCTGCCTGAACTCGATCATCGTCTCGATGCTCATGACCCGCCGCCCGGACGAGGTGCGGATGCTCATGATCGACCCGAAGATGGTCGAGCTCACCCCCTACAAGACACTGCCGCACCTCATGCACCCGGTCGTCACCGACATGAAGAAGGCGGAGGCGATCCTGGCCTGGGCGGTGGACAAGATGGAGCAGCGGTACGCGCTGCTCGCGAAGGTCGGCGTCCGCCACCTCTCGCAGTACAACCTCCTCGGCCGCGACGAGCTCGTGAAGCGGATCAGGCCGGAGACGGAGGAGGAGGAGGCCGCGATCCCGACGACCATGCCCTACATCGTCATGATCGCCGACGAGATCGCCGACATGATGATGACGGCGGGCAAGGAGATCGAGC
>CAZPEM010000019.1:0-5065 GCA_964585575.1 uncultured Chitinophagaceae bacterium
CCCAGGATGGGCGCAGCGAGCGTCCGGCGAGCGGCATACGGGCAGCCCCGAACCCGTCACGTTTGGCAAACACGACGTTTGGCGAGCACGAAACCCGGGCAGCCGCCGTCAGGCCTTCGCCTCGTCGAGGGCCTGCTGGAGGCGGGCCTTCGGCTGCACGCCCATGAACTGCTGAACGAGCTGGCCGTTCTTGAAGATCATGATCGTCGGGATGCTCGAGACGTTGTAGCTCATGGCGACGCGGTTGTTGTCGTCGACATTGACCTTGCCCACCCGGAAGGTGCCCTCGTTCTCCGCGGAAAGCTCCTCGATCGTCGGGCCGATCATCCGGCAGGGGCCGCACCAGGGGGCCCAGAAGTCGACCAGCACCGGCACGGGGGAATCGAGGACCTCACGCTGAAAATTCTCATCGGTGAACTCGAGGGCTTTTCCCATGATGGTCGCTCTTCTCCGGTGGTGGTTCGATCGGCAGCCCGGTGGCCGCCCGTGCGGGGTACTATAACGCGTGAGGAGCAGCAAGGTCGAGGAGACGCCAGTCGTGGCCCGGCACAGGATCGGTCTATCGCAGGCGTGGCAGGTGCGGGAAGCCGAGGGCGACGCGCCGCCCTGCTGGTCGCGATCGTTCGGCCGGCCGACGGGCCTCGAAGCGGCCGATCGGGTGCTCCTCGTGGTCGAGGGGGCGGGCGTCGCAGCCGAGCTCACCCTCAACGGAATACGGCTGGGCCGTCCATCGGGCTTTGAGCCGCGTTCGGAATTCGACGTCACGTCCCTGCTTCGCCAGCGGAACGAGCTCACGCTGTCGCCGGACGGGGCTCGACCTCCGCCGGATGGCGCGGGAAGCGAGTCGTCGACGCGTGCCGATCGACAGTCTCTTTGGAGTGCGCTCGGCGACGTGAGCCTCGAGATCGTCCCGGCCGCCGACGCGACCATCGCTTGACGGACTGTCGCTCGATCGTTACGAACACGCTTGAGGCGGAGCAGTTGTCGCGCGGAACTGCCCGAGCCTCCTCGAATCGGCCGCAGCCGATTCGCTTTCTCGACGTTTCACTTCATCGACGTTTTTCATCGCGCGATCTTCGGAGGTCATCATGTCGGTCGTTCGAGTCGGAAGCACGGGCAGCTACGCGGAAGGCTGGGATTTCGTGTTCGGTTCCGGAAAGACGCAGCAACGCGCGACGAAGACGAAGGGCCGTGCGGCCGCGGGAAAGAAGGCCCGGAAGTCGCCCACGAAGGCCGCCGCCGGCAAGGCCGCCGGCAAGTCGAGGACCACGGCGAGAAAAGTCGCCCAAAAGAAGAAGGCGACCAAGCGGGGCTGAACGAGAGCCGCGGCCGAACGCCGCCAACGTGGCAGCGAAGACGCGAGGCAGCCCCGAGCACTCCCGTTTGACCCGCGGCGGCTTCAGGAGACCGCGACGGGCGAGTCCTGGACGCGGGGAGCCTTCGCCTCGATGCCGGGCCGCTCGTCGGCGGCGAAGCGGCCGTCGATGAAGCTCGAAAGGTCCATGTGGAAGCCGGGCTGCCGCAGCTTCTGCACCGCCTTGGCCTCGATCTGCCGCACCCTCTCGCGGGTGACGCTGAAGATCGTCCCGACCTCCTCGAGCGTGTAGGAGTAGCCGTCGGCGAGGCCGAACCGCAGGCGGAGGATCTCCCGCTCCCGGTAGGGCAGCCCCTCGAGGGCCTTCTTCACGCAGTCCTTGAGCGATTGCTGGTGGACGTCCCGAAGCGGATCCTCCTCTCGGGCGTCGCGGACGAGGTCGCCGAAGGTGCCGTCGTCGCCTTCGCCGACGGGCGATTCGAGCGACGTCGGCCGTCGCGACATGCGCCAGACGCACTCGACCTCCTCGAGCGAGAACCCCGAGACGGCCGCCAACTCCTCGATGGTCGGCTCGCGGCCGAGACGCTGGAGCAGGTCGCGGGAGGTGGCGCGCAGCTTCGTCATCGTGTCGATCATGTGCACCGGCACCCGGATCGTGCGGCTCTGGTCGGCGATCGCCCGCGTGATCGCCTGGCGAATCCACCAGGTCGCGTAGGTCGAGAACTTGAAGCCGCGGGCGTGTTCGAACTTGTCCACCGCCCGCATGAGCCCCGAGTTGCCCTCCTGGATCAGGTCGAGGAAGGAGAGGCCGCGATTGCGGTACCGCTTCGCGATGGAGATCACCAGCCGCAGGTTGCCCTCGGCCAGCATCCGCTTGGCGGCGTCGTATTTCGACTGGGAGACGTCGATCACCGCGAGACGGCGGGCGAGCGTCTTGCGGCTCTCGCGGATTCCGAAGAGCATCCGGCGTTCCTCCGCGAGCAACGCGGCCCGCTCGGCGGTGGTCACGGCGGGGCCGGCGAGGCGGGCCCGGATGGCTTCCATCCGACCCGCGACCTCGCGGACGCTCTTGAGCAGCGGATAGAGCCGCTGGATCCGCAGCCGCATCTCCTCGACGAGTCGGACCGCCTTCCCCTTCTGCCGTACGAGCCGCCGCCATGCGGCCCGGCGCTTCGCGTCGGGCGCCGTCCTCGACATCGCCGTGCGGAAGAGCGCCGCATTCTCGAGCTGGATGCGTCGGAGCGTCTCGAGATTCGGGCCGAGGCGTCGCAGGATCCGCCGCTTCTCGCGGGTGTCGGTGACTGCCACCTCGATCGTCCGGTCGAGCCGGAGCGTGCCCGCATGCACCCTCTCGAGCAGGCTGATGGCGCCGGCGAGCACGAAGTCGTTGCCGAGCACCGCCCGCCGGAATCGGGTCCGCCAACTCTCGATCTCGCGGGCGCTCGACACCTCGGTCTCGCGGGTGAGCAGCGAGTTGCCTCCCATCTGGAGCAGATAGAGCCGAACCGGGTCGTCGATGTTGAGGCTGCTGCCCGATCGCCGGCGTCGAGCCCTCCGCTCGATCGGCCGCTTGACGGAGCGTCCGGCTCCACGGCGGTTGGCAAGGGCCGGCAGGAGTGCGTCGGGCCGCGGCCCGACGGGTCGCGAGGAGTGCGTTGTGGAGGCGGTGCGGATCATGGCGGCGTCCGGAGGAGGTGGCGAAGCGGGGTTCGAGGCGACGGGATCGAATGGGGCAGATGCCGTGCCGAATCCGTCGCGGCGGCCCGCGAAAAGCCATGGACTCCGGCTGAAGCCGGCGTTTTTTGGGGTTTTTTCCCGATCCAGGCGTCTTCGGCGACAGGCTTCGGGAACGCCGGTGTCGCCCCCGGGCGGCAGTGTCGGGCGACGGTTGTCGTCCGCGGGCGACACGCGATCCGAAATCGGGGGGGAGGCCGAAGCCCGTCCCGGCAGTCTGCTCCGTCGGCCGTTTCGGGCCGGAATTCGGCCTCTCGGGGAACGAAGGGGGAACCCTATACTCCGCTTGAGAGTCCCGCCCAGACCCGCACGGAGCCTGTCATGGAGTACGTCCCCGTCGTCGTCATCGCGGTTGTCATTCTGACGGGCATCGTGGCGCTGGCCATGGGTTTCCGTGGCTGGCACCCGGCGAACACCGTCAGCGCCTGGCTCGTGCTGCTCGCGTCGTGCGGATTCCTGGCGCTCGCCGGCATCCGCGGACAGAGCGAGCGGGCCTGGGCGAGCCTGCTACGGGGCTGGGAGTCGAAGGTGCTCGAGGTCCGCGACGCGGTTCGCGCCGACCCGCGGGGCACGGCTGGTCTGCAGCCGCTCGGGGACTGCTCCCTCGACGCGCTTCAGAACTGCCCGCTCACGACGCTCGAGTCGAAGCAGGCCGAATGGACCCGCGCGCTCGATCGGGTGAACTCCTGGCGTGGAAGATTCTGGAAGCAGGTCGCTTTCGTGCCGCCTTCGGTGCGGGACGACGAGGTCGGGCCCGGACGGATCACGATCGCCGAACCGGAGAAGCCGGCGATCGCGGAAGGGGCCGAACTGTTTCTGTTCGACGCCAAGCCGCCCGACGACGGTGGCAAGTTCATCGGTGGATTCCGCGTGACGCAGGTCAACGGCAACCAACTTTCGGTGCTCCCGCTCGGTCCCGTCGAGAAACGCGATCGTGAGGTCTGGCAGGCGGCGCACGAGGAAGTCGTCGCCTATGAGAACCTGCCGTTCGACCGCTGGATGGCCTTCCATCGCACCCGCCGCGACGCCGATGCGACGGTCATTCCGGAGCCGAAGAAGCAGGTGCCCGAGATCGGCCGGCTTCGCGAGGACGTCGAGCGGCACGATTTTCCGGAGGAGCTGATCTCACCGGCAGGAGAGAGCGACTCGAGCCCGTTCCCGGAGGATCCCGACGTTCCACCGCCGGGCGTCGATTGGGCCACGCTCGAGTTCGCAGAGGATTTCGACTGGATGCCCGAGGGGAGCGACGGCAGTCCGGCGACGGGAACGGTCCGGTTCAAGGCCGGTGAGAAGGTTTCGGCGTTTCCCGCCCGCGAGGTCGCCCAGCTGCGAAAGGCCGGAGCGGAGTTCAAGCACGCCTGGTCGATCCCGCCGGGGATGTTCTGGGCCGAGGTGGAGTTCAGCGAGGGGTATGCGCACGAGCGGGAAGGGGCGGATGCGATCGAGTTCGCCGCCGGAGACGTGGTGCGGCTCCCGCTCTCGGACGCCGAAAAACTCGCCAAGGACGGCAAGCTCGCCATCAAGCGGCGGTTCTACCGGCGGCCGCTCAATGCCGCCGGGACGGCGCTCCGCGGGGGGGCGGCGGTGGACCGTGCCGGCCGGCCGACGACGGAAGGTGGAATCGCGATCAATGCGATCGGCATTTTTCGGCTGACCGAGCTGCTGCAGAAGCGGATCGAGGCCATCAAGAAGAACGAGAAGGAGGTCGTCGATGCCCACGACGCTTCCAAGCGGCAGCTCATGGAGCTCGAACGCGTCAAGGGACGACTCGAGAATGATCTCGGCAACTGGTCGGGGGACGTGGCCGCGGCGAAGAAACTCGAGCAGGAGGCGGCGAGGCGGTTCGAGGCCGCCCGCGCGTCGCTCGAGACGAGCGAACGGGCGATCGTGGAGCTGGGGGCGAGGCTTCGAAAGCTCACGTCGACGCTCGCCACCGAAGTGGACCGTCGGACCCCGCCGCCGACATCGCCGCCTTCCGCGGGCGGCTGATCGTTCGCGGGCGGTGCAAACCGGGGC
>CAZPEM010000019.1:5165-31163 GCA_964585575.1 uncultured Chitinophagaceae bacterium
GACATCGCCGCCTTCCGCGGGCGGCTGATCGTTCGCGGGCGGTGCAAACCGGGGCTTTTCGGCCGATGAAAACGCATCAGGCCTTTCGGCCGACGAAGACATAGTAGGGCGCGCGGAGGAGCGGCACATAGGGCAGCCGCGCGAGCCGCTCCTCCAGCCGCATGGTCTCGAACCGCCGCTGCAGAAACGCCAGATGGTCCGCCGACGGAAAAACGTTGTCGGTCGCGAACCACACCGGCCAGAGCGAGCGGCAGAGCCATCCGTGTCGCCGGAGGCCGGCGGCTGGATGCTTCTGCGACACGTAGAAGTCGACCACGCCGACATGGCCGCCCTGCTTCAGCATGGCCCGGGCGTTGTCGATGGCGTCGTACCACGGCGGGATCATCGTGAGGGAGTAGGAGAACGTGACGACGTCGGCCTGCCCTCCGGGCGGCCGGAAGGTCGTCGCATCGGCTTCCACGCATTCCACGTTCGTCCACCCGCGGGCACGGCATCGATCGCGGGCGACCGCCAGCAGCGACGACGAGAGATCCACCACGTACACCCGCTCGAGTCGCGAGATCTCCGGGCCGAAATTCTCGAGGTTCGCGCCCGTGCCACCCCCGAGGTCCACCCAAACGCCCCCCTCCGGCTTCGGCAGGGCGGCCCAAAGCTCCTCACGGCCCTTGAGTAGACGGCGGCGGAAGTCGTCGTAGTCCTCCGCCTGACCGCCGTAGAAGCTCTCCATCCGTTCGGCGTGGCTCCCGCCACGGACCGGCTTGAACGCCATCTGGGCGAGGATCTTGAGGTCGGACCAGAGACCCACGGGAGCGACTCCTGGCAACGGCTGCGAAACCGTCAGAGCTTGAGATCGGCGATCGCGAAACTGCCGTAGGTGTGCACGCGGTCGCGTTCATGGAGCCGCTTCGCGAGATCGGTGTGGAAGTGGAGCAGCTCCTTCGTCCGCCTGGTGCGACCGTCGACGTTGACCCGCACTTCCTGCACGAAATCGGTGTTGAATCCACCGCTCCGCCAGATGGCGCGGGCGTTCGGAGCGGCCCGATTCACGATCGCCTGCCATTCGCTCTCGAGGAGCGGAAAGAAATGGTCGCTCAGCCAGTCCATGTGGTCGAGAAGCACATACCGCGAGATGCTGCCCTGGTGTCCCTCGAGAAATGCCTGGACGGAGGCGGTGTGCGTCGAGACACGGTCGACGAGGCCCCCCTTGAGCCGCTCGAAATTGTCGGCGACGAGGTATTCCGGACAGCATTCGCGGGTGTAGCGGCCGTTGATGTAGAGCCGCCAGAAGTAGTTGTCCTTCATCGGAAGCTTGACGAACACCCCTTCGATGCAGTCCTGGATGAACCGCGCGAGGTCGCCCGAGTAGGTGGCCTCGATCTGCCTCCGCTGCGCCAGCGGCACGCCGAGCATCGACATCGTCGTGTCGCGGTTGAGCAGGAACTTCAGGAAACCGCTGAAGTTGTCCCGGACGTGTCGTTCGTAGATGGCCCGCTGCTCGTCGAGCGAATCGGCCTCCAGCAGGGCCTCGAGATGTGGCCGCACCTTGATGATTCGGTCGGTGTAGAGCTTCGCGAGCCGGGCGAAAAAACCCGACGTCCCGCGGAAGTAAAACGACCGCGTGGGGTGGTCGAACCACTTGATCTTCGCGTCCCAGAACCCGCGCGACCACTCCGGCAGGAGGGCTCGCAGCTTCTGCTCGTAGATCCGTCTCGCACCCGGCAGCCGGCCCTCGCCGAACATCTTGAAGAAGTCGCCGAACTCGAGCGACTTGATGCCGGCCCTCTTCAGGTCGAGCAGCGCGTTCTGCCGCGGATTCATGTCGACGGCGTAGACGTGTGCCGGCCCGCAGAGGGCGTAGTCGAGCGCGTTGCAGCCCGCCGACGTGATCACGAGGATCGCGTCGGAAGGGCCGATCTGGAGGGCCTCCCGGTCGAGCCTCGGATCCTCCCAGCAGGTGTTGTAGACGAGGTTGTTCCGATGAACCGTGTTGAAGATGCGGCGGCTCATCCAGTCGAAAATTGACATGCTTGCTGACACTTTCGGCGGCGGTCTGGTCGGGACGCAGAGTCTATCAACACCGCCGAAACCCGGCGAGCGTGCGTCACGGCAGCAGGAACACCGCGCCCGTGATCGTCGCCGCTTCCAGTGCCAGTCCCCGGCCGCTGATCGGCACGGCCGGACAGGTCCACGGGGCACAGTTGCCCGGTCGGTAATGGCCCAGCGGGTAGACGCACTCCCAGGGCAGCTCCACGCCCATCTTGTAGGGCAGGATCGGCAGCGTCACGAAGAAATGGGCTCCAGAGAGGAAAACGTCGGGAATGAAGCCCCGCGAATGGCCGTGCCGCTCCAGGTTCCACTGCTCGAAATAGAGCGGCTTGTGGCAGTAGCCGGCCGCCTTCCAGGTGAACGTCGTCGTCGCGAACCGGCGCGGGGCGAAGGTCTCCCCTGTCAGCCGACACTCGCACGGATAGTCGTTGCCCGGCCGGCCCCCCACCCTGATGTCGAGGTCGATCGCGGAGAGGGTGTCGGCCCGCAGTTTCCCGAGCGCCACCCGGCACGCCCCGTCCGCCTCCTTGCATGCCCCGGACTCGACGGACGCATCCGCATCGCTGACAGCCGATTCCGGCTCGCTCTCCGCCGCGACCTTCACGACGACGTTCGATTCGCCGCTCGCATCGTCCTGCCAGCGGCCGGCACCCGGGCTCAATCGACTCCATTCCGCCGCCGTGGCCGTGCAGCACGTGGCCGTCCAGCACGACGCAACGATGCCGATCACCACCCAGGCACTCACCATCGGTCCGGCAGCCCGGCGACGCTCATTCCTCCGATCGACCGTGCTCGACGCTGTAGTTGGGCGACTCGTGGGTGATGACGATGTCGTGGGGATGGCCCTCCCGAACGGCCGCCGCGGAAACCTGGATGAACTTCGCATTGCGTCTGAGCTCCTCGATGGTCCTGGCACCGCAGTACCCCATGCCTGCACGCACGCCGCCGACCAGCTGGTAGACGAACGCGCTGAGCGGCCCCTTGAAGGGGACACGCCCTTCGACTCCCTCCGGAACGAGCTTGTCACGACCTTTCGACCCGAATTTGTCATTGCCCGGCAGTTTCTGGCGGTAGCGTTCACTCGAGCCCTGGACCATCGCCCCGAGCGAACCCATGCCGCGGTAGGCCTTGAACGTGCGTCCCTGGTAAAGCACCGTCTGTCCGGGGCTCTCCGCGACGCCCGCCAAGAGCCCGCCGATCATGCAGCTGAACGCCCCCGCGGCGATCGCCTTCGTCATGTCTCCCGAGTAACGGATTCCACCGTCGGCGATCACCGGCACACCGGCTTTTTCGGCCTCCTGCGAGGCCTCCCAGACCGCCGTGATCTGGGGAACTCCGACGCCGGAAATCACCCGTGTGGTACAGATCGACCCGGGACCTATCCCAACTTTGACTCCATCGGCGCCAGCCTTGATCAGATCCCGACAGCCTTCCCGGGTTGCCACGTTGCCGGCGACGACCTGGATTTCCCATCGTTTCTTGATTGCCGAGACGGTCTCCAGCACGTTCTCGGAATGCCCGTGGGCGCTGTCCACGATGAGCACGTCCACGCCCTTGGCGATGAGACTCGCCGCCCGCTCGTAGTCGAAGACCCCCACGGCCCCGCCGACCCTCAGCCGCCCCTGCGCATCCTTGCAGGCGCTCGGGAACCGCTTCATCATGTCGATGTCCTTGATCGTGATGAGGCCCGTGAGCACGTTCCGGGGATCGACGAGCAGCAGCTTTTCGACCTTGTTGGCCATCAGGATCTTCTCGGCCTCCTCGAGCGTCACCGTGCCCGTGGCCGTGACCAGCCCGGTGGACGTCATGATCTCGGCGATCGGAGTGTCGCCGCTTTCCAGGAACCGCAGGTCCCGTCGCGTGATGATGCCGAGGAGCTTCCGCGAGGGGTCGGTGATCGGCACGCCAGAGACGTTGTGCTGATCCATGACCTCCCTGGCCCTCGCGACCGTGGCGGTGGGAGGGAGCGTCACCGGGTCCACGATGATGCCGTTGGCGCTCCGCTTCACCTTGTCGACCTCGTCGGCCTGGCGCTCGATCGACAGGTTCTTGTGGATGATGCCGATGCCCCCCTCCTGGGCCAGTGCGATCGCCATTTCGCTCTCGGTGACGGTGTCCATCGGGGAGCTCACGATCGGGATGTTCAGCGAGATCCCGCGGGTGAGCCGGGTCGAAACGTCCACGTCCGCCGGGACCACGGTGGAGTAGCCGGGCACCAGAAGCACGTCGTCGAACGTGATTCCGTGGGCGACGATTTTTCCGTCCATGAGGCCTCCTGAGGCTGCGAAAGCCTTCCAGTATGGGGAGTCGCGTCCACGGCGCCAAACCATGGCCTACGTTTGAGGGTTGCCCCGACGCGGTCGTGGCCCGTCTCCTCGCACGATCTCCTTCCCACCATGCGATTCATCGAAGAAGCCACGCAGCCACGTCCCATTCTCTACCAGGGGCCGACGAACGGAGCCGTGCCCGACCGGGCCTCCCTCGAGCGGCACCTCGCGCGCTGCCGGTACGGCCGGTTCACGCTCACCGGAGCGATCCGCCCCGGCTGGCGGCTCGACATCACGCCGGAGGAGGGATACCGCTTCGACGCCTACAGCGACCCGAGGACCGGCACGAGGCTGCCGGCGATCGTCGCGTCGGTCTCGAGCGAGCGGCTTTTCGACGCATTCCTCTCGCTCCTCGAGCCGCTCGGCGACGTCTGCGACGTCGTCCTCGAGACGAGCCACTCCAGCGACGCCTCGGGCCACGGCGATCATGTCCGCGAGGGCATGGAGCGGCTCGTGCTCGAGAGCACGCTCTGGGATTTCGAGGAACTCCTCCTCGACGACGGCTGCACCGGCATCGCCGTGATGCACCCCGAACTCCCGATGGAGGTGCAGCTCGACGAGCACAAGCTCATCGTGGTCTACGCCCCGTCGCGGTCGCCGTTCGCGGCGATCCTCGATTCCATTGGCATTCCGAGGAACGACTCGATCCGGTTCATCTCGCAGGGGGAGCACCTCCACACCTCCCACAGCCGCTTCGCCCGCCGCTTCGAGCAGTTGCAGACGCTGCTCGGCGCCGAGTGACGGCAACGTCGTCTGACGACGGAATCGTGAACTTCAAATGTGCGGGTTCGGGGCTGCCCATGACGGGGTTCCCGAATGGATAGAGCCCGCGGAAAGCCTCGCTTTGCCGCGGGAAGTGGCCTTGAGTCGGTCGGCTGATTTTCCGACCATCCCCGTCGCGTCCCTCGTGGGTGAAGGGACTCCGCGAGGAACGTGTCGATGCGTCGAATGTGGCTGCCCGCAGCGTTGGGGTGCCTCCTGGCAGTCGCCGGGCGGTTCGCCGTCGCGCAGGCCGTGCTGCCGGCCCCCGATCCCTTCTCGCCGCTGCCGCCCGGGGCCGTCGTCGCCGATCCGGGTATCCCGACGCCTCCGCCTCCGATGGCTCCCCGGAACGTGGCCGTGATCCCGCCGATCGATGCCGAAACGATCTGGCAGAAGCTCGTCGACACCGTGGACGACTACTTCAAGATCGATTCGGAGCAGCGGGTCGTCTTCGCCAACGGCGTGCCGACGGAGGGCCGCATCGGCACGTTTCCCCAGACGGGCGCGACCCTGCTCGAGCCGTGGCGGGCCGACTCGGTGGGCTTCCGCGAGCGGCTCGAGAGCACCCTCCAATCGATCCGTCGCACGGCGAACGTCCGGCTCACTCCCGATCCGGCCGGGTGGAGGATCGAGGTCGTCGTCATCAAGGAACTCGAGAGCATGCCGAGGCCGATGCTCGCCACCACGGGCGGCGCCACCTTTCGCAACGACGACTCCCTCTACCGCTACGGGGCCCCGCTGCCGACCCTCGGCCAGCAGATCGGCGACCAACCGCGGCCGGTGGCCAACCCGACCCGCCCGCTCGGCTGGATCCCGCTTGGACGCGACCCGCTGCTCGAACAGCGGATGCTTGCCAACGCGCTCGGACGGCTCGGCATCGCACCGATGCCGCAGCCGGAGCCGTACTATCAGCCCCCCGCCGGAGCGGCCCAGCCGCCCTCCGCGCAGGCTGTCGGACCCGCCTTCGGCCAGCCGATCCCGCCGGAGCAGCTGCCCCCGGGGGCCGTCATCGCCCCGGGCCCGCCGGTGCCGGTCGAGTCACTGGGCCGCTGATCTGGTGGGCCGCTGATCACTCGTCGGTGACGCAGCCGCGCGACGCCGGAGCCACGCAGCGGATGTACTTCGCGAGCATGCCCCGCTCGGCCTTCACGGGAGGCGAGGTCCAAACGGCCCGACGACGGGCGAACTCGTCGTCCGAAACCTCGACGTCGATCGACGCCTTGTCGGCGTCGATCACCACCACGTCGCCGTCCTGGACGAGCGCGATCGGCCCGCCGTCCTGCGCCTCCGGCACGACATGGCCCACGATGAATCCGTGGGATCCTCCCGAGAATCGGCCGTCGGTGATGAGCGCGACGTCGGCGCCGAGCCCGGCGCCGACGAGGGCCGACGTCGGCGTGAGCATTTCCGGCATGCCGGGCCCGCCCTTCGGTCCCTCGTAGCGGATGATCACGACGTCGCCGCGATGAATGCCGCCTCGCTCGAGGGCCGAGAGCATCTCCTCCTCGCTGTCGAACACCCTCGCGGGCCCGCGAAACCGCGATCCCTCCTTGCCCGTGATCTTCGCGACGGCCGAGTCCGGGGCGAGGTTGCCGTGGAGGATCGTGATGTGGCCGGTCTGTTTGAGAGGTGCTTCGACCGGATGGATGATCTTCTGGCCTGCTGCCAGGCCCTTGCTGGAGGCGAGATTCTCGGCGAGCGTCTTTCCGGTGATGGTCATGCAGTCGCCATCCATCAGCCCCTTGTCGATCATGTACTTCATGAAGCCGCTCGTGCCGCCGATCGAGTGGAGGTCTTCCTGCACGAACCTGCCGCTCGGCTTGAGGTCGGCCAGGTAGGGGATCCGGCGGGAGACCCGCTGAAAATCCGCCGGGCCGAGATCGACGCCGACCGCCCGCGCCATCGCGATCAGGTGGAGCACGGCATTCGTGGAACCGCCGAGGGCCATGAGGGTGACCATCGCGTTCTCGAACGCGCGGCGGGTCATGATGTCGCGCGGCTTGAGATCCAGCTCGAGCAGATGCCGCATCGCGGCGCCGGCCCGCAGGCACTCGGCGAGCTTGTCGGGGTGCTCGGCGGGAATCGAAGCGCTGTCGGGCAGCGACATCCCGAGGGCCTCGATCGCCGTGGCCATGGTGTTGGCCGTGTACATGCCGCCGCAGGCGCCCGCGCCGGGGCAGGCGTGACGGACGATGTCGGCCCGCCGCGAGTCGTCGATCCTGCCGGCGACGTATTCGCCGTAGCACTGGAATGCCGACACGATGTCGAGCGGGGTGCCATCGGACAAATGGCCCGGCTTGATCGTGCCGCCGTAGACCATGATCGACGGACGGTTGAGCCTCCCCATCGCGATGAGGCAGCCCGGCATGTTCTTGTCGCACCCCGGGATCGCGACGAGGCCGTCGTACCACTGCGCGTGCATCACCGTCTCGATCGAGTCGGCGATGATGTCGCGCGAAGGGAGCGAATAGCTCATTCCCTCCGTCCCCATCGAGATCCCGTCACTGACGCCGATCGTATTGAACCGCATGCCGACCATGCGGGCCGCCACGACCCCCTCGCGGACCTTCGCCGCGAGCTTGTCGAGGTGCATGTTGCAGGTGTTGCCCTCGTACCACATCGCGGCGATGCCGACCTGGGCCTTGTCGAGGTCGGCCGGCGAGAGCCCCGTGCCGAGCAGCATCGCCTGCGAGGCGCCCTGGGAGCGGGGCTGGGTGATGCGAGAACTGGTGCGGTTGATGGCGTTCATCGGAGTGCAATATCCTTGAGACGGCGTCGGGCGTGTGCAAAAAGCCTAGTCGGCGTCGATGCCCTTTCAAAGTGTCGGCCGCGGAGGCCGACCGCAAACCCACCACCAGATTCACACGAGCCGTTCGAGGCGGCCTCAGCCCAGCGATGACTCCGCGATTTGTCTATCTCGACATGGGAAACGTGATCGTCAACTTCGACCGGGAAAGTGCCGTGAGAAACGTGGCGGCGGCCTGCGGTGCGCCGCCCGATCAGGTCCGGGAGGCGCTCGCGGCAGACTCGCTGTCGGGGGCGCTGGAGCGCGGAGAGATCGACTGGCCGGCATTTCACGCGGAGTTTTCCAGTCGCACCGGGACGACGAGCGATCCGTTCGAACTGGCCGAGGCCTACTCGGACATGTTCGAGCTCTCGATCGGGATGATCCCGGTGATCGCCGGCCTCGAGCGGGCCGGCTGTCGCAGAGGCATCCTCTCCAACACCTGCGGCGTCCACTGGGAGCATCTCCTCGCCAGGGGATTCGGCGTGCTCCCCGACGCATTTGAAATCCTCGCGTTCAGCCACGAGCTCGGTGCCGCCAAGCCCGACCGGGCGATATTCGAACGCGCGCAGGACCTGGCCGGCGTCGAGCCAGGGGCCATATTCTTCACCGACGACCTTCCCGCCCACGTCGAGGCGGCCCGGCGGGCGGGCTGGGATGCCGAGCTATTCACCGGGCCGGTCGCGCTCGTCAGGTCGCTCGAAGCCCGAGGACTCGACCTGGGGCTCTAGGTCTCGCGACGCCACGCTTTGACCACGAAGCGGCCCCGCAAGACCGATGGGGCCGGTTGCAACGGTCGTCGCGGCAGCGCGGGCCGGTGACGCGAACTAGAATAGAATCGAGTCACGGGGTTTCCCCCGAGCCGCGAGCCGATCGTGCCATGCCCAACGAAGCCGTCCAGACCATCGCCAATTTCCTCAAGGTGCTTCACGCGAGCAACCTCGCGAAGCCCGAGGCGATCGATGCCGTCGTCTCGCCGTGGGCCGACCGGCAGGGGCCGGTTCCCGACGAGCTCGTGACGGCGCTCCTGGAATCGAAGCTCGTCACGCAGTGGCACGTCGACCAGCTTCGCAAGGGCCGCTACAAGGGGTTTTTCCTCGGCAAGTACAAACTGCTCCGCCTGCTCGGTTCCGGAGGCATGAGCAGCGTCTATCTCGCCGAGCACGCCACGCTCCACAACGAGGTGGCCATCAAGGTTCTGCCGCTGAAGCGGGTGGACCAAACCTCGTTCCTCGCCCGCTTCGAGCGTGAGGCGCGGATGTCGGCCCGCCTCAATCACCCGCACCTCACGCGGGCCTTCGACCTCGACACCGCCGGTTCGATCCACTTCTTCGTGATGGAATACGTCGAGGGGATCGACCTGCACAAGAAGGTCAAGCAGGAGGGGCCGCTGTCGATGCACGAGGCCGCCGACCTCGTTCGCCAGGCGGCGCTCGGGCTCCACTACGCGCACGAGGAGGGCTTTGTCCACCGCGACATCAAGCCGGCGAACATGATCCTCGACAAGCGGGGCACGCTGAAGATCCTCGACCTCGGCCTCGGCCTCTCGGGCGCGGAAGGGCCGGAGGCTGGGTCGCTGACCCAGGAACACGACGAAAAGGTGCTCGGCACGGCCGACTTCCTCGCACCGGAGCAGGTGACCGACAGCCACAACGTGGACAAGCGGGCCGACATCTACAGCCTGGGGTGCACGCTCTACTACCTCCTGACCGGGGCCGGCCCGTTCGCCGAAGGGAGCGTCAAGGAGCGATTCAGGAAGCACCTCCAGGCCAGCCCGCCGAACCTGATCGAGAAGCGGTCCGACACGCCCCCCGCCATCGCGGCGATCTACCTGCGGATGATGCAGAAGCGACCCGAGGCACGTCAGCAGACGGCGAGGGAAGTCGCCGATGCCCTGGCCGCGTGGCTCGCGGCGAACCCGGTTGCCACCGACGAGGGCGATGTGGCGGGCGGCCCGTCCTCCAGGGCGGCCCTGAAAGAGCAGCTCCGCCGTCGGGCGTCGGGGGATTCATCCCGGTCGGCGGCGGTGTCGGCGAAGACGATCGCCCCGCCGCGTCTGCCAACACGCGGATCCGCCGGACTAGGCCCGCGAAGCGGCGACAGCGACCTCGGCAACTCGCTGCTCGGCGGCACAAGCGCGGTTTCGGGCATCGATGCATCGCAACTGTCGTTCACGACGCCGCCCCCATCCGCGAGCTCACGATCGACGATTGGGCCGGCAGCTGCCCGTGGGCCGGCAGCTGCCCGTGGGCCGGCAGCTGCGAAGGCGGCTGACGCGAAAGTGTCAAAGCCGCCAGCCGCGAAGACCGCGGCTCCGAAGCCGTCGAAGCCGGCAGCGGCCTTTCAGCCCGGGCCCGCGAAGGGCTCCGCAGCGGAACAGGCCCGTGCCTACCGCCGAAAGAAGGCCAAGGGGCAGTTTGCCGGAATCCCCCTCATGGTGTGGGCGATGATCGGCGTCGGCCTCCTCGTCGCCGGCGGCCTCGCTGCCTACGTTCTGATGTAGCCAGAAAGCTCCGACTGAATCCGGTCACGGGAGAGGGGGCCCATGCCCCGGGACCCGGCGTATGCAGACAAGCGAAGCAAGGATTGCGGATCGCGGGCTGCATCCGAGTGAGCGGAGGACAGGATGTCCGGAGCGACCGTCCGGCGATGGGGCATGGGGCACCCTCGACCTACGCGACGGATACCTCTGCCGGCACCTTCAGAAACTGCAACAGTCGCTGCTAGCCACGCGGCGAGATCTTCCACCGGCCGGCCGCCAGTGAAGCGAGGGCCGATCGGTGCGTGAGGTCGTAGGCGAGGGGCGTGAGGGTGACGGCCCCGGCGGCGAGGGCCGTGACGTCCGAATCGGCGGGAGACGGCGGGGGAGGAGGCTCGTTCGTCGCCCAGAAGTACGAACGTCCGCGCGGATCGACACGTCGCTCGAACGCCTCCCCGAAGCGGGAGATGCCCATCGGCACGACCCTCACCTCGGGCGTCCGCGAGAGGGCGACGGTGGGAATGTTGATGTTGAAGAGGCTTCCGGCGGCGGGCTTTCGGTCCAACAGCTCACGGATGACGTCCATCGCGATTTCCGCCGCCCTCTCGTAGTCGGCGTGCTCGTCGTACTCGAGCGACACGGCGATGCTCGTGATTCCGAAGAAGGCTCCCTCGATGGCCGCCGCCACCGTGCCGGAATAGAGCACGTTGATGCCGGCGTTGAGCCCGCTGTTGATGCCGCTCACCACGAGGTCGGGCTTCCGCGGGCAGAACTCCCCGATCGCGAGCTTGACCGAATCGGCAGGACTGCCGTCGATCGACCAGCCGCGATGCCTCCCTCCTTCGAAGACCTCCTTCGCCGTGAGTGGCGTCAGGAAGGTGATGGCATGGCCGACGCCGCTCTGCTCCGTGGAGGGAGCCGCCACGACGACGTCGCCCAAGCACCGCATGGCCCGCTCCATCGCGGCGAGTCCCGGAGCGAAAATGCCGTCGTCATTCGTGGCCAGCACGAGCATGGGCACACTATAGGCGCTCGCCCGCGGCCCGTATACTGTTCTGCTTTCCCGCTCCCCGCGGAAGTCCGGAACCCATGGCCAGTCGAACAGCCGCATCCCCGAACCCGACGGTCGCCTCGAAGAGCGTCTCGCCAGCGAGCGGTCGCGCCGCTGAGATCGTCGATCAGCTGTCGGGCCGGCGGCACCTCGGCCAGGCCGAGCGGGTGCTCGTGCTCGACTTCGGCTCCCAGTACGCGCAGCTGATCGCGCGTCGGGTCCGCGAGCAGCACGTCTACTGCGAGATCGTGCGGCACGACATCACCGCGGCGAGGATCCGGGAGATCGCGCCGAAGGGGGTGATCCTTTCGGGGGGGCCGGCGAGCGTCTACGAGAGCGGGGCGCCGAGGATCGACCCGGCGGTCTTCGAACTCGGAATTCCGGTGCTCGGGATCTGCTACGGCATGCAGCTGGCGTGCGACGCGCTCGGCGGCCGCGTTGGCCAGGCAGAGTCCCGCGAATACGGCCGGGCGAGCTGCGAGATCCTCGACGCCGACACGCTCTTCGCGGGCGTTCCCCAGCGCACCGAGGTCTGGATGAGCCACGGCGACCAGGTCGATCGGGTCTCGGCCGACTTCGTGCCGCTCGCCCGCACCCCGACCTGCCCCGTCGCGGCGGTGCGACACAGCCGGCTGCCGGTGTACGGGCTGCAGTTTCATCCGGAGGTCACGCACACGCCCGCCGGTGCCACGATCCTCGCCAACTTCGTCCGAAACGCCTGCGGATGCGGCGGCACCTGGCGGCTGGCCGACTTCGCCGACGAGGCGATCCTCGCGATTCGGCGGAGCGTGGGCGACGGTCGCGTGATCTGCGGGCTGTCGGGGGGCGTCGATTCGGCGGTCGTCGCGGCGCTCTTGTCGCGTGCGATCGGCGACCGGCTCTCGTGCATCCTCGTCGACAACGGCCTCTTGCGGGCGCACGAGGCCGACGCCGTCATCGACGAGTTCGAGCACCACTTCAAGACCGACCTCCACGTGGTCCGGGCGGAGTCGAGGTTCCTCGAGGCCCTGAAGGGGATTACGGAACCCCAGGAGAAACGACGGCGGATCGGCAAGGTCTTCGTCGACTGCTTCGCCGACGAGGCGAGCAGGATCTCCGGTGCCCGCTTCCTCGCCCAGGGCACGCTCTATCCCGACGTCATCGAAAGCGGGGCCGCCCCGGACGGACCGGCCGCGACGATCAAGCTGCATCACAACGTCGGCGGCCTGCCCGAGAATCTCGAGTTCGAGCTGATCGAACCGCTCCGCGACCTCTTCAAGGACGAGGTGCGGCAGCTCGGGCTGCAGCTGGGCCTCCCCGAAAAGATCGTCTGGCGGCACCCGTTCCCGGGGCCGGGGCTCGCCGTTCGCTGCATCGGCGAGGTCACGAAATCGCGGCTCGACACGCTGCGGGCGGCCGACGCGATCGTGCTCGAGGAGATCGAGCGGGAGGGGCTCATGCGGAAGGTCTCGCAGGCATTCGCCGTGCTGCTGCCGGTGCAGAGCGTCGGCGTCATGGGCGACGCGCGGACCTACGACGACGTCCTCGCCGTCCGGGCGGTGGAGACCGAGGACTTCATGACCGCCGACTGGAGCCACTTGCCCCACGAGCTCCTGGCCCGGATTTCAAGCCGCGTCATCAACGAGGTGCGGGGGGTCAACCGGGTCGTGTACGATATATCCTCGAAGCCGCCGGCGACGATCGAGTGGGAATGATCCGGCGCGGGCGCGGCAGGCGGACCGCCAATGCACATCTCGCTCGTCGAGGATGATCCCGTCATCGCGAAGGCCGTGGCCACCGCCCTCACCGAAGCGGGCCACGAGTGCTCGTGGATCCCGGATGGGGAGAGGGCGATCCGGGAACGGGTGGTCCTGTCGAGCGACCTCGTCGTCCTCGACCTGATGCTGCCGAAGGCTTCGGGCATCGACGTCCTCCGCGCGGCGAGGCAACTCGGCGTCCGGACTCCCGTCATCGTCCTGACCGCGAAGGGGACCGTGCCCGACAAGCTCGCCGGCTTCGAGGCGGGGGCCGACGACTACCTCGTCAAGCCCTTCGCCATCGACGAGCTGCTCGCCCGCATCCAGGCGATCCACCGTCGCTCGGCCCACAAGCCCGCCATGGAGCTCGAGGTGGGGCCGCTGCAGCTGATCCTGTCGACGAAGCGGCTGTCGATCTCCGGCCGTACCGTGGAGCTCACGCCGACGGAATTCAGCATCCTCGAACTGCTCATGCGGTTCACCGGACAGGTCGTCACCCGGAAGATGCTCTGCGAGCACGTCTGGGGCTTCGATTGGGACGGCCCGACCAACGTCATCGAGGTCCACATCAATCGGCTGCGGACGAAGATCGACCGCGGGCGGTCGGATTCGTTCATCCGCACGATCCGGGGTCGCGGCTATGCACTCGCTGCTTCCTGACATTGTGCCCAAGGACACGCTTCGCGTCCGGCTGACGCTCTGGAACACGGCCGTCGTGCTCGCCATGGCAGCAGCCGCACTCCTCGCGGTGAGGATCGGCGCGCGGGCCGCACTCCTGCGGCAGGCTGACACGGTGCTCCGCGGGGAGATGAACGAGATCGAACTGGCGGTGAGGAAGCTCCGTCTCGACACCGCCGCGGTCGTCGAGGTGCTCCAAAGGAAGGCCGAAAGCCACGAGAGCCGGGGCTGGTTCACGCAGATCCTCACCGAAGACGGCCAAACCGTCTGGCGGAGCGACCTCTGCCCCGACACGATCGCGAGCTACCCGCCGACGTCCACCGATCGTGACGAAGTCGTCGTGCAGGTCGCAGACTGGCGGTATCTCCGCCGCCGGCTCCGTCGTCCGGATGACAGTCCGCTGCGGATTCGAATCGGCATGTCGACCCTCTCGGTCGACTCGAGCGTCGACGCGTTCGTGCGGCTGCTCATCCCCGTCGGGCTTGCGCTGGCGATCCTCACGCCGATCGCGGGCTACTGGCTGGCCGTCCGGGCCACGAAGCCCGTCGACGACATCCTTCGCACCGCCGCCAGGCTGCGGCCGACGCGGCTGTCCGACCGGCTCGCGGTCCGCGGCACCGGCGACGAGCTCGACCGGCTTGCCGCGACCATCAACACGCTGCTCGACCAGGTCGCCGACCACGTGGAGAGCCAGGAGCGATTCGTCGCGGATGCGGCCCACGAGCTTCGCGGGCCGCTGACGGCAGTGCGATCGAGCCTCGAAGTCGCGCTCTCGCAGGACCGTCAGTCCTGGGAGTACAGGGAGACGCTCGCGGAGGTGCTCGAGGAGACGAACCAGCTCTCGAAGCTCGCGAACGACATGCTTCTCCTCGCGGAGTCGACCGACTCGTCGATCACGATCCGCACGACGGTCGTCGATCTCGCGGAGCTCGCGCGGAGAACGGTGGCGATGTTCGCGGGGGTCGCCGAGGAGCGTGGCGTCTCGATCGACGCCCCGGCCGCCACGAGCGTTTTCGTCGCGGCCGACGCGGGGAAGCTCCGCCGGCTCATCGGAAACCTGCTCGACAACGCCGTGCGATTCACGCCGAGCGGCGGCCATGCGAGCGTCGGCGTCGATCGGGATCCCGCGACGGGAGAGGCGGTTCTGACCGTCTCCGACACGGGGCACGGGATCGGCCCCGACGACCTGCCGCGGATCTTCGACCGCTTCTACAAGACCGATCTCGCCCGATCCCGCGACGACCGCGGCCGCAGCGGAGGCCTGGGCCTGGCGATCTGCAAGGCGATCGTCGAGGGACACGGCGGGCGGATCACGATCACGAGCGACCCCGGACGCGGAACCACGATCACCTGCCGGTTTCCGGATCGACAGCCGCCGAAACCGACCGATCCCGTCGTCACGTCGGAGAGCATCGTATTTTCCCTTCCCACGATTCCAGGGTAGCCCAGACTGCCCGTCTTGCCGGGGAGCGGTCGGATGCGTTCTCTCATGGCCGCGGCGACGCCTTGACGTTCTGAAAGGGTTCTTCTCGGGCCTTCAGCACGCCGGCCGATCCTGCCGATACCGTCGTCCAGGCAATCTGTTCCGAAAGAGGAGATCTCATGGCGTGCGGCGATTCTGCGTGTGGCGCGGGGTCTGCGGCCCGGCCGATCAGCAGGTGGCTGTTTGCCCTCATGACGGCGGCCGCTTGCGTCATCACGAACGGCCGGTCGCCCGCAGCCGACGGACGCTTCGTCGTGATCGCCGATCCGGGGGACGCTCCCGCGATCGCGCTGCCGAGCCCGGCCTCGCGTCTGGAAAGCTTCGAGGCCATCGAGGAAGTGATCGCCCGGGATCAAGAGCGGATCGCGGAACTCGAGAAGCGGATCGCGGAACTGGAGCAGCCGGCGAAGCCCGGCAAAGAGGCCGCGGCCTCGAGCAAAGGAGGCTCCAAGTCTCAGGAGGATGGTCAGAAGAAGGAAAAGGAGAAGAAGCCGGCGGAGCCCGTCGCCGTGGGGAGTGATCTCTCGATGAAGTCCTCGTGGGCGAGCGGCCTGCGGTTCGAATCGCCCAACAAGGACTTCGGCGTGAAGGTCGGCGGCCGAACGCAGATCGACGCGACCTCGTTCACCAGCGGCCCGGGCCCCGACCAGTCGCCGGGGCGCGCCGGGCTCGATCCGACGCTCGCCGACACCGTCAACTTCCGGCGGGCCCGGCTTCGCGTGGAGGGCCGCATGTATGAGGTCTACGACTGGGCGGCCGAGTACGACTTCGTGAATGAGATCAACGTCAACAACGAGGTCTTTCCAAACGAACGTGACGCCGGCCCGCTGACCGCCGTCACCGACCTCTGGATGCAGATCCGCGAGCTGCCGGTGCTCGGGATCGTCCGTGTCGGCAACCAGAAGGACCCCTACGGCTTCGAGCATCTCACGAGCAGCCGCTGGCTCAACTTCATGGAGCGGTCGTTCAGCCAGGATGCCTTCGAGGGACCGTTCAACAACGGCTTCCTCCCCGGCATCCAGGTTTTCAACAACGCCTACGACGGCCGGCTCGCCTGGCAGGTCGGCCAGTTCAAGAACACGAACAACCCGTTCGGTTTTTCGAACACCAGCGGCGGCAGCATGACGGTCGGCCGGGTCGTGTATCTACCCGTGTTCGAGGAGGACGGGAGGCAGCTCGTCCACCTCGGAATGTCGGGCCGGACGATGGAGCCGCAGCGGCGGGCACCGCGGTACGACACGACGACCGGCGACCCGCTCGGGCCGACGCTCCCCTACACCCGGTTTCGCAGCCGCGGCTCGATCCGCAACGGCCCTCCCGGCCCGCTCAACTCGATCTACGCCGACAGCGGGCTCATCCAGGCTGAGTGGCAGAACATGATCGGCCTGGAGTTCGTGGCCAACAACGGGCCCTGGTCGTTCCAGTCGGAGTATTTCGGCTCCTGGCTCTACGATGCCAGGCTGCCGAGCGTCGCGCAGGACGGCTTTCAGAACAACCGCGGCATCAGCGGCCAGCAACCGCCCCCCGGCACCCGTCTCGGCACCGTCTACTATCAGGGCGGCTACGCGGAGGTGCTCTACTTCCTCACGGGAGAGAGCCGCACCTACTCGCTCCTCGAGAGCCGGTTCGACCGGCCCGTGCCGCGAAACAACTTCTACATCGTCCGCGACGGAGCCCGCCGCAGGAGCTGGAGCGTCAGCGAGGGGGCCTGGCAGGTCGGCGCCCGCTACAACTACCTCTGCCTGAGCGACGGGGAGGTGAATGGCGGCGTGCTCAACGGGATGACGCTCGGCCTCAACTGGCTCATGACGCCGAACTCGCGAGTGTATTTCAACTACGACTTCACCTACCGGGATTTTGTTAACGCCAACAACGTGAACGGGAGCGGGGGCATCCACGGCTTCGGCACCCGGCTCGCATTCGACTTCTGACCGATGGTTTTCGACGACATGCGACGAGGAGAAATCTTCATGACCGGCACGACTCGACGAATCGCCCCCGTGCTCGTGGGCCCCGTGCTCTTGATCGTGGCGACTGGGGCCCTCGTTCAGGCGGCCGAGCAGGCGGCGGACGCAACGAAGAGCCCGCCGGCTGCATCCGGCAAGGCCGCCTCCCCTCCGGTGGCGTATGAGGACGCAGAATCGCCCTCGACGCCTCCGGGAGGCTGCTGTGGCGGTCGGAAGCTCGTGCCCGTCTGCCGCTGCGTGCCGACGAAGAAGAAAAAGCAGAAGACGGAATACGAAGTGAAGTGTGAGCTCGTCTGCGTGCCAGGCTGCGGCGGCCGACTCTGCGAAAAGCGACATGCGGGCTGCGTAGATGGATGTTGCGATGCCGACGGATGCTGCGACGCCGGCCCGTGCAGGAATGCGACCATCAGGCCGAAGAAGACGCTCCTGAAGAAGGTCGTCGACAAGGAGGAGGACGCGTTGGAATACAAGGTCGAATGGGTGTGCGCGACGTGCGGCTCCGGGTGCGGCCCCGACGGCTGCTCCTCGGGAGTTCCCTCAACCCCTCGCCGGGCGTGGCATGCCTTCCACGAGTTTTGGCGAGGACTTTTTCACCGAAAGTGAGCGATGCCGAAGCCCGTCGGAGAATCGATCGATCGGGTCGACGTCGGTATCGTCGTGGCGATGCCGCTCGAGGCCGCGGCGATCGTCGCGCGGATGCGGGACTGCGTCACGGTTCGGGCCGGTGGCGGGCGGGTGAGCCTCGGCCGTCTTGGAAAGGCGACCGTGGCGATCATGGCGTCCGGAATCGGTGGCGAGGCGGCTGCGCGGGGCACGCGGCTGATCGCGGCCGGGCATCGGCCCGGCCGCCTCGTCGCCGCCGGCGTCTGCGGCGGGCTTGACCCTGCGCTCTCCCGCGACGCGATCCTGCTGGCCGAGCGGGTGGGGCTCTGTACATCCTCCGTGGATCGACCATCGGACCCAGTCATGAAGGGAGACTACCTGCCGATCGACCCTCTTCCCACGCCATGGAACCCACGGCCGGACGACCGCGTGCGGCGGGGAATGCTCGTCACGAGCGACACGGTCGTCGCGACCGCGGCGGCGAAGAAGATTCTCCGTGATTCCACCCAGGCGTCGGCCGTGGACATGGAGTCGTGGTGGATCGTCGTCGAGGCGCGGCGGCTCGGCCTCCCCGTCCACGTGGTGCGCGCAGTGTGCGACACGGCGACGGAGACGGTGCCCGGGGACGTGGCGTCGCTCGCGACGGCCGGCTCCGCAGCGAGGATCGCGGGCACCGCCGTGCGGCTCCTATGGAACCGCCCGTCGGCGGCGATCGACATGGTGGAACTCCGTGAACGGGCGCACTCCGCGGCCGACGCCGTCGCCCTGCACCTCGAGACGATGCTGGATCAATGGCGGCCGGAGGCCGACGAGAAATTGCCGGGCGGCTGATTCCGGTCGGACTCCCGCCCCGGCCTTCAGCCCCCGGCGAGCAGCCGCACGAGCAGGTTCTTTGGAAGATCGGGCACGAGCGGAGTGCCGGGGAGCCCGCGGGACCGCAGCAGGGCGTCGGCGGCGATCCGTCCGCTCCGCACGGCGCCCTCCATCGTCGAGGGCCAGCCGGTGGCGGTCCAGTCGCCGGCGAGAAACAGCCCCTCGATCGCCGTCGTCGAGTCTGGCCGCAGGGCGTCGGCCCCGGGTCGCACCGAGAGCACGGCCGTCGGCTCGGTGACCATCCTCGACGCCACGAGCGACGCGGCGCGGCCGGCCGGAAACGCCTGCCTCAATTCCTCGACGACGCGGTCCACGACCGCCCGCCGATCGATGCCCTCGAGGCTCCGCGACGCGCTGATCACGACCTGGCAGTAGTGGTCCCGATTCGGGCAGAACACCCACTGCGACAGCCGACCCACGAGCACGGCATGCGGGAGATCCACGACCGGCCTGTCGAACCAGAGGTGAACGGCGGTGATGGGTGAGCCGGCGAGGCGATCGCCCCCCTCGCCGACGACTTCGGGCATGAGCTTCGCCGCCTGCCTCCAGGGCACGGCGAGCACACAGGAGTCGCACCCGATCTTTCGCGGCGGCTCCCCGGGGCGTTGGGTGACGACCGCGGCGACCGCGCCTCCTGCGGATCGCTCGATTGCGACCGCCTGCACGCCCGTCTCGATCACCACCCGCTGCCGCTCGAGCCAACCGGCAATGCCATCCCCGAAAAGCTCGTCGAGCGGCGCCGTCGGCACGTAGAGATCGACCGCCGACGGGTGGGCGAGAAACGCATCCACGAGCACCTTCCGGGCGGCGGAGACCGCCACGAGTTCGAGCGACTCGCCCACGGCGCTTTCGATCACGGGCCGCCAAAACAGCTCGATCACCCGCTGCCGCTGACCGATGCCCACCAGCCAGGCATGCGTCGCCGGCTCCTCCGCGGCATCGCGGACGTGGCGAGTCCCCATGCGGGCGAGCCTCCCGATTCCGAGGGCCAGGCTGAGTTTGTCGATCGCCGTGAGATGCGCCATGCCGCCGAGCAGCGGCAGAAGATGGAACGGAGCGGGCAGCCAACGCGACGCCGCGCAGGCTGCCCGCGCGTTGTCGGGCGCGATGAACCAAAGCGTCCGATCACGGCGGAGACGGTCGGCGATTCCGGCCTGCCGGCAGAGGTCGAGGAAGTTCGTGCAGCATCCGAGCGCCACGTGCTGGCAGGCGTCCACGAGTTCTCCCGCCGCCGGATCCTCGAACGAGGCCGCCCGGCCGCCGACCCGCCGTCTGCCCTCGACGATGCGGACGGTGACCCCCGCGTCGCGATGGCCGGCAGACACGATCGCCGCGGCGGCCGCCAGACCGGCGAGCCCTCCCCCGATGATCACGACCTCGTGGCCCGGGCCCGCAGCCATCTAGCGAGCCTCCAGCGGCCGAAAAAACCGCGGCCCGAACGCAACGCAGGCGACCGCCGCCGCGGCGAGCGATGCCTTCGAGGGCCGCACGCGGCCGGCGAGCACCTGCTCGGGCGCGGCGGCGATCCTCCGGAAAATCGATGCGTAGGTGCCGTACATGGCGCGGAACGCCAGCCGGCCGTCGGTGGAGAGCAGGGGATCGAGTTCGGCGGCCTGCTCGAAATACCGGCGGGCTCTCGTTACCGTGCGGCGGAGTACGCAGGCCAATTCCGCCGACCACCGACCGCCGACGACGAGTTCGGGGTCGGCGCCGCACGCGGCGAAATCCTCGAGCGGCAGGTAGAGGCGTCCGACGGCCGCGTCCTCGCGGACGTCGCGCAGGATGTTGGTCAGCTGGAAGGCGACGCCGCAGGCGTGACCCGCGGGGGTCGCCGACTCGGATCGGTAGCCCCAGATGTGGATCGCGGCGAGACCGACGGCGGAGGCGACCTTCGCGCAGTAGTCCTCGAGCTGCGGAAACAGCTCATAACGACGGGGAACGAGATCCATCACCACTCCGTCGAGGATGTCGTCGAGCAGCCGATGCGGGATGCCGTATTCCCTGGCGGCATCGGCGACGGCCCGCACGACGGGGGAGGTGCCGCCGCCGAACAGTGCGGAGTGAAGGTCGGCCCGCATTCGCTCGATCGCCTCCCTCGGGTCGAGATCGCCGTCGGCCTCGGCGAGCGGCCGGTCGATCGCCGCGTCCACGATGTCGTCGGCCTTCCGACAGAAGGCATACAAGGCGGTCGTGGCCCGTCGCTTCCGCAAGGGCAGGATCCGGATCGCAAGCGAGAAGCTCGAACCGCTGCGGGCAAGCAGGCGTTCGCACTCGTCGTAGTCGGCGCGGGTGTTTCCCGTGGTGGCATGCGTCATCTCGGCCCTCCGAAATTCGGCCAGAGCAGGAACGGCGACGCGCGAAGCATCGTCATCGCCACCAGCCGGGCCTTCGTGACCGCGCCGATCCTCGGCCTGCACGCCAACGGGTCGTATCCGCCTTTTCTGATGGCTGCGGAGATGGCCTGTCCTCCGTCGATGAACCCACCGATCGCGGCTCGCAGCGACGACGGAGCCGACCGCACGAGCGGACCGCCTCGAACGAAGAACTCGTCGGTCCAGCTGACGAGCCCGCGGACGAGCTCCCGCACCGGCCCGCTGGCGTGCGTCGCCATCAGGTCGGCGTCGCTGAGCCCGTGACACGCGAGATCCTCCTGGGGAACATACACGCGGCCGGCGAGCCGGTCACGGCGGATGTCCTGCCAGAAATTCACGAGTTGCAGCCCGGTGCAGATGGCGTCGGAAAGGGCCACCCGCTCGGGATCCCGGCAGCCCTCGAGCCCGAGCACGATCTCCCCGACCGGGTTCGCGGAGTCGCGGCAGTAGCCGAGCAACTCCGCACGGGTCGCATACCGAACCTGCCTCTGGTCGCGTTCGAACGCGTCGAGCAGGCGGGAAAATGGCTCGATCGAAAGCCCGGTTCGCGACACGGTATCGGCGAGCGCGACGAACACGGGGTGTTCGGCCTCGCCGCGGAAGCAGGCTTCCAGACCTCGTCGCCACGCCGAGAGCCTCGACGAAGCCTCCGCGGGATCGGCCGACTCGTCGGCGAGGTCGTCGCTCCAGCGGGCGAACGCGTAGACGTTCGCGAAATCCTGCCGCAATCGGCGGGGAACGAGCAGGCTGACCACGGGAAAGTTCTCGTAGTGCCTTGTCGCGACGGACCGACAGAACGCCCTCGCCTCGTTCACGTCCGTGGTCCGCGGAACATCCGCCAGCATCCAGGCGGTCGGGTCACGGGCTTCGGCAGGGCTGCGGATCGTCACAAGGGCTCCTTCGGGGCCCGACGCCACGACCGTCTGGCCGTCGGAACGCCGACTCACTACGATAGCGTGAGCCTACCGGACGCTTCCATCCACGCCACGCGAACCATGAGAATTCTGCTCGCCGGCCCCCGCGGTTTCTGCGCGGGCGTCAACATGGCGATCGAGACGCTCGAGACGTCGATCCGGCTCTACGGCACCCCCGTCTACGTCTTCCACGAGATCGTCCACAACAAGCATGTCGTCGACCGGTTCGTGCGGGAGGGCGCCGTCTTCGTCGATTCCGTCGAGGAGGTTCCCGAAGGGGCCGTTCTTCTCTTTTCCGCCCATGGCGTGGCGCCGGAGGTCCGCCGGGCCGCGGCGCGGCGAAACCTGCGGGCGATCGACGCCACCTGCCCGCTCGTGACCAAGGTCCACCTGGAGGCGATCAAGTATGCGAAGGCCGGCTACCGCATCCTGCTGATCGGCCATGCCGGACACGACGAGGTGATCGGCACGATGGGCCAGGCTCCCGACGCGTTCACGCTCGTCGAGACCGCCGACGACGTCGCCGGCCTCCCCTTTTCGACCGACGACAAGCTCGCGTATCTGACGCAGACGACCCTTTCGGTGGACGATGCGTCGCGGATCATCGAGCGACTGAAGGCGAGGTTTCCGGCGATCGTCGGCCCCCCGAAGGACGACATCTGTTATGCGACCCAGAACCGGCAGGAGGCGGTTCGACTCCTCTCTGGAGAAGTCGATCTCGTGCTCGTGCTCGGCAGCCAGAACAGCTCCAACAGCCAGCGGCTGGCCGAACTGGCGAGGGAGAACGGCATCGCCTCACACCTCATCGACGGCGCCGGTGAAATCGATCCCTCCTGGTTCGACGGGGTGGAAAACGTGCTGATCACCGCGGGGGCGAGCGCGCCCGAGCGGGTCGTGCAGGACTGCGTCCGCTGGCTCGTGGACCGCTTTGGAGCCACCGTCGAGGAACGCTCGATCCGCGAGGAAGAGGTCTATTTTCCCCTGCCGAAGGAGCTGCGGGCGGCAGCCTCCGGGGCACGACTCCCCATGGCCTGACCCCGAGGACCGATTGACACCCTCTCTCCATTCCTCCGGGGCCGCCCCCTCGGAAGCCTTCCCGGAAGTGAAGGATCCGCATCGACGGGATCTCACGCTGCTCGGCGACATCCTCGCCGAGGTGATCACCGAACTCGCCGGGGTGACGGCGGTCGCGGCGGTCGATGAGATCCGTCTCCTCGCGGAAAGGCGGCGGTCGGCCTCTCCGGAGGCGGAGAAGCGACTCGCGGAACGCATCGCGGCGATCGACGTCGAAACCGGAAAAACGATCGCGAGGGCGCTCTCGATTTACTTCGACCTGGCCAACATCGCGGAGGACCGGCAGCGGGTGCGGGTGCTTCGCCGCCGCGAGGCATCGCTCCATCCGAACCCGGTGCCGGAGTCGCTCGGGGCCGCCGTGCAGGAGCTGGCCGCCGCCGGCCGCACGGCCGCCGAGGTCCAGGCGGCGATCGACCGGCTGCGGATCGAGCTCGTCTTCACGGCCCACCCCAGCGAGGCGAAGCGACGCAGCATCCGGGCGAAGCTCCGGCGACTGCGTCGGGTCTGCGAGGAGCTCGACCGTGACGATCTCCTGCCGCGAGAACGGGAACGGCTGCGAAATTCCGCATCGGCGGAGCTTCGCGTCATCTGGCAGACGGAATTCCTCCGCCCCGTGAAGCCGACGGTGCTGGATGAGGTCGAGCGGGGCCTGTCGGTTCTCCCACGGCTGAAGCAGGTCGTTCCACGGGTCAGGGACGCCTTCCGCAGGGCGCTGGCGGAACACTACCCGGGACACGCCTTCGCGATCCCCTCTTTCCTAACCTTCGGCTCCTGGATGGGTGGCGACCGTGACGGCAACCCGTTCGTGACCGCCGACGTCACGGCCCGCACGCTCTGCCGGCTCCGCGAAGCCGCGATCGACATGCACCTCGAGGAGTGTGATCGGCTCTACGACTTCCTCACGATCTCGCTGCGTCACTCGCACGCGTCGAAGCGGCTCCTCGACCGACTCGAGTCGCTCGTCGAGCGGTTTCCAGAACTCGCCGATTCGCTCGAGGGGACGGCGGCCCACGAGGCCTACCGCCGCTGGATCCGCATGATCCGCTGGCGGCTCGAGCGGTCGCGGGTCGAATCGCTCGAAGCGCCGCCGCGGGAGGGCTGCTACGCCGCCACGGCCGATTTCGAGGCGGACGTCGCGACGCTCTGCGGCTCCCTCCGGGAAGACCACGACGAGCCCGTGCTCGCCGGGGAGACCGGCCGCTGGCTCGATCTCGTCGAGTCGTTCGGGCTGCGGGTCGGCAGGCTCGACGTCCGCCAGGATTCGAGGGCCTACGAGGAGATTCTCGCGGCCATCCTGCAGGCTGCCGGCATCTGCGGCGACTACGCCTCGCTCGACGACGCTGCGAAGGCGGCCGTGCTGGCGGGATCCCTGGAGAAGCCGATCCGGCTGGACGAGGCGTCGCTTCCGCCGCTGGCGGCCGACACGGTCAGGCTCTACCGCACGCTCCACGCGGCGTCGGATCGTTTCGGAGCGGAGTGTCTCGGCGGCAGCATCGTCAGCCTCACCCGTTCTTCGGCCGACGTCCTCTCGGTGCTCTGGCTCTGGAAGCACTCCTCGGCGGACGGAAGCCTCGATCCCGGGCTTCGGATCGTGCCGCTCTTCGAGAAGATCGGCGACCTCGAGCGGGCCGCCGGCACCCTCGTCTCCATCCTCGACGAGCCCGCCTACGCGGCCTACCTTTCCGCCCAGGGAAACCGCCAGCTCATCATGGTCGGCTACTCCGACAGCACGAAGGACGGCGGGTATCTCTCCGCCTGCTGGGGCCTCTATACCGCCCAGTCCGAAATCGCGGCCGTCGCGGCCGAACGCGGCGTGAAAGTCACCTTCTTCCACGGCCGCGGCGGGTCGCTCGGCCGCGGCGGCGGGCCGGCCGCCCGCGGCATCCTGTCGCTGCCGCCGGAGTCGCTCGACGGCACGCTCCGGCTGACGGAGCAGGGGGAGGTGCTCGCGGAACGGTACGACGACGTTCACATCGCGTTCCGACATCTCGAACAGGTGACCTGGGCGACGCTCACGGGCTCCGCCATCCACCGATCGCCGCCTGCGCCGCGGTGGCTCGAACTCGTCTCCCAGCTCGCTTCACGGTCGTACGCGACCTACCGCGAACTCGTGGACCAGCCGGGGTTCATCGATTTTTTCGGCGCCGCGACGCCGATCGACGAGATCGAGAACCTGCCGATCGGATCGCGGCCGTCGCGGCGGCGAGGCGAACGGACCCTCGACGATCTCCGGGCGATCCCCTGGGTGTTCGCCTGGACGCAGAACCGCTGCATCATCCCCGCCTGGTACGGCCTCGGAACCTGCCTGCTCGAGGTCAAGTATGAGGATCGGCATGCGTGGCAGACCGTCCGGGAGATGTACTGCCAGTGGCCGTTCTTCACCGCGACGATCGACAACGCCGTGTTGGCGTTGGCGAAGGCCGACATGGCGATCGCGCAGCGATACGCCGAACTGACCGACGACCTCGACGTCCGCCGTCGCATCTGGCACCGAATCGCCGCGGAGTACGACCGTTCGAAGCAGGCCGTGCTCGACGTCGTCGGCGAGCAGGAGCTCCTCTCCTCGACGCCATGGCTCAAGAAGTCGATCGATGCGAGAAACCCGTCGATCGACCCCTTGAACCTCATCCAGGCCGATTTCCTGGAGCGAAGCCGGAAGCGTCCGCCTCCGACCGACCCGTCCGCCGACGACCCGATCCGCGAACTGCTGCGGCTCTGCGTGCAGGGCATCGCCTCGGGCATGCGGACGACTGGCTGACCGGGCCGGGACGGTCTCCTGCGGGCAGCATTGAAGGATGCCGCATTGCCGCCGGGGGAGCAGACGCATCGTCGCTACGGTGAGGATACA
>CAZPEM010000020.1:0-30933 GCA_964585575.1 uncultured Chitinophagaceae bacterium
GCGCCGGATCCCGCAGGTAGTGCACATGCTCGATGAGCGTGCCGTCGCGGTCGAGGAAGAGGGCCTGTGGGGGCGGAAGGGCGGATGGGACTGGGGGACGGGGCATGGTGCCGAAGGCCTCACGGGCTTGAGGTATGAATGAAAATTATTTTCCAGGAATCCAGCGACTGTTGCGATGGACGCCGACGCCAGATCCTCGATCGAGTCTCACCACCGTGAGAGCATAGCGGCGATCACGTCGCTCGCGGCGCATTTTGACACGCTCCCTGCGACCGTGGAGCGGCTTACGAACCGCCTCGAGGCCGGCGGCATGATCGCCCTCGCGTGCAACACTTCGGCTCTCGCGGTCATCGGTAGCGACTATTCTTTGCGCGGCTTGGCGGCGCGGCGGCAATCACTCCCCGCATCCGGGAGGCCCGCCTCGTGGCGTGGCACCTCGTGGGCGACGAAGTTGAGCGGCGAGTGACTTCCGCTAGGGATACGACCTGAAGAACGGCTTACGCTGCGGCCTCCCCGACCATGTTCGCGATCCTCTCGCCGATCGCAAGCGAAGCCGTCGCGGCTGGAGACGGAGCGTTGACCACATGAAGAATCCGTTCGCCGCGGACGAACTCGAAGTCTTCGACGAGGCGACCGTCGGGCCGCATCGCCTGGGCCCGAACGCCCGCGCCACCGGGCACGATGTCGGCAGACTGGATCGCCGGCACGAGCCTTTGGAGTGAGCGGCAGAACTCGCGGCGGCTCCATGAGCGGTAGAGTTCGTAGCCACACATTCGGGGGTGTTTCGCCAGAAACCTCCACAATCCGGGAAAGGTGAGCGAGCCGGCGAGGTCTCGCAAGTTGACGCTCCGCCGCGAGTATCCCTCCCGGGCCCATGCGAGCACCGCATTCGGCCCGGCTTCCACGCCTCCGTGAATCATCCGAGTGAAGTGGACGCCCAGGAACGGAAATGACGGATCGGGAACGGGATAAATGAGGTTGCGGACAAGTCCCGTCGCCTCCGGCCGCAGATGGAAATACTCACCACGGAACGGCACGATCCGGGAGGCGGGGCGGAGACCCGAAAGCCGCACGAGTCGGTCGGAATGCAGGCCTCCGCACGTGACGACATACGACGCTCCGAAATCCCCGGCCGTCGTGGCCACCTTCCAACCGAGGGCATCGCGCCGCAGCGAGGCAACACGGGCGTTCGTGACGATCCGGCCGCCGAGTCTGGTCACCTCTTGGGCAAGCGTGTCGGCGACCGCACGGTAGTCGACGATTCCCTCCTCCGGCACATGGATGGCCGCCACGCCGGTCGCGTGGGGCTCGATCTCGCGAATGGCCTCGGCCGAGTCGAGCCGCCTGAGGCCGACGAGCCCATTGCGGGTGCCCCGTTCCCAGAGAACGTCGAGTTGGGCCCGTTCCCGGTCGTTCGTCGCCACGACCACCTTGCCGCAGATCTCGTGAGGAATCGAGTGTGTCCGACAGAAGTCGACCATCTGCCGCAGCCCGCGGACGCTCAGAACCGCCTTTTCAGAGCCAGGCTTGTAGAACAGTCCAGCGTGGAGCACGCCGCTATTGTGGGTCGATTGCTGACAGGCGACGCGGAGGTCCTTTTCGAGCAGCGTAACGCCGTCGGCAACTCCGCGCTGCAGCAGCCGCCAGGCCGTGGCGAGGCCCACGAGCCCGCCGCCGACGACGACGGTAGGCTCGCGCACTGGCCGCTGTCGGAGTTTTCCCCGTTCGTCCATGCAACGCGTCAGTCACCGAGAAGCAGGCGGCGAAGCCGGTGCTTGGCCATGGCTTGGACATTCTCACGCTGTCCGACGCCGAACTTGCGCTCGACAAGATCGAGATAGGCCGGATTTGTGAAGTATGTATGCCATGCGTCGTCGCGGAATCGCAGCACATCCGCAGCAGAAACGTGCCGGGTCGGAAGCGGTCGGCTTTCGTACGAGAGGAAGCCATAGCCCGCGTAGGAGTCGGGCAAAGGCCAGCCATTGCGGCGGGCCTCGACATACAACGGACTCCCAGGCAGTGCCTGGCACGGATACATATTGGCCATCTCGGTGTTTAGCTCGATCGCCAGATCGAGGGTCTGTTGCATAGTGTCGAGGGTGTCGTCAGGGAAACCAAAGATGTAGTTCGAGATGACGTTGATGCCGCTCTCACGAATCGCCCGCACGACCTCGCGGATGTTGATGTCCTCGAAGGTGCCCTTCGAGACCTCGCGGCGGATCTCCTGGTTCGCGGCCTCCACCCCCAGGGCCAGCCAGTCGATGCCGGCCTTCAGGAACAGGTCCAGATACCGCGGCCGCACGGTGTCGACCCGCGAGTAGGCCCACATGTGAAAATGATGCCCCCGCGTTACGATGCCCTCCAGCAGCGGTTCGAAGTACCGCTTGTCGAGGAAGAACATCTCATCGGACAGCCGGAGCGTCGTGACGCCGAGTTCGGCCAGTTCGTCGAACTGCCGCAGCATGAATTCGGGCGACCAGAACCTCATCAGAGGTGACGAAGCAGCCGACACGTCAGGGCCGTTGTCGACGCGATTCACAATGTTGATCATGCAGAAATCGCAGCGAAAGCGGCATCCGAGCGACGTGTAAAGAGCCGCGAAGGGCGTCCGCCGGCCGTGGTCGAAATTGGCGTGCCAGAAGTGGGCCCGGTAGAGGTCGAGCGGCTTCTCGCGGCGCGGTAGCAGATCCCATGCGTACCCGGGCAGGTCGGCATCCATCCGGTCCTGCGGGACGACCCGCTCCGGCTCGTTGAGCACCGGTTCCCCTTCGTCCTTGAAGCCGATCCCCTTCACCCCCCGCAGGCCGGTTCGGAGGTCTGTCGCCAGCAGGCTCCAGAGCGCATACACCCCCTCGTTGAGCAGCACGAAGTCGACGCTCGGCAGCACGAGCACCTCCATCGGGAGGGCACTCACATGCGACCCTACGAAGCAGGTCGGCTGCTTGGGGTGCTCCTTCTTGAGCCGCTCAGCTAACGCGACGGCTCCTATCATGTTCGTCGTTCCGGAATTCGGGTTTTGGCCGTAGACGACGAAGCACACAAGCCTCGGAGACGTGTCCGCGATCCGCCGGCAGGAGGCTTCGAGGTCGAGCCGCTCCGCCGTGCAGTCGAGGATGCCCACGCCGTACCCGCGCGAGCGACACGAGGCGGCCAGCAGCAGAGCCCAAGTGGGCGGCTCGATCGCTGAGAACGTCTCGCTCAGACCCTGGTAGGCCGCGAGGCTTGAGTCGGCATTTACGAACAGAACGTCCAGTCCGCGATCCATCTCCCGACCTCCCGTCACAGTCCGTTCAACAGCGAACACAGCTGTCGAACTCGACCGGCATCGAGCGTCGGATAATTGCCGATGTACCAGCCAAAAAAATGCACATGATTCACATTCGGGTAGTGTCGGTATTCGTCCCCAAAAATCCGGCGAAGATAAGGCTGACGCAGCTGGTTGCCGCCCCCCGACGTGCCTCTGCGAAACTCGACGCGATGCTCCCGCAGCGTTTCCTCGACACGGTCCCGTAGAGCCTCGTCAGGTTCCTTGAGGACGAGCGTGAATGCGTAGTTGCTGCTTCCCTCGCGTTTGAAATCGGTCCGATAACGCCCGCTGTCGAGCGTATCGAGGAACACGTGCAGATTCTCGGTCCGCCGAGTGTTATTCGCGTCGAGCCGGGGCAACTGGCTGCGACCGATGACCGCATTGATCTCCGTACTGCGGAAATTATAAGCCGGAAACGCGAAGATGAAGTCTGGATTCAGGTCGGCGTGGCGACGCTTGTAGTCGTCCTTGACGGCATCCGACGGACTCTCCCGCACCATCCCGTGCGACCGCATCATCCGCAGCACTTCATACAGGCGATCGTCGTCGGTGCACACCATGCCGCCTTCGATCGTGCTGAGATGGTGGGCGTAATAGAAGGAAAAGTTGGAGGCCAGTCCGAAGGTGCCGAGCTTCCTGCCGGCATGCGTAGCACCGTGCGACTCACAGACGTCCTCGATCAGCGGCACGCCTGTTCGCCGGAGCGACTCGATGAATTCGTCGGTCAAGGCGTCGTAGCCGAGGATGTGCGTGAGAAACACCCCCTTCGTGCGTGGCGTAATCCGCGTGAGTACCTGATCGAGATCCATGCCCAGCGTCCGCGGGTCGATGTCCACGAACACTGGCGTCAGGCCGGACTGGATGACTGACGCGATGTCCGATACCCAAGTAAGCGTCGGCACGATGACCTCGCCCGACCCCGAGAGTTCCCTGAGGGCCGCCATGGTCATCTGGTTGGCAGATGACCCGGAATTGACGAACACGCAGTGTCGTACGCCCAACCATGTCGCCCACTCGCGCTCGAAGGCGGCGACGTTCCTCGACTGCGTGAGGATCGGTGTGTCCCCGGACAGGAACTCGACGACCGCGTCGAGGTCCGCCCGGGTGATGTTTTCCACCATCAGCGGCCAGGGGCCGAGCGTTTCGACATCCGCCGGTCGCGACTGGGATGCATGTGCGGCGTCGGCCACGGTCACTTCTCACTGTAAAAGTCGCCGTATTCTACCAGCAGTGTACTGCGGCCATCTGTTCGCTGGAGTGCGTGCCTGTAAGCGGGAACGACCTCGCCCGGCTCCTCGAGACGGATCACCTCGATCGTCGTGCACATCGACCGCAGAGCGTCCGTGTAGTCGCCGACGTGCTGATGCTGCGGATGGAGCGGGCGTTCCGAACCGATACCGGTGCGGATGATGACCTTGGGTCGGTATCCACCGTTCGACATCACCGCAAACTTGTCGAGGTGATTCACGATCTGGTTCATGGCAAGCAGCAGGAAGTTCCACCGCGGAAAGATCGACACCGGAATCCACCCAGCGAGCGCCAGCCCGTTCGTCATCCCCATCTGCATTTCCTCGTCGACAGGCAGTTCGAGGAGTCGCTCGGGGAGCACGTCCACAAGCGTGTTGGACATCGCCGTCCCAGGGCAGGCCACGGCCTGGCCGAGGAAGATCACCCGTGGTTCCTCCGCTAGGAGGTTCATCGCTCGTTTGAGTTCGTCGGCGTATCGCATGTCAGAACTGCACCCTGACGCCGGCTCCGGCATGCGGGTACTTGGACTCGTAGCTGTAATAGGTGATGCGAGGATCTTTGCTGTTTTCGTAGGTCAATTTATCGCAATTCCACACCGATCGGGTGTCAGTGCAAACCGATTTTCGATTGTCCTCGATGATCCAGTGCAGCGGCAGATCCCACCGCCGACTGTACTTGATGCACTCATGGGCCACCCCGGTCTCCGACGTCATCTCGCCCATGAAACAGTGAACAATACTGTCGGATCCTTCGCGCTTCATGGCCATCGCGATGCCCACGGCTATGGGAAGGACGCCCGTCACGATCGCCGAGGAGACGACCCGGTACTCTGGGAAGCAGAGCGAGATCGACCGTCCGGCCATGATCTCCGCCTTGAGCCGGTCCGGAGGCACGCCCTTGAGCAGGCACTGGTAGTGACTGCGCCACGAGCCGAGTACCCAATCCTGCGGCTTGACTCCGCGGAAGATCGAGATCAGCGCCTCCTCGTTGCCGTAGGAGAGGTGCACAGGCGCGCGGATCTTCGCGGCATTGAACTCGGCCGCAATGTCCTCTTCGAATTCGATCAACTGCTGGGGCGTGAACCTGGGAAGCGGTGCCGTAGACAAGGACATCTCTCCGGTCTCCGTGCTGCTGGATGGATTCGTCGCCGCGACTCACGGCGATTGGGTGGCGCGTCTGATCGGCGAGCGGACGGGGTCGTGCATCTCCCTTGCGGCACCGAAGGCGCGCCCTCGAGCATCGATGTCGACGTGCGAATAATCGGGATCAACGTCGTAAAAGATTACGCGGCTTCCAGCGGGCTCGAACGCGAACGGCACGTGCAGGAGGTCGTGGAGTTTCTCGCGCACCTCCGAGCGCCTGTCCGGACTCACGAACAACAGCAGGAATCCGCCGCCGCCGGCCCCGGTGATCTTGCCTCCGATCGCGCCGGCCGCCTGCGCAACGGCATACATGGCGTCGATCGGGCCGGATGAGACAGCGTCGCTCAGCGAACGCTTCACCTGCCACGACTCGTGCATCAACCTGCCGAAGTCGGTCAGATCGCCGGACCCGCAGAGGACTTGAAGCGACTCGTTCACCATGTCGCTAATGAGCCGGAGTTCCCGCTTCTTGGCCTCCAATTTCGGCACGTACGTGTCGGCCACCGTCGCCGCCGTGCGCTTAATGCCCGTGTAGAAGAGCATCAGCGATGAACTCAACTCTGCAAGCCGATCGCGCGGAATGATGACCGGCCTCACGGTGATGGCGCCAGTCGTCGAGAACGTGATGTGGTTGAAGCCCCCATGGGAGGCACACACCTGATCCTGCGAGCCCACCGTCTCCTTCAGTATCTCTTGCTCCACATGGATGCTCTGCTCGGCGAGCGTCTCTCCACTTATCATCCGGCCGTGGAGGGCGTGGACGGCGTTCAGTAGGCCAACTGTGAATGCCGAACTCGATCCCATGCCACTCCGCGCAGGCAGGTCGCCGTCATGATGAATCTCAATTCCCCGACCGACGTCGAGATACCGCAGCACGGCGCGGGCCGAAGGATGCACGATTTCGTCAATGCTGCTGCAGTTTTCGATCTTGGAGTAGACGATGCGAATCCGGTGCTCAAAAAACGGCGGCAGTTCCCGACATGTAATGTAGCAGTATTTGTCGATCGTCGTGGCCAGGACAGCGCCGCCATGGGCGCGATACCATGCCGGGTAGTCGGTGCCTCCCCCGAAAAAGGAAAGACGAAACGGTGTGCGGGTAATGATCATAGCGCCGCTCCCGGTGCGGCATCCGCACCAGCCGTACGATCGAGAAATCGCTGGTATGTCCGGGCGAGAGCCTCTCGCAGTGGAGTGGCTGCCTGCCATCCGAGGTCGTGAAGCACGGTGGAATCCAGGAGTTTGCGTGGCATTCCGTCGGGCTTCGAAGCATCGAACACGAGCCGGCCCCGGAAGCCGACGATGTCGGCGATCATCTGGGAGACTTCACGAATTGTAAGTTCCGTTCCCCCTCCAAGATTAATTGGTGTTTCGTCATCATACCGGTCTAGCACCAGAACGCAGGCTTCCGCCAGATCGTCCGCATACAGGAATTCCCGCCGGGGTTCTCCGGTTCCCCACAGCGTAATTTCCGCGTCGTTCCGCGTCTTGGATGCATGCATTCTCGCCATCAAGGCGGGGATGACGTGCGATCCCTCGGCGTCGAAAGAGGAGTCCGGCCCGAATACATCCGCTGGAATCGCGACGATGAATTGCACGCCGTACTGGCGCCGCAAGGCCGCACAGAGTTGCATGCCGGCGATCTTAGCGACGGCGTACGGTTCGCTCGTTGGCTCGAGTCGCCCGCTGCCGAGCTGATGAACCCGCATGGGCTGCTCGCAGTCCCTCGGGTAACAGCACGAACTCGCCAGATAAAGCAGTTTCTCGGCGCCGTGACGGGCGGCAGCGGTACAAACGCTGGTCGCCACTAGAAGATTATCGGTCATTAAGTCGGCCGGCATCCGCTGGTTGAGCCCAATACCTCCCGACTTACCACCGGCTACCACTACACGGCGCGGACGCGCAGCCGCGAAGAACGTGTGGACCGCGGCGGCATCGGTGAGCGGCAGTTCCTCGCGGGACGGTGCCGACACTCTCGCACCGGTCCGCTCAAAAGCGCGGACAAGTGCACGCCCGATGAGCGTCTCACCGCCCGCTATGAACACGAAATCCGGGTCGCTCATGTCTCGGGAACTCCCAGGCTGTTGGATTCAGGACCCATGAAAAACCCCTGAGCAGCAGCATATGACTCGGGCGTGCCAATGTCGATGAACCGACCACTTGTACGGTGCCCGCGCAGACCGGTGGCCAGCCAAACGGGAAACACCTCTCTCTCGAGCGACACGGCACGTGCGGCCGGAATAGCGTCGACGTGTTCCGACTCCATCAAGTAAAGCCCTGCATTGATCCAGCCGTTGCCCGAGACCTCGCCTTTCTCCATGAACGATCTAATATCTCCCTCTGGCCCGCATTCGACCCGGCCGTAGCGGCGAGAGTCCGCCACCTCGACGAGGAGCAGCGTCGGAATCCGGCCAGACCGACGATAGCCCTCGAGAAACGCGTCGAGATTAGCTTCCGTATAGGAGTCGCCATTGAGCACGAGCCACGTCCCGCCGCCGGCGATCGGCAGGGCCCGGCGGAGAGCGCCGCCAGTGCCCAGCGGCTGTTCTTCTCGCGAAAAAGTGACAAATGCGGACCCATTCCGGGCGGACAAAGACGCTTCGACCTCCGATGCACCGTGCCCGGTGCAAATGACAATGCGGCGGATGCCAACTGCCTCGACCTGATCAATAATCCGCGTGAGAAAAGGTCTTCCCGCCACGTCTGCAATTGTCTTCTGCCGGTGGCCGAGGACCGGCCGCAGGCGGGTGCCGAGCCCCCCCGCCAGCACGACGGCCGTCACGTCGCTCCATTCGCCGGTCTGCGTGCCACTCATGAAAGGCCGTCAGCAGTTGCCGTACACCGTCTTGCGCATCATGCGGTAGGCCTTGATCAATTCGGCGATGCCGTCGTCAAGCGACCGTTTTGCTTCGAAGCCGGCCTCCCGCAGCCGCTGATTGGAGACGATGTAGTTCCGTTTGTCAGGGTCGCTGCCAACCTCCGAAAAGTGAATGTAAAATTGTGGGACGTGCTGCTTCACTTTCAGCGCAAGCTCCTCTTTTGAGAGGTTGGCAGCATCGAGTCCGGCGTTGAACGGCCTGCCGACCATCTTTTCCCGATGTGCGATGCAGTGAAGGAAGCAATCGGCGACGTCCCGAATGTGGATGTAGTTCCGCTTGAAGTCCTTCTCAAAGATCACGAGGTAACCATCAGTGACCGCCGCATACACGAAATGGTTGACAAGCAGGTCGATGCGCATCCGGGGCGAAGTGCCAAACACCGTTGCGAGCCGAAGCGTGATCGCGTTCGGGCTCGAGAGAACGTCTTCCTCGGCCTCCACCTTCGTGCGGCCATAGAGCGAGATAGGTTCGAGCGGCGTGTCCTCCGTGCAAAACTGGGCGCCTGACTTGGTGCCGTAGCCGCTATTGGTCGTCGGATAGACGATCAATTGATCCTTGGACCGCAGCCTATTCACCATCCGTATCGCGTCGCGGTTCACCGCATTGGCTGCATGCGGATCGCGATCACAGAGCGGCGCTCCAACCAGGGCCGCAAGCGGAATTACGACGTCGGCTTGTTTCAGAAGCCGGGCTACCGTGGCCTCGTCACGCGCATCGCCCCGAACGATCTCGACTCGTGGATTTGCGCAGAGGTGAAAAAGTGACGTTTGCCCGAACATGAAACTGTCGAGAACCGTGACTGAGTGCCCGGCCTCGAGCAGCCGTTCACAGAGCACTGAGCCCAGATAACCGGCGCCACCGGTAATGAGAATCCGCGATTGCATACTCGTCATGTGCTCCTAATTCTGCAATTGGCTTGTCCCATCTTCGCTGCGAATCAGTCTAGCCCGCAAAGAAGCGAATGCGAACCGAAGGGAACTGGCATTGCGGAATCACGCGCGAGCACAGAACAGACTCGTGCGACTCAGGGCTGTTGGGATTGCTTGGGTTGTCGGAAGACTCATGGTGATCCGGGCGGCACTTCGTGCGGCAAGGCGAGCGGGGACTGGAGCATCCGACCCCCGGGTTCATGATCCGCCATCGCCTGCCCTGCCACCACTGTTGGAACCAGCTTCGATAAATTCGGTTGCGCCGCGTGAACCTGCCCCTCCAACAAGCTGGCAGCGTGCGGCGCGGGGACCAGCGTGGCGAGGCCCAGGGTCGCAATCACGACCGACAATTCAGGGTTCGGGGGAGAGTCTGGCGTGGACAGAGCCGACTGGTTTCTTCAGGCGTCCTTGGTCGCAGTTTGATAAGCGACTTGTTTCCACGGCAGGCAAGCGACCGACGACACTAACGCCACTGTTCCAACGACGGCCAGCACAACCACGACTTGCTGCATGCTCGAGTGCCACCGCGCGAGGCAGACGAGATAACAGGCCCCGCAGGCGAGCAGCGGGATGGCGACGGCGAAACGGCGCTGGGCGAGCTCGAAATTCATGACGAAGAACGTCAGGCTCAAGGGACACAATCCCCAGACCATGAGCCGCACGAGCGGCACAAGGTCGGCCGACTGCCTTCCCGATAAGGCCGCAAGCACGGCCTCCGCAAACAGGCTACAGAACCCTGCCGCGCCACCGATCAGAAGACACGCGAGCACGAGCGCCTTTGTCAGTGTGCGCCAGTCTGCCTGACTGACGGAGCCGTGCGATACAACCTTCGGAAACATCGCCATCACGATCGGCTGCGGCAGGAAAAGGATGATACGGCCGACCATTGCGACCACGGCGTATCGGCCAGCTTCCTCGGGAGGGAAGAAGTGTTTCGCGAGCACGAGATCAGCGTTCATCAGGATTGCATAACCGGCGTAGGCGATCGCATAACCGACGCAGTAGCGGTAGAATACCAGCGGGCGTCCGGCCTCCGCCGAGTGGCGTCCGAGCACCTGAACCAAGCCGACGAAGCCGCAGATCGCCATCAGGAGCATCGACGTCGAATGCCCAAGTAATGCCCCGGTCGCCGCACCTCCTGCCGCCACGAGCGCGACGGCCGCGCAGAGCCTCAGGAAACTCGTCGCGGCTCCGATGCCGGCGATCCAGCCGAAGGCCTGTGCCCCCTGGAGTGCGCCCAGGTACGTCGACCCTACGGCGTTCAAGCTCGCCGCCAAGGCAGTCAGCAGAAGCGGCGTGGGTCCCTCCACCCGGAGATAATCCGCCAGCGCTCCCTGACAGGCGACGAGCGGTACCCAGACAGCCGCTCCGGCGATAAACAGGTCACGGGTAACGACCGAGACCAGCCGTGCCGCTCGTTCAGGTTCACCTTCTCTGAGAAATCCGGCCGTGAAGTGAGCCACGGCCCATGGCAGTGCTCCGAGCGGGATGGTGATCGCCGCAAAGACGCCGAGCATGGCTACCAAAGTGCCGTACTGCACCTCGTCGAGCATCCGCATCATAGCAGCCTGGAAAACCAGGTTGCCCACGTTCGCCACTTGGGCGCACGTGAGCAAGATAACGCTGTGTCCGACGAGATGATCCTGTTCAATCCCGTCGCAGTGCTTCAGGCGACCGATGATTTGGTTGTAAACGCCGGCGATCCAGCGGCTAGGGGAATAGGGCAGCCGCAGGCGGACGATTGCCGGCAGCATCTCCGCCGAAACGGCACCGGTCTGGTTCTTTGCATCCGTGACGTCGTGCTGTGTGGTCGGGATTTCGACGATGGTGCAGCCGGCCCGCTCGAGCTGGAACAACAGGTCCATGTCGAACGTGCAGCGGTCGATGCCAAGTGTGTCGAGCACCGCGTTCAGCGCATGACGTTTCATCAACATGGCACGGCAGTGCGTGTCGGGCAGCCTCGAGCCGAAGAAGAGCCGTGCGAGCAGATTGAACGCCCGTGAGGCGATGCGCCGACCCAAGGGCTGCCGCGGCCCGACCTGCGCCCCGTTGCAACAGACGGATGCCACTGCCACGTCGGCATCGCCAAGGCAATCAAGGAAGTCCTGAAATGCCTCGGGCGGCGGTGATCCGTCGGCATCCACGAAGCCAACGAGTCTTCCTTTGGCCTCCCGGAACCCCATGATGAGGGCGCTTCTCTTGCCGATTCCGTGCGAGTCCACAATGTAATGAAGTTGGGGATGTCGTTCCGCGTGACGCCTTGCCGCGTCTGCTGTGTAATCCGTCGAGCCATTGACCACGACGATGAACTCCACGTCGTTTCCGTATCGCCGCGCGAAGAAGGGTACATAAGCGTCGAGCATCCGCCCGATCCTGTCACCCTTGTTGTGGGCGGGAATGACAATGGAAAGTCGCGCGGGGCGTTGAGGTGAATCGGGGTTCATGCGCTGACCGCCAGTGTGGCGACTTTCGCAATGCCGTCGCCAAATCGATGCGGTAGGAACTGCATACTGCCGCTCTCCCTGGTAAAGGGCCGAAAGGTCATCGGACGCTTGTGCGCGACGTGATTGAAGTCAAGGACCGGCGGCGTTTCCGAGAGGCGAGATCTGGCAAGCCGGGGTTCGCGTCCGGTCGGAGATGCGGCACACGAGCGGGCGGGGCCGGGGCGGCTTGGTTCCCGCAGCCATGTCCTGGCATTTCAGACGCGGGCTCTGGCGATTCGCTCTCCGTGGCGAGAACTGGTGTCACGACCTAAAATACCGATAGAAATGACTTCAAATTAAGCTGGCGAAGGATGATCATCAGCAATAAGACCTTCAGGAATACCAGGAACATCTTGGACGTGCGCCCATATGGAAAGACGATTTCATGCCGAACGATAATTGTTCGGGCTTGTCAGTGTCTTTCCACGGTCCTTTTTAAGGTCCATCGACGACGGCCATGACAGAAAAGTCTGTCATCTTGGAAGACAGGCCTCTTGCAATCCGACCAATGAAGATAGATCAACCCGATCTCGGGATTCTTCAGCCTCAACTGCAGGGTGTCACTGTCGGCCGCCTTGTCGTAGATGAGCCGTCGTGGCTTTGTCGACTGACAGCCGGGGCCGGATCGCGAGACGGCCAGGGGGCCACCCAGACGCCTGCGTGCTCCGACTCCTGCAGTCGGCGACAGCACGTCGCGGGCGATGGATACTGCGGTAGAAGATTCTTCCAGAGTGCGCTGCCGCGGAGCTCTTTAACGATGCCCTCGAAGCGGCGGCGATCATCGGCGCATTTCTTTGTACCATTTTGGAAGGCTTCCGCATCGGGACGCATGGCTCGATCTTCGACCATTGATTCGTAAGTCAGTTCGTATGGGTGGCGGCTCATCGAAACACTCGTGTCGATCAGCGGTGTAGTCGAAGGTCCTTGCGAAGTGGAAATTTAGGCCTGACTGGGTTTTGAAGCCGTCTCTACATGCTACGTCGCCTGCAGCAAGTCTACCATCGCGTCTGTCCTCGGTTTGAGGTCACCAAGCGACTCTACGGTCTCCGCTGCCGGCTCAACATAAATGATCACCTAATGTGGCTGGTGTTTCCGCAGGCGAGGACGATCGAGGCCAAAAGTCGCGAGTTGATGAGTCGAAACTGGGGAACGGTTTGGGACATCGGCTGCAACTTCGGCTTTTATTCGATGATGGCTGCCCGATCGGGTAATCGTGTCATCGCATTCGACATGTCGCCCTTGGCCGTGCAGATGCTCGAACGCAGCTGCCTGCTCAATCACGTTGCCGTGACCACCGTGGCCCAGGCCCTGACGCTCATCCCGCGGGACTACGCGGCGCCGGACACGAGCGCCTGCACGAATCGGTGCAGCGACGGCGGCGGGGGACTGCGCAGCATCGCCTATCTGGAGGCCGCTGCCCGCTTTGGCATGCCCGCATTCATCAAGATGGATATCGAGGGCGGCGAACGGGAGTTTCTCGAGTCTGTCGAGTTCCAGGAATGGATACAGGACAACCGGATCACGTTGCTCGCGGAGATGCACCACGGCTACACTCTTGCGGCTGCCGCGTTTCCGGCCATGGTTCGCCGGCAGGTCGATCACGACCACCTGCTGCTCGAGCCGCTCGCCCTTGTCGGCCGCGGCCCGCGATAAGCATCGCCGAAATCGATACCATGAGTCCGTTCGGCACGTGTCCAACGCGGCAGTCGTCGCCGGTTGCTGAGGTTGAAGGCCGGGGTGCATGTGTCGCCCCAGATAGATAAAGCAACCCCTCTTCTGTAAATGCCGGAATGAGCGGGCGGGTCATCTGGCTGTCACGTTCAGGTAAGACCGTTGGGTCTCCCATTTGTCAATTATCTTGCGGAGGACCGCAGACATGAGTTGGAGCGGTGATGTCTCGTTGGGCAACAGGGTGGCGACAGACAAGGGTGCGGCGTTTGATCTCCTGGTTGAGTCGTTCGAGACCGTTGTTGGGCCTTAGCCGCTTTCGGCGGCCGGCCGGGAGGGCGAAGATGGGGGAGGGCGTCGGGGGTGTTCTCCTCGAGCCGGCTGGGCGGGGGCGGTCCTGTGATGGCGGGCGACCTTGTCCTTGACTCTCCGATCAGCCTCGGCACGGTTGTCGGCGTTGTAGATGTGCCTGATGTCATCGGCGACTTCGACCCGCATCGAGACCATGAGGACATGAGCCATGGCGTTCTGGCTCGTGTGGAACCAGCACCGCTGCCAGGGCACTCCTTGCATGGTCGCATGCCGGGCCGCCTTGAGCCCTGCGTGGTCGTCGCTGACTATGAGCTTCACGCCGTACATGCCTCGTTCCTGGCGGGCCTGAAGGAACTCCCGCCGGCGGGGCTCAGCCTCGCTCATGGCCGCGCTGCCGCCGAGGATAGACCGCTTGCTATCGGCGGGCGATCCCGATGGCGGTGAGCACCGAACGGGGCACGACGGCACCGCAATGGCGGACCTTGTCGTATCGAGCGTCGAGGATCAAGTACGTGCCCTCGCCAAGGGGCCGGTTCCGCCAGGCGGCCAGTTCTCGGCAGCCGCCTGACTGACCTGGGTGGAGGTGACTTGGAGGCCGCAGAACTCCTCAACGATCTTCGTGATCTTCCGAGTGCTGACGCCCCGGACGTATATCTCGGCGACCGCGAGTGTCATGGGCCGTTCGCTGCGCACTCCACGCTCGAGGCTCTTGGGATAGAAGGGGCGTCCCTCCTCGTCGTGGTAGTCGCGGGTCTGCGGGATCCGCAGGTGCGCCTCGCCGACACGAGTCCGGAGGGTCTTCGGCTTGAATCCGTTGGCGTAGCCTTGACGGTCGGCCGTTCTCTGATGAGACTCGGCCTTCAGAGTCTGCTCTCGATCGATCTGCATGGCACAGTTCATGATGATGCAACAGGCAGAGGCCATGGCCGCAGGGCCATGCTCGATCATGATTGCCGTGACGGCTTCAAAGACAGCACTTTCTTCTTGGTGGGTCATCGCAGGCGCCTTCTTGGGGTAGTAAGACACTTCCAAGAAAGCCTCGATGACCCGCCTTTTCAAATCGGCGGCCGGTAGGTGCCTGACCTCGTCTCGCTTCGCTCGACTCGGTCAGGCCCTTATCGATGGTTTACAGAAGAGACGTTACACGATCCAGGCATTCCCCCGCCGACTCACGGGGTCGTCGGACGCGAGTTCTGGCGATTGATCATGAAAGATCCCAAACCCATCGTGGTCTACCTCCACCGGTATCCGCCGGAGACCGAGGCCCTGCAGTGGCCTGCATTACGCGCGTTGGCCGAAGTGGTGGCCCCAACGCACGAATTGGTCTACTGCTGCATGGGCCCGGGCGATGGTCACCGAGATGCCGGGATCCGGGGCACCATGCGGGTGGTCGAATTGCCCTTTACGGTCAATCAGGCAAACGGCCGCGACAAATGGCTCAAGACCTTGCGGTGGTACAGGCACATTCCAGGCCTGTTGGCGCGCATACGGGCTCTGCGTCCGGCCGTCATCATCTGCAAGGAGACGCTGCCCTTCATTCCAGGGCGGGTCGCCGCACTGGGAATTCCGACGATCATCGAAACCAGCGACTGGTGGTGGTCGATCCTGTTGGGCGGCACGGCCGCGGGGCGTTGGCTCGCGGATAGACTCGAGGCGCATGAAGTGCGGACGTGGAACAAGCCACACGTGCGGGCGACGGTCAGCACCCACGCCGAGGCCCGGCTGCTCGAACAGAAAGGCTTGCCGGGCGACAAGATTGTGGTGATCAACGCCCCGCAAAACCCCAGCATCTTCCGGCCACTGGATCCGCGGCCTACGAAGTCGGAATTGGGGCTGGACGAACGGCACAAGCAGGTTGCCATATTCGGCATCATCCGCGCCGGCAAGGGCTATGACCAACTTCTCGATTGGTGGAAGATCGCAGTTGCCCGCCATCCTGATTGGCGGCTCGTGATCATCGGTGGCGCCGGTGGTGAGTCATGGTGCCGCCGTGAGATCGCCAAGCGTCGACTCGAGCCGTTTGTACATATGACCGGCTGGCTGTCCACGAAGGAAGAGGTGAACAAGTGGCTCAACGCGATGGATGCCTTGCTTGCGCATCGCCGTAATTCACCAGACAACCAGGGAATCATTCCCAGCGCTCTCTATAACGGGCTCTCCACTGGCCGGCCGGTCGTAGCGACAGGCCTGCCAGGCATGGCAGAGATAGTGAGAGACGGAGTCGACGGCTTTCTCTTTCAGCCAGACGATCGCGATAGTTTTATCGCCACGCTCGAGCGAGCCTTAGAAAACTCCGCGAATTCGGCGGAAATAGGCCGTGCTGGCATGTCACGCGCAGCCGCTTGCTTCGACCCACGAACGGCGGCCGATGATCACTCGGCCTTGATTCATCGGCTAACGCGAAGAACTCTTTCCCAAGCACCTTAAAGGTCTCGAGAGCGGCCTTTTAGTCCGACCGTCTTCCGCACCAGATAGAGCGGTCGATCGATGACCTCGGTGTGGATATGGCCGATGTAGATGGCGACCAGGCCGATGCAGGCGAGCACGATGCCGTTCATGATGACATTCGTGACGATAACAAACGCGATCGGCGTGAAGCCGAACCGGCCTCCCAGCCAGAAGCGGTCGCATAACATAAACGTGAGCAGGAGGCTGAAGGCGGTGATCACGAACATCCCCAGATAGCCCGCCAGTTTCAGTGGTACGAGCGAAAATGCCATGAAGCTATTAAGGGCGAGTCGGAGCAGTCGCGAGTAGCTGTATGCGGGCTTTCCCGAGTGGCGTTCGGGGGCATCGAAATCGATGAACGTCTTCTTGTAGCCCATCCAGTCGATGAGCCCACGGACCATCCGGTTGTTCTCCGTAAACTGTTTGAGCGCGTCGACTACGATCCGATCAAGCAGCCGGAAATCGGTCGTCCCCGGCTCCATCTTGAACTCCGAGATGGAATTCAAGAGCCAGTAAAATAGGTTTGAGCCGAGCCGACGCAGAAGTGGCTGCCGATCCATCTTGGTTCGCTTGGTCGCGACGATCTCATAGCCCTCCTCCCACTTGCGGATCATCTCGGGGATGTACGCGGGAGGGTGCTGTAGATCGGCGTCCATGATGATCACGGCATCACATTCGAGGGCATGGATGCCCGCCGTGAGCGCAAGTTCCTTGCCGAAGTTGCGGGAAAGCTCGATCAAGCCAATCCGAGGATCGGCGGCGGCTAGAACCTCGAGTTGTGCCACGCTATCGTCCCGGCTGCCGTCATCGACAAATAGCAGTTGAAAGTCGTACCGGGTCAGGTCGGCGATGACGCGTTCGATCGCTTGCACAAGCGCGACAATGTTGCCGCTCTCGTTGTAGATCGGGATCAGGATGGCAACCTGCTGTCGTGTCATTGTTTCCGAATCTATTGTTTCCGAATCTATTCGCGGTGCGGGAACCACTCAACATAGTGCCCGCAAAAAGCCAGGTTCTCTTCTGCCGCCGTCAATCAGCAATACCTCGCGCTGATCACACGGCCAACGCTGCTCTCGATGCTGTGCAGGCATTCGTGCTACCGCAAAGCGCTTTGTCGAATAAATGGCCCCGCAAGCCCCCACAGAAACATCACTCCGTAAGCGACATGAGAACAAAAGATCGTGGCGACCGCCATCACACCCAACAAGGGATCGCGGGTCAGCCGCAGCACGTCGAGCGTCGCCCATGAGAAGTAGACGAGCATCAGCACCGCGTATAGGTGCCAGAATACCGGCCTGAAGAATCCCATCCCGATCAAAAACGCACTTCCCAGGACGAACAGGCTGGGCACGAAATAGGTCGCCCGCAGCGAGGTTTCCGGCAGGATCCGCGCGAAATACCCACGGTGTCGGCCGTAATTACCAACCTGCTTCAGGTGTGGCCCCAGCACTCGACGGCGATGGTGGTAGACCACGACATCGGGTGCGTACCAGATCTGATGCCCGGCCTTTTTCAGGTCGAGACAAAATTTTGTGTCTTCACCCGGCCAGAAACTGTTGTCGAAGCCGCCCACCGCGTCGAAGGCCGACTTTTCGACCAGCAGGTTGACGGTCGGAAAGTCATCCACCCAGAAGCCTGTGCGGGCAGGCCGATAGCGATACGCCATGCCGCCTCCCCCGATGGTCGTTTCGAAAAAGATGGCCGACGCCATTTCGGCCCGAGAGCTGCCCGGCGGCGTGACCCCCGGCCCACCGACGGCCACGGCGCCCGAATCGCGAAACGCGGCGTCGGCCCTGCACAGCCAGTCTTCTCGCGGGAACGCGTCGTCGTCGAGGAATGCGAGCCGGTCGTACTGCGCCCGCTGCGCTCCAAGGTCGCGCTTGACCGCCGGACTGACCCTGCCGGTGGGAATGATGGTAATCCTCGGGTCTCGGAAGACGTCTGGGAGCGGCGCTGAGGGCGACTCGTTTGGCAGAATGACCACCTCGAAATTCTGGTAGTTCAAGCCGAGGATCCGCGGCACCGACTCGCGGAGGTATTCATTGATGTGCTTGACCGGAATGACGATCGTGTAGCCCACTGCAGCACTTTCTCCACCACATTTACCCGAAGTTGCCGTCGGGGCCACGCATCTCGCCCAGCCCACTTCGGTTGGATGGAATCCTTCGATAGACTGGATTGAACTCGCGGTTCCTAAGGTTCTCTTCGTGATTCAGGCGACGCAACATATCCGCCGCACAGACCGCATCGTGCTGCTTCTGCTCGTGGGCATCACGCTCGGCTCATGGTGTTTTGCCCACGGGAAATGGTCTGCCTCAACTTGGCAGCTGCCCACAGTCTACTTGGAGCCGGTCTACAGCGATTTCCTCGGCACGTGCGCCATCATCAAATCCGGCGTAGAGGGGGGCTACCCTGCCTTCCTCTGGAAAACGACCGCGGATCTTGGTGCACCCGGAGCGGCGAATCACAATACGCAACCGTTGCCGGACGAGGTTCTCGTCGGCTTCGTTGGCCTGCTCGCGAAGATCTGGGGTTTGTTTCCCGGCTTCAACCTCGGCGTGCTCGTCGGCCACCTGGCAGCAGCCGCCGCGTTCTACTGCGTGGCGCGATCGGAACAATGCACGCCCGCCTGGGCGGGAACGGCCGCGCTCGCGTTCGGCCTCGCTCCGTATCTCTTCGCCGAATCGCCGCATCACATTAATTGTCAGTACGTCTGGCACATTCCCCTATTTCTATTGGTTTGGAAGTGGGTGGCGACCGAACCGGGCATCCAGTTTGGATCGCGGCAATTCTGGAACGCGATCGCGATCGGGGTGATCACCGGGCTCCAGAATCCCTACTACACCTTCGTCTTCTGCCAACTGACGCTGCTTGGAGCGGCCGTGCTCGCCTGGCGGCAGCGATCGCGGGCGGCCTTGGTCGCCGCCGCCGCGATCGTCGGCGCGTCGGCGCTGGGATTTCTGCTCAGCAATCTGGACACGATCTCGTATCGCCTGCTTCACGGCAGCGGCGGCCAGCCCATCGTGACGCAGCGAGAATACCGCTGGATGGACATCTACGGCTTCAAACTCGTCGATCTCTTCATCCCTTCGATCACGCACCATTCCGAGGCCCTCGCCCGATTCGGCCTGGCCCACCGCCAGGCGTCGGTGCTCAACGATGAAGAAGGCTGCGCCTACCTCGGAATGGTCGGCATCCTTTCGCTTTTCCTGCTGGGCAGTGCCGCCGTGCGGGCCCTGCTCGACGGCGACCGCAAGAACGTGCCGCTGGCCGCCTGGCAGGTGCTCTGGATCGTGTTGTTTTTCAACACCGGCGGGATCAATTCGATCCTCGCGGCATTCACCGGTATTACGCTCTTCCGCACGGCCTGCCGCTACAGCATCGTGATCCTGGCGATCGTGCTGCTCCATGCCGCACAGCGGCTCTCGGCATGGCACGCAGACTCCAAGGCACGTCTGCCCGCCAACCAACTCAAGATTCTCACGCTCGCGCCGCTTGCCTGCCTCGCGTTGCTCATCCTTTGGGATCAGGTGCCCCGCTCACCGACCGCCGAGCAACAGGCCACGATCGCCCGCCAAGTGGAGGCCGACCGCGAGTTTGTCGTCTCGCTGGAAGCCGCGTTGCCGCCTCGCAACGGCACGAAAGCGATGATTTTCCAACTCCCGGTGATGGACGGGTCGCCGGCGGCTGGCGTCTCCGCCTCCGACCATTTCCGTCCGTACCTTTACAGCAAGCAACTGCACTTCTCACATGGTGCAGCGCCCGGAAGCGACACGCTGCAATGGCAGCAGTCAGTACAGCAAAAACTGGTCGATGGAGCCGCGGTGGACCAGCAGGCGAGGAAAATCCAATTCAATCTCGATAGCGCCCGAAAAGCGATCGACGAAATGCGGCGCGTGGGCTTCTCCGCGATCTACGTCAACCGCAACGGCTTCCCCGACCGCGGCAGGGGCATCGAGGAGGCGCTGCTCGACCTCGGCTACACGAAGCCGCCGATCCGGAATGCCACTGGCGATCTGGCGTGCATCGTGCTCGAACGGGATGGATCGCCGTGAAGGCGGGGAGTGAGCCGGGAAGCCGGAGGGCGGTCGCATGGCGGCGACTCGAAGCGGCTTGAAGCAGGCGGCGGCCCTCGCCGCGATCACGCTCGTCGTCTTCTCGCCGACCCTGTCGGGCGAGTTTGTCTACGACGCGCGGCTGCAGATCGCCACCGATCCGTTCCTGCACGACCCCGCCAACTGGCTCGACGTGCTCTCCTTTCGCGTGCTTGCCCGCGACGTGCTCGACTTCAACCGGCCGGTTCACCTCGCGTCGCTCATGCTCGACGCGGCCGCATGGGGAAAGGAGCCGTTTGGCTACCGCCTCACGAGCGTGCTCCTTCACGCCGTGAACGTCGTGCTCGTCTGGGCCGTCGGTAGAAAACTCTTCGGGGACGCCGCGCGGGGAGACCTCACGACCCCTGCCGTGGGCGACGGCGGCCAGCCGCAGATCGCCACCGCGCTCGCCACCACGCTCGCCTCCATGCTGCCGCCGCTCGTCTTCGCCGTGCACCCGGTCGTCGTGGAGGCGGTCTGCGAGCCGACGTTTCGCGAGGACCTGCTCGTCGCGTTCTTCACGCTCTCGGGGCTGCTGCTCGCGATGGGACACCGGCCCGCGGACGGCAACGATGGCTGGCGGGCGGCGGGGTGCGTGGCCTGCTCGCTGCTTGCGATCGGAAGCAAGGAGTCGGGGATCGCGGCGCCGGCCGCCATCACGGTCTACTGGCTGCTCTTCCGGCGGGGCGAACGGGGATGGTTCTGGCCGGTGGCGATCGGCGGTGCGAAGCTCGTCGTCGTGTCGTTCCTCGCGGCGCGATTCCTGCTCGAGCCTTCCCCGTCGAAGATCTTCGACTCGCGGCCGGCCTATCCGGGGGGCTCGCTCGCGGCCGCGATGCTCATCGAGCCGCGGATCCTCGCGCTCTACGCACAGCTCGTGCTGCTGCCCGTGAACCTCTGCGCCGACTACGGGCTCCACTCCGTGGGCCACCTGCCGCTGCCCGTGGCGATCTTCGTCGTCGCGGGAGTGGTCGCGGCGGGCGTCGTTGCGGTTCGGAGAGACCGCCGCATGGCCATCGCGGCCGCGGTCGTCGTCGTGCCGCTTTTGCCGGTCTTGAACGTACTGCCGATCTACAAGGCCGCCGCCGATCGCTACCTCTACCTGCCCGTGGCCGGTGTCGCGCTGGCCATCGGCATGCTGCTCGACGGTTCGTGGCTCGCCCGCCGGCCGGCGATCCGGGAACGGCTGCTCATCGCCGCCGTCGTGGGCGTGGTGCTCCTGGGCATCGGCTGCATGGAACGACAGAAGGTCTGGGCGAACACGCTCGCCCTCTGGAGCGACACCTTCCGGAAGAACCCCGTCGCCTTCACCGCCGCCGCCGGCCTGGCCGAGGCCCTGCGTGACGGCGGCAGGCTGCCCGAGGCCGAGCAGGCGGCCCGCCGGGCCATCCAGCTGACGAACGGCAAGCGGGGCGAAGCCTGGGCCACGCTGGCCCTCGTGCTCCATGGCCTGGGCCGTGACGCGGAGGCCTTCGAGGCCCTCGACAAGGCGGTCGAGATCGATCCTCGGCTGGCCGACCCGGAAGGCCGCGTGAGGGACCTGGCGATGGAACGCCCCTACGCGGACGACCTTGCCGAACTCCTGGCCCGCCGAAACGCCGCCCGCTAGCCGACCGTGAAGCGAGGCGTGTTTCGCGGCCCGCCATCCTCTCGTACACTCTGCAATCATGGGAACGAGAAAAAACACGCTCAGGCCGCGGCGGGAACGTACCGGGGATCAGCCGGTGGCCGTGACACGGGCCCCTGCCGGCCAGGCCGATGCCGGCGATCGCGTCGCATGGTGGCGGGAGTTTCTCTTCAAGGTCTCGGTCATGCTTCTTGCGGGGCTGTGGATCTATTCGCCCACCTACCATGGCGACTGGTTGTGGGACGACGATCAGCTGCTCACCAACAACCTCACCGTTCAGCACCGTGTCTCTCCCGACCCGCGCGTGCCGGAGAACTCGCTCGCCACGCTCGTCAAGCTCTGGATCAGCCCCGAAGGCGCGGATTACTTTCCGCTCTCCTACTCGGCCCTCTGGGCCCAGTGGCCGTTCTTCCACGTTCCGGTCGCGCAGCCCGACGGCATGGTCTTCAAGGTCGCCTGGCCGACGGGCTACCACGTCGTCACGATTCTCTGCCACATCCTCGGGGCGGCCTGCTTTTGGCGTCTGCTGCACGTCATGAAGCTGCCGGGCGCCTGGCTCGGTGGCATGCTGTTTCTCATCCACCCGGTCTGCGTCGAGACGGTGGGCTGGGTGTCGGAGGTGAAGAACACGCTGTCGCAGCCGCTGTTTCTCCTGTCGTGCGCCTCCTTCGTGCAGTTTGACGACGCCACCGAGTCGTCGCAGAGAAGCAAGCACTACCTCTGGGCGGTGTTTTTCTTCCTGTTTGCGATGTTCGCGAAGACCGCGATGGTGATGTTTCCGTTCGTCCTCCTGATGTACGGATGGTGGAAGCACGGCTTCCCGGCCGATCGCCGCGGCATCGTCGCCCTGCTTTTCGCGGGCGCGAGCCTCGCACTCACCGTCGTGCCCGAGATGTTTTGGCTCGTGGCGATGCGGGGGGGCTGGAGCAGTTGGCCGCTGTATCTGGGCTGCACCGCCGTCGCCGTGCTCGGCCCGGCGTCGTCGATCGCGCTGGCAGCCATGCTGGCCAAGGACTCGTCGCCGCAGGGCGACGCGGCCTCCACAAGGACGCTCGAGCGGTACGTGCTCTACGCGTTGCCATTCTTCTGGATCTCGTCCGTGCTCGGCATCGCCACCTGCTATTTCCAGTGGTCGCGTGCGATCGGGCAGGAGGGGATTCCGGTGGGTGGGATCGCCTCCAGGATCGCCACGGCCGGCATGGCGACGCTCTTCTACCTCTGGAAGACGGTCTGGCCGTTCAACCTGCTCACCATCTATCCGCGGTGGGACGTCGATCCGCCCAAGGCGTGGCAGTTTCTCCCCTGGCCCATCATGATCGCCGCCGGATGGTGGCTCTGGACCAACCGGGGCACCGCGGAGCGGCCGACGTGGCAGCGGCACATGCTGTTCGTGCTCACGTTCTTCGTGCTCATGCTCCTGCCGATCATCGGCATCATCACGATCTCGTACATGCGGATCACCTGGGTGGCGGATCACTTCCTCTACCTGCCGATGGTCAGTTTGCTGGGAGCCGCCGCCGCCGGCGTCGCCGCCTGGTATGCGAAGACCAAGCCAAACGAGCAGCCCCTCGCCCTCGCTGCCGGTGTGGTCGTGCTCGCCGTGCTCGGCTTTTCGTCGTTGCGGTATGCCCACGCCTGGGCCAACGAGGAGTCGCTCTGGCCGCATACCATTGCCGGCCATCCCAACCCGTGCACCTACCCGCGATGCGGCTGTTGGCAGGCCCACAACCGGCTCGGGGCCAAGAAGTTTGCCCGTGGCGACGTCGATGGGGCCCACTTCCACTTCCAGAACTCGACGCGGCTGCGGCCCGATCTCGGCGAGACGCACAACAACCTCGGCACGACGCATTCGGCGAGGGCGCAGCGGTTCGCCCAGCAGGGCAACCCCGAGGCGGCCAAGCGGGAGATGGACGCGGCGATCGAGCAGTTCGCTGAGGCCGTCCGCGTCACGCCGCACGTGCCGGCGATCATGGTGAACCTCGCCAACGCGCTTGCCACCGTGGGCCGCTTCGGCGAGGCCGGCGACAACTATCGGAAACTGCTCGAGAGGGAGCCCAACAACCCGATGCTCCTCAACAACTACGGCGTTGCGCTCTTCAAGCAGGGGCTCAACGAGGCGGCGATCAAGCAGTTTCGCCGGGCGCTCGAGATCGCGCCCGACATGAAGGACGCGAAGGAGAGCCTCGCCGTTGCGCTCGGAGAGAAGCCCGATCCTGCGAAGTCGGCTTCCCCGCCGCCCGGCGGGCGTCTGAATCTCCAGGCCCCGATCTCACCGACGCTGAATGCTTCGCCGGCGATTCCCTGAGGCGGCTCACCCTCCCCACCACCTGCGTCGGGCGATCCGCAGGAGCTCGCCGATCGATCGGCACGTTTCGGCGAAGTCGGCCTTGCTGCTGCCCCGCGTGCGGTCGGCGAACGTGATCGGAATCTCGAAAATCCGTCCGCCCGCACGGTGCACCCGCCAGAGAAAATCCTCCTGAAAGGCGTAGCCCTCCGCGAAGGGGCGGTCGTCGATCCGGCCGAGTACGTCGAGCCGAATCGCGCGGAACCCGCCCGACGGGTCCCGCACCGGCACGCCGAGCACCCACCGCGTGAAGTAGCCGACCAGTCGGCTGGCGACGTGCCGTGACAGCGGCCAGCCGACGGTGCGGCCGCCGGGGACCCGCCGCGACCCGATCACGACATCCACAGGCCGTCCCCCCGTCGGATGCACCGCCGCGAGCAGTCGCGGGACGTCGGCGGGATCGTGGCTGAAGTCGGCGTCCATGTTGACGCTCACCTCGAAGCCGCGGCTCTTCGCGATCCGGAGGCCCTCGAGGATGGCGCTGCCGAGCCCGCGGCGTCCCCGACGCACGAGCACATGGAGCCGTGGCTCGCGGTCGGCAAGCTCGAGGGCGAAGCGGCCCGTGCCGTCGGGCGAATCGTCGTCGATCACGAGCATCTGAAGATCGGGCGACGCGGCGAGCACCGCCTCGACGAGCGGACCGATGTTGTCTCGCTCGTTGTACGTCGCGGCCTGAACGAGAACGCGTCCGGCAGGCCAGTCGTCGCGGGAATGAAGGTCGCTCACGCCGGGAGTCTACCGGCCGGCTTCGCCGCCGTCGCCCCGCCGCAATCGGGCGAAGAGGGTTCGGTAGTCGCCCGGACGCACCGCGAAGATCGAACGTTTCGCGTCGTCGGCCGCGACGTGCTCGTCGTCCTCGATGACGACCATGTCGGAGTCGTCGATCGCGATGGAAGAGTCGGCTCCGGGGGCCGACTCGATCGAGGCCGTCGGATGCGCCGCCGTCGCCCCGGTGGCCGCCCGTAGCGGCTCGGCCCCACGATCCATCGCCCGCGACGATCGACCCGCTGCCAAGGAAACCGCCTCCGCACGCTCCCAGGCCTCGATCCGCCCGACGAGGTCGGCCCCCTCGCGGCTGGCCACGTGAAGCCGATCCCGGAAGTCGTCCGGGCCGCGAACGAGGAACCGTTCGGCGACCGGCTCGTGCGAGTCGAAATACGCCTCGAACGGATCGTCGGCGGGGTCGAAGACGAGCTCGACTTCCGGGCCGCTCCAGGGGTCGGCCGCGTCCGTCTCGAAGGCGGCCGAGTCCGACGACGGCCCGCGGGCGTCGTCCCCCCGACGCTCCTCCACGAACGCGGCGGCGGCGAACGTCGCCGGCACGGGGCCGCGGCCGTCACCGTCAGAACCGCCCTCCGCAACATCGTGCCGCAGGAGCAGTTCGTCATCGAGTGAGCCGAACTCGATCGCGGCTCCTCCATCCCCGTCGAATCCGGTGGAAGGGAAGCTGGCGAAAGGTTCGACGCGTTCCACTTCCGTGGCACGGGGCTCGTCGGAGCCGGGAGTGGTCGCCGCGAACGCCGCCGGCGAGGGGCTTGGCAACTGCTGAATCTGCCGCCAGGCTTCCTCGATGTCGCGGGTCGCGATCCCGCTGCGACCCTGCTCCTGCGCCCGCACGAGCGCGTGGTCGCATACCTGATTGATGAGCCTCGGCACGCCGTCGGTGATCGTGAAGACGGCGTCGTCGCAGCCGGTCTCGAACGTGGCATCCCAGTTCATCGACGCCGCGGCACACTGCGAACGCAGGTAGGCGACCGTCTCGGCGTGGTCGAGCGGCTCGAGGTAGCCTCGCACCGCGATCCGCTGGGCGAGCGGCTCCATCCTCGGCGAGGCGAGCCGCTCCTCGAGGTCGGTCGTGCCGGCGAGCACGACATGCACCGCCGGCAGCGGCGTGGGCACGTTCGAGAGCAGCCGCAGCTCTTCGAGGAGGCGGATCGGCAGCGTGTGCGCCTCGTCCACGAGGATCACGAGGCCCGAGCCGGTTGCGGAGAGCCCGCGGATCCGCTCGAGCACGCCGATCCGCAGGTCGGCCTCGTCGATCCCGCGGTAGGGCTCGCCGAGCTCCGCGAGGATCGACTGCCAGAGCGCCCGCCGGGTGCAGATCCTCGCGCCCGTGAGCAGCGCGACTTCGAAGTCGTCGCGAACCTGCTCCGCGATCACGGCGAGCAGGAGCGACTTGCCCGTGCCCGGTCCGCCGACCACCATGCCGATCCCTTCGCTGCGACGGATCGCCCGCTCGAGGTTGACGCGTGCCGCATCGATCATCCGCGACGGGAAGTAGAAGGCCGTCCGAGGCGAGGCGAGGAAAGGGCGGGTGGAACGCGGTCGCGCAGGTGAAGGCATGAAGGTGTGTCCGAAGGAATCGCGTCGGGCTGGCAACGGCACCGACCCGAAACATCGTTTCGGCCTTTGAGAGCGGCTTCCTCCAGCCCACGACCTCCCCGTAGACTTTTCCGAACGGGCAAAAGTCCCTTGGCGGAAACGGTGGCGACGAGTCTGACGATGGAGGCGGTCCGAAGGTGAACGACGAAAGAATCAAGGCGGCGGTCTTTCGCGTGAAGATCTGCGGGATCACCACGCCCGCCGACGCCGGGTTCGTCGTCGAGGCCGCGCGGCGGCACGCGGCCGCTCCGGGGACGATCGCCATCGGGATCAACTTCGTGCCCGGCTCGCCGAGGGCCGTCGGGATCGATGCGGCCCGTGGGATCCGCGACGCCACGCCCGACGACATCGTGTGCGTCGGGGTCTTCGCGGTGGCCGAGCCGGCAATGATGTTGGAGACGGCGGCCGCGGTCGGGCTCGACGCGATCCAGCTTCATGGTCCGCTCTCCTCGGAGGAGCCGTTCGCGGCCGACCCACCGCAGCGGTGCGGGGAGCTCTCGCCGCTGCCGGTGATCCGGGCAGCGCGGCTCGAGGCCGGTGGCCTGTCCGCAGCACGAGCATGGCTCGACCGCGCGATCGGCTCGGGCCGTGCTCCCGCGATGATGCTCGTCGATGCCGCCGTTGCGCGTGGAACGCCGGCCGGCCGGCTCGGCGGCAGCGGAGATGCGGTGGACTGGAGGACGCTCGCCCGGGAGCCGCCGCTTGGCGTCGCGACGGCGCTTGCCGGCGGCCTGACGCCCGAGAATCTCGAACGTGCCCTCCACGAGTCGAGAGGGAATTTCTCGATCGAGGCCGTCGATACGGCCAGTGGTGTGGAGCGGCGGCCGGGGCTCAAGGACCCCGTGAAAGTCGGGGCATTCATCGAGGCCGGCCTGCGGGCCCTCTCGGTCGGCTGACCGGGGTTGTGACGGCCCCGGGGGCCTGTGCGGGTTGGGCCGGGCGGCTACACTGGGGCACACTCGTCCCGCTCGTTCAAGTCCAGCCCATTCCGTTCGTTCAAGGAGGTCACCCCGTGTCTCACGTCGAAACTCGCCTGCCGTACAAGGTCGCCGATCTCTCGCTCGCCGAATGGGGCCGCAAGGAGATCATGCTGGCCGAGAACGAGATGCCGGGCCTCATGGCGCTGCGGCAAAAGTACGGCAAGTCGAAACCGCTGGCGGGCGCCCGGATCGCCGGATGCCTCCACATGACGATCCAGACGGCCGTGCTCATCGAGACGCTCAAGGAGCTCGGCGCCGAGGTCACCTGGAGCAGCTGCAACATCTTCTCCACGCAGGATCACGCCGCCGCGGCCATCGCGAAGGCCGGCATCCCGGTCTACGCCTGGAAGGGGATGAACAACGAGGAATTCGACTGGTGCATCGAGCAGACGCTCTTTTTCCCCGACGGCGAGCCGCTCAACATGATCCTCGACGACGGCGGCGACCTGACGGCGATGGTGCACCAGAAGTTCCCCGAACTGCTCGGCGGCATCCGCGGGCTCTCGGAGGAGACGACCACGGGCGTCCACCGGCTCTACCAGATGCACGAGAACGGCGAGCTGAAGCTCCCGGCCATCAACGTCAACGACTCCTGCACGAAGAGCAAGTTCGACAACTTGTATGGCTGCCGCGAGAGCCTCGCCGACGGCATCAAGCGGGCCACCGACGTGATGGTGGCCGGCAAGATCGTGGTCGTGGCGGGCTACGGCGACGTGGGCAAGGGCTGCGCCCACGCGATGAAGGCCCTCGGGGCCCGCGTGATCGTGACCGAGATCGACCCGATCAACGCCCTGCAGGCGGTGATGGAAGGCTATGAAGTCACCACGATGGAGGAGGCCGCCGCCCGCGGCCAGATCTTCGTGACGGCGACCGGCTGCCGCGACGTCATCCGCGGCGAGCACATCAAGCAGATGCCCAACGACGCCATCATCTGCAACATCGGGCACTTCGACCTGGAGATCGACGTCGCCTGGCTCGAGAACACGAAGGGCGTCAAGAAGGTCGAGATCAAGCCGCAGGTCGACCGCTACACGCTCCCGAGCGGCAACTCGGTGATCGTGCTGGCCGAGGGCCGGCTCGTGAACCTCGGCTGCGCGACCGGCCACCCGTCGTTCGTGATGAGCACGAGCTTCACCAACCAGGTGCTCGCGCAGCTCGCCCTGTGGCAGGAGAGCGAGAAGTACGACATCGGCGTCCACCTGCTGCCGAAGAAGCTCGACGAGGAGGTCGCCCGGCTCCACCTCGACAAGCTCGGCGTGAAGCTCACGAAGCTCACGAAGGAGCAGGCCGAGTATCTCCACGTCCCGGTGGAAGGCCCCTTCAAGCCGGAATATTACCGGTACTGATGGCTTGCCGATACTGATCGCTTCGCTCGGGCTCGGGGCGGTACTGAGCCGCCATCACCGCGTCCGCCGTGATTGTTGGACATCTCACCAATGCGGGCAGGCGAGGGGCTGCCCCTGCCATAGAGACGGCGTATCTGACCAGCGGCGGCATGGATGCCGAAGCGCAGTCAGATCCGAGCGAGCGGAGCCCAGGATGGGCGCAGTGAGCGTCCGGCGAGATGGTAGGGGCAGTCCCTCGCCGGATTGGGCGAGCCGACGTCCTTTTTTGCTACGATCTCGACTCCCCATCACCCCAGGAGTCTCGAGATCCCCATGCCCAATGTCGCCCCGCTCCGCGGCCTCCGCTACGACCCCAAGCACGTCGGCGCCCTCTCGCAGGTGATCGCGCCCCCGTACGACGTGATCGACGCGGCGCTCCAGACGAAGCTCTACGAGCGGCACCCGGCGAACGTGATCCGCCTCGAGCTCAACCGCGAGGAGCCGGGCGACAGCGAGACTTCGAACAAGTACACCCGCGCCGCCAAGTTCCTGAAGCAGTGGAGGGACGAGGGGGTGATCATGCAGGAGCCGGCCGCGGCCCTGTATGTCTACCACCAGGAGTTCGAGGTGGAGGGGAAGACGCACGTGCGGCGCGGCGTGATGGCACGCGTCAGGCTCGAGCGGTTCGGCACGGGCAACATCCATCCCCACGAGGAGACGATGAGCGGGCCGAAGCAGGATCGGCTGCTGCTCACGCGGGCCTGCCGGGCGAACCTCAGCCAGGTGTTCGGTCTCTACCCCGATCCGGCGGGCGAGGTGCAGGCGGTGCTTGATCGAGCCGTCGCCGGGCAGCCGCCGGTCGAGGCGGTCGACCACCTCGGGGTGAAGAGCCGTCTCTGGCCGGTGAGCGACGAGGGGCTCGCGGCGAAGGTGGCCGGGATCATGGGGCCGAAGCCGGTCTTCATCGCCGACGGCCACCACCGCTACGAGACCGCCTGCAACTACCGCGACGAGGTGGCGGCCGCATGGGCCGCGTCGCACGATGGGGCGCTTCTGCCTGCCGACCACCCGGCCAATTTCGTGCTCATGATGCTCGTCGGGATGAGCGACCCCGGCCTCGTCGTGCTGCCGACCCATCGGCTCTTCGAGAAGCCGGCGGTGGGGACGGCCGCGGAGCTCGCGGCGAAGCTCGGCGACTGCTTCAGCCTCCGGCCGGCGGGCAACGGCCCCGACGCGGCCCACGAGGTCTGGGAACAGATCGAACTTGAGAGCGAGCAGGGCGTGCTCGGCTTCTACACCGCCGGCGACCGGCAGTGGACGCTTGCCACGATCACGCCGGCCGGCCGCAGCCGGATGGACAGGGTCGCCGCCGACCATGGCGATGCCTGGAGGAGCCTCGGCGTCTCCATCCTCCACCGGCTCGTGATCGGCGACCTGCTCGGGGCGAAGGAGATTCCCACCCCCGGCTACGTGCACCTCGTCAGGGAGGTGGTGGAGGGCCTCGGCACCGGGAAGTATCCGCTCGCGGCGCTCGTCATGCCGGCGAGCGTCGAGGACATCAAGAAGGTGAGTGAAACGGGCGAACGGATGCCCGCGAAGAGCACCTACTTCTACCCGAAGCTCGCCAGCGGCCTGGTCTTCAATCCGCTGGAGTAAGGCCCGGGCCGCTGGAGTAAGGCCCGGGCTACTGGAGTAAGGGCCCGGGCCGTTTGCGTGACGGCGAGGCACCCTCGATTACCCCCCACGCCGGGTTTCACATGAAACCGGG
>CAZPEM010000021.1:0-30424 GCA_964585575.1 uncultured Chitinophagaceae bacterium
CTGTGTTCGTGGTGAGCGTGGTGGTCACTCCAGCGGCGGTGCTGGCGATCGTGAAGGTGTCGCCGCCGCTGCCGAGCTTGATGTCGAGCGTTTCGAGGTTCGTGTAGCCGATGCCACTGGGATCGCTGCCGGCGGCGGTCATGCCGAGGCCGGTGAGTTCGGTGGCGGTGAGCGAGCCGGTGTTGCTGGCCGAGTCGGCGGTGTCATCGACATTCAGCGTGTCGGTGCCGGTGCCGGCATCGAGCGTGAGCCTGGCAGTGATCGCGTTGACGTTGCCACCAGCCGCCGGGGCCAGGCTGCCGATGTTGACCGTGTCGTTGTCGTCGCCGGTGTTCACGGTCGTGGCGGCGCCGATCGCCCGGACGTTCACCGTGTCGGCATCGTCGCCGGTGTTGACCGTCGTGGCGGCACCCGTGCTGGTGATGAGCACGGTGTCACTGCCGGCGTTCGTGTTCACCGTTGTCGTGCCGCCGGTGGACTGGACCGTGACGGTGTCGTCGCCGGCGTTCGTGGTGAGCGTGGTGGCCGCGGCGGCGGCGGTGCTTGCGATCGTGAACGAGTCGTTGCCGCTGCCGAGCTTGATGTCGAGTGTTTCGACGGCCGAGTAGCCGATGCCACTGGGATCGCTGCCGGCGGCCGTCATGCCGAGGCCGGTGAGCTCGGTGGCGGTGAGGCTGCCGGTGTTGCCGGCCGAGTCGGCCGTATCATCGACGTTCAGCGCGTCGGTGCCGGCTCCGGCGTCGAGTGTGAGCCGGGCCTTGATGTCGTTGGCCGTGCCGCCGGCGGCCGGGGCGAGGCTGCCGACGTTGACCGTGTCGTTGTCGTCGCCCGTGTTCACGGCCGTCGCAGCGCCGATCGCGCGGACGTTGACCGTGTCGGCGTCCGTGCCGGTGTTGACCGTCGTGGCGGCACCCGTGCCGGTGATGAGCACGGTGTCGCTGCCTGCGTTCGTGTTCACCGTCGTCGTGCCGGCGGTGGACTCGATCGTGACGGTGTCGGCTCCGGCATTCGTCGTGAGCGCGGTGGTCGTGCCGGTGGCGGTGCTCGCGATCGTGAACGTGTCGCCGCCGCTGCCGAGTTTGATGTCGAGGGTTTCGAGGTTGGCGTAGCCGATCCCACTGGGATCGCTGCCGGCGGCGGTCATGCCGAGGCCGGTGAGGTCGGTGGCGGTGAGCGAGCCGGTGTTGCCGGCCGAGTCGGCGGTGTCATCGACATTCAGCGTGTCGGTGCCGGTGCCGGCGTCGAGCGTGAGCCGGGCGGCGATCGCGTTGACGCTGCCACCAGCCGCCGGGGCCAGGCTGCCCACGTTCACCGTGTCGTTGCCGTCGCCGGCGTTGACCGTGGTGGCGGCACTGATCGCCCGGACGTTGACCGTGTCGGCGTCGTCGCCGGTGGTGACCGTCGTGGCGGCACCCGTGCCGGTGATGAGCACGGTGTCGCTGCCGCCGTTTGTGTGGACCGTGGTCGTGCCAGCGGTGGACTGGATCGTGACGGTGTCGTCGCCGGCGTTCGTGGTGAGCGTCGTGGTGGCTCCAGCGGCGGTGCTCGCGATCGTGAACGAGTCGTTGCCGCTGCCGAGCTTGATGTCGAGCGTCTCGACGGCCGTGTAGTCGATTCCCGCGGTCATGCCGAGGCCGGTGAGGTCGGTGGCGGTGAGCGAGCCGGTGTTCGCCGCCGTGTCGGCCGTCTCGTCGATAGTCAGCTTGTCGCTGCCGGCACCGGCGTTGAGCGTGAGCCGGGCGACGATCGCGTTGACGCTGCCGCCTGAGGCCGGGGCGAGGCTGCCGACATTCACCGTGTCGTTGTCGTTGCCGGTGTTCACCGAAGTGGCACTGCCAACCGACTGAACGTTGACCACGTCGGCCCCGGCGTTCGTGTTGAGCGTGGTCGTCGCTCCCACGGCGGTGCTCGCGATCGTGAACGTGTCGCTGCCACTGCCGAGCTTGATGTCGAGTGTTTCGACGTTCGCGTAGCTGATCCCAGTGGGGTCGCTGCCGGCGGCGGTCATGCCGAGGCCGGTGATCTCGGTGGCGGTGAGCGTGCCCGTGTTGCCGGCCGAGTCGGCCGTGTCGTCGATGGTGAGCGTGTCGGTGCCGGCCCCGACGTCGAGCGTGAGCCGGGCGGCGATCGCGTTGACGGTGCCGCCGGCTGTCGGAGCCAGGCTCCCGACGTTGACGGCGTCGTTTCCGTCGCCGGCATTCACGATTGTGGCCCCTCCGATCGCCCGGACGTTGACGGTGTCATTGCCGCCACGGGTCGCGATCGTACTCGTCGTTCCGGCAGCGGTGCTCGAGACCGTGAAGGTGTCGCCGCCGCTGCCGAGCGAGATTCCAGCCGTCTCGAGGTTCAAGTAGCCGATGCCGGCGGTCATGCCGAGGCCGGTGATCTCGGTGGCCGTGAGCGTGCCCGTATTCCCGACCGAGTCAGCCGTGTCATCGACGTTCAGCGTGTCGGTGCCGGTACCTCCATCAACGGTCAGCCGGGCCGCGATCGCATTGACGTTGCCGCCGGAGGACGGCGCCAGGCTGCCGACATGTACCGTGTCGTTTCCGTCGCCCGTGTCGATCGAAAGCGGCGCCGAAATGGCGGTCACCGACACGGTGTCGCCACCAGTGCCGGTCGCAACCTTCGTCGTGGTGCCGGCATGCACGGCATCGATCCGCACGGTGTCGGCGGCCGTGCCGGTCGTCAGCTCCACCCCGCGGTCGAAGCCGTTGGCAGAACGGTAGGTGACGAGCACGGGAGCGATGCCGGTGAGCTGCATGAACGTCGCGCCGTCGCGTACCACCGCCGATTGCACGACGTTCATCGCCGTGGCCGTGCCACCGGCGTCCACGGCAAGCCGGTTGCTGCCCGTGCCCGCGGCGATCGTCAGCGCGCCGGCGAGCTGGTCGGTGGTGCGTGCCTCGTCGCCGACGAGGAACGTGTTGCGGCCGTCGCCCGCCGTGACGTTCACGATGCCGGTCGGCGTGCCGGTGATCCGCACCTCGTTGTCGCCGTCGCCGAGATCAAGGTTGTAGACCTCGAACGTGCCCGCCTCCGCGTGGATGCCGCCAACGCTCGCCCCCGTCACGCTCACCACCTGGAAGGCGTTCTGCGTCGCCACCGTCTGGACCACCGAAGCGCCATCGGGCGTGAAGTCGGTGGAGGCGGTCGTGACGCCGGCCGCCTTCGTGATCGTGAAGGTTTCCTGATACCGCCGCAGCTCGGCGATCAGGCTGCTCGTGCCGTTGAACTCATCGACCGTCTGGGCGGCCCTTGTGGGCGTGCGGGTGAGCACGTCGAGAGTGATGCCGCTCAGTTCACCGAGGAGCCTGTACTGCCGATCGAGCGTCTTTTGGAGCGTGGTGACGCGAGCCCGGTCCTTCTCCAGGTCTCCGCTGATCGCGGTCACTTTCGCATTCAGCGACGCGATCTCCGACACGAGCGCCGCGCGGGCGTTTGTCGCGGAAGTCCTCAGCGTGAGGGCCCTCGAGTAGTCGGCATCGGCCGCATCCCGCTGGGCCTTTGCCTGAATGTAGGAAGGAAACGTGGTGTAGTCGAACGTGATCGTGCGTACGAATGACAGGAACCCGATCTGTATCAAGAAACGCGAGGTATTGCGGAGTGAGGTATCGATGGCGGTGAAGCCAGCCGCCGCCGCCTGCTTGCGGGCCGCGAAGAACGCGACCGCCTCGTCGTTGCGCCGGATCACGTCATCCATCTTCGCCCGATCGGCGACGAGCGATGCGATCTGCGCGGTGTACTGGGCCTCGAGGGCCGCCCGGTCCACCTGGCTGGTGAGCTTCTCCAGGTTGTCGAGGTTCGCGAGATAGCTCCGCTTGAACGACAGGAAGTCGAACGACTCTCTGGCGTTGTCGAGGAAGATGTCGAACTTCACCATGCCGCGACGGACGTCGCGGAGCCTGTCGAAGCCGGTGCCGCGGTAGGTGGGCAGCGTGCGGGCGACCGCGTCGGCCCGTTCGTAGGCGGCGATGGCCTGCTTGAAGCCTGCATTGTCGAACAGGTCGACCGCCTGGTCGAACGTCGGGCTCGTCCGGGCCCGGTAGGTCGCGGCGAGCGTGAATGCGGACGCCTCGGGAATCGCATCGAGCAGGTCCTTGGCGGCGGTGATCCCCGCCAGCGGGTCCGTGAACGCCAGATCCCCTGCCAGTCCGAGCCGCTCGAGATCCACCGACGCGACCGTGTCACTCGCCGAGGCGGTGAGCGAAGCCCCGAGGAAGGCACGCAGCGCGTCGATCGCCGGTGCGATCGTCGGCAGGCCGGCCGCCATGGCGGCCGCCGTCGTCGTGGACTTGACCTGGGCGAGCAGAGTCCGGACGGAGTCGATCTGCGAGAGTGTCGGCGCGGCCGCCGTGTCGAACTCACTGCGGATGGTCGTGAAGCGATTCTTGACCGACTGGGCCGTTTCGATCGTCCGCTTGGCGGCGTCGGTCGCCCGCATGCCCCCTGCGATGAGCTGCCCGAAGGTCGAGAGGTCGCCGGCTGTGAGCGTGGCCTGAAGCAACTCCTCCTGGCCTTCGATCCGCGTTGACACGTCGGCGAGTTTGTCGTCGATCGCATTTTGGACATCGATCGTCTTCCGGATCGATAACAGCACCCGCCACCACACAAGCGGAAGCCCCGGCAACACGGACATCGCCGGATTTGTGATGAGATCGGCCGCGGTGACCAGCGAGCCGAGAACGTATGGCGCTGATGGGTTGCCCGTGAACTCGATCCGCCGCACCCCCCGCTGCCTGAGGTATGCATCGAGCCGGCTCCTATCGGCAGACGCAGCGGCAGCCGCACCGGCGTTGGCCGCCGATTGCCGCTCGACCGACGCCCGCTCCACCAGCAGGTTGCCGTAGTCGGAGAGCGAATCCAGCAGGTCAGCCGTCACGTTGGCCACCTGCTCGGCCACGAGTCCATCGACGGCTGCACGGAACGCGCCGCGGACGCTGGCAAGCGTGGCGTCGATCCCGGCAATCGCAGCGTCGCGGGCGGATCCCGCGATCGACGTGAGGTAGCCCGCATCGATGTCGCTGCCGAGCCGGGCATAGCCGAGCGCCGTCGCTCGCATCGTGTCGCGGATCTGCAGGTTCTCCGCCGCGGTGATCGACCTGAACTCGAGCGCGTTGGTGAGCTTGTTCGTCCGCTCGGATTCGAACGTGCGCTGCACCGTGTTGCGATCGACCGCCACGCTCGCATTGGCCGCATCGGCCTCCGCGCGGACCGTCACCGTGTCGGTGCCGAGACCGCCGAAGAGGAACAGATCGCTGCCGATGCCGGCCACGGAGCCAGACCCGACCTGGAACGTGTCGTCGCCGGCATTGCCGTAGAGGAAGGTCTTTCCGCCGATCGCCAGGATCGTGAAGGTGTCCGCGAGGCTTCCGCCCTGCACGACCGTCTTGCCCGCATACACGCCATCGGCGAGGGTGAAGGCGTTGGCCCGTGCCGTGGGCAGAAGCACCTCGACTTCGTCCATCCCCTGGAGGTGGACGTAGGTGGGCTGATCGACGACGCGGACGGTGTCCCACGCCGTGTTGGAAACGACCGTGGCCGTCTTCACGTAGCCCGACTGCGCCGCCACCGGCACCGGGCTCGCGGTGACGAGCGTGACGCCGATCAGGTCGCGGAAGGTGGTGTTGTCCCTGATCACCGTGGCATAGGTGCCCTTCCAGGCGATCGTCCGGCCGGCGGCGTCGGCGATCGACGAGATGTCGCGGTAGGGCGTCGTCTGGCTCGGGTCGGGGTTTGGGGTCTCCTGGACATTTACCGTGTAGCCCGTCCCCACGAGGAAGTCGCGGAGCTGCTGGAGCGTCGAGACCGGCTGCTGTGAACTGTCGAGCGTGTTCTGGAACGACGCATAGCCGATGCCGGCTGGGATCGTGACCGTCTCCGTGGCGGAGCCGGCGAGGGCCTGGAGCCGCTGCACGAGGCCTGGGTCGAAATACCTGGCGGTGAAGCCGATCTGGTTGACGAGGAATCCGTCGGCCGTGCCCACCAGCCGCGACCGCGCGGTGGCCGACATGGGGGCCGTCTGCGAGAGGAGGTCGGTCCGCGCACCGGCCGCCACGACCGCCGTGGGGAGCACGAGCCGGGTTCCATCCGTCTCCAGCTGCCACCGCTTCAGCGACTTGTCGTCGAGGAACAGGTTCGTCGCACCGCGCGAGTGGTCGAAGACGACGTTGTCGAGCATGCCGGCAGGATCCTGGATCATCACGGGGCTCTTGATGCCCGAGAGGGCATCTGCGGCCGGCACCGTGATGTCCCGCGTCGTGGCCGGCGTCGTCACGTCGTAGGGCACGACCCTGGTGGCCTTCTTCACCGACTGAATTCCGCGGCCCGCCGAGATCGAGGTGACGCCGGCGGGGTCGTAGCCGTTCGTGCTCGCGAACCGAGTTGCCTTCACCGCCGGGAACGAGAGGCTCGCCTCGCGGGCGGGCCCGCCGAAGGTCACCGTGTCGCTCCCCGCGCCGAGGTTGATGACGAGATCGGCCACGGGGCCGAGATCGACCCCCTGCACGTAGACCTTGTCGTCGCCCGGCCCCGTGAGCAGTTGGATCCGCTGCACGTTCGTGACCGAGTCGAGCTTGACGCCCGCGCCGTAGATCCGCTGCACGACAGCGCCGGCGACGACCTCCGTGTAGATGTAGAACGTGTCGCTGAGCACGGTGCCGACGAGCGCGAGCGAATTGAACCCGGTGCCGCCGTCGATGTTGATTCGCGCGTTCTGGACGTAGGCCAGCGAGTCGATGTCGACCTCGCGGGTGTCGTTGGTCGTCTGGGTTTCGTCGCTCTCCGCGCCGGTCTGTCCGCTCACGTTCGTGAGCCCCGCCGACACCTGCCGGACCTCGTCGGACTCGTCGAGCGTGAGGAGCGCCTTGATGTAGAACGTGTCGTCGCCGTTGTCACCGAAGAGCGAGATGTCGGCGACGGTGTGGTTGACCTCGAAGTAGTCGTCGCCACCGCCGCCGTAGAACGAGGCCGCGTAGGAGGCGCCGTGGGTGATCTCCGTCACCACGCTCACCTCCTGGCCGTCTGCACGCACGGTCTCGGTGCCGAGAATCGATCCCACGAAGAAGGCGTCGTCGCCACCGAGGCCGTAGACATTGAGCGACGTGGCGGTGTCGTCGGCCAGGAAGGTGTCGTTGGCGTTGCCGCCATACACGATGATTCGCTCGACGAGCGAGTAGTTGAGGATCTCGAGACCGTCCGACGCCCCGAGCCCGGGCGTCACCGCCGCCTGGAAGACGTTGTTCGACCCGGCGATCGAATCGAAATCCTGCGAGGTCAGTCCGCCGCCACCGTCGGGCTTGCGGGCGATGATCAGCCCGTCACCGTGATTGCCGTAGGCGGCCCAGCGATCGGCGGAGAAAACGGCGTCGGCGTCCTGATCCTGCTCGTAGACCGTGTCGAGTTGGATCACGTTGGCCGCGGCGGCGAGGCCGCGGTAGTCGAGCGTGTCGATCCCGTCGGTGCCCGAATCGGCGAGCCGGATGAACGAGACCCCCGACGCCACCGCGAAGAGCCGGTTCACGACGTAGCGGTCGCCGCTGCCGCCGCCGTCGAGATCGAGCGTGCGGTCGCCCGTGCCGCCGACGCCCCCCTGGCTCTCGAGACGGTCGCTGCCCGAGCCGGTGAACACGCTCGTCAAGCCCGCGGCGATGCTCTCGACCGTCACGTCGTCGTTGCCCGAGCCCGTGCGGATCGACACGCTCTGGAAGTTGCCGTAGTCGATCCCCGCGTCGGCCGTGAGACCGGTTACCTGCGTGGCCGTGATCCTGACCGTGGCCGCCGTCGCGAGGCCGCCGGCGTCGATCGCCAACGTGTCGCTGCCGGCATTGCCGGCGAGCACGAGCCGGCCGCGGATGGCGGCGAGCGTGCCGAGGCTGTCGGTGAGCAGGGCCGTGTCGCTGCCCACCGCGACGACGTCCGCCCCGGCCCCGGTATCGAGCGTCGTCGTGCCGGCCGAGGATCCCGCCACGGTGAGCGTGTCGCCGCCGCCGCCGAGCGAGATGCCGAGGGTCGTGAGCCGGGCGTAGTCGAGCCGCCCACCCGTGCCGAAGGGGCCCGTGAACGAGGTCGCCGTGACCGTGCCGCGGATTGCCTGGGTGTTCGCCGTGTCGTCGAGCGTGGCGGCGGTCGTGCCGCTGGAGGTCGCACCGCGGACGGTAAGCGCGGCCCGGATCCCGGCAAGCGAGCCCGACTCGCCGACGGCGACGGTCGCGGAGCCACTGCCGGAGGCCGCCGCGCCGACGTCGATCGTGGTCGCACCGGCAATTCGCTTCACAGTGATCGTGTCGGTGCCGCCGCCGGTATTCACGGCGACCGATCCCGAATGGGTGTTCTGAATGTCGAGCGAGTTGGCGAAGTTGCCGGTCGCAATCCGCACCGCCTCGAGCCCGACGAAACTGGTCGAGTTCGCGAGCCGCAGGCCGGTGAGCGAGCCGGCATCGAGCACGAGGCTCGTTGCGCGGCCGGAGGTGTTGACGGCGAGCGTGTCGACGCCGATCGTGTCGACGATCGTGCGGGTCATCTGGAACGACCGCGTGGCCACGTCGAGCCGCTGGCGATACACCTCGATCGTGGCGGCCCGGTTGGCGGCGGCGTCGTAGCCGGCCGTGCCCGGGGCGGTGCCGTTGTCGTCCACCGTGGGCACCGCCGGCCGGTTCCTCGCCTCGGTGTCGAGCCCCTGCGTGTCGAAGTAGATAAGCGGCGCGGTGTTGGAGTCGGTCTGCGCCATGAGCTTGTTGGGCGACGCGATCTCCGACTTGCGGCCGAGGTGGTCGTAGAAGAGCGGCACCGCGTAGCCCGACCGGTTGCCGTTGTCGATCACGACCGAGGGGCTGGCGAGGCTCGTCGTGCGGCGGCCCGAGGCGTCGGTGTAGAGCCGCACCGCCCTGCCGCTCGAGTTCGTGTTGTCGGTGACGATCCGCTGGGCGTTGCCGGTCGGCTCGAGCGTGGGATTGCCGTTCGCGTCGTCGTAGAGCGGCTCATTGGTGACGAGAATCGCCCGGCGGACGCCCTGCGCCGCGTCGGTCGTCGCCATTCCGGTCGCGGTGATGTAGAGCGGGTTGCCCGCGGCATCCGTCCGCTGGATGCCCCGCCGCCAGTCGGGGATCGAGGTTACGACGGTCGTGAGATTGCCGTTGGCATCGAGATAGAGCGGCTGATCGGCGAAGGACGGCGTGCCCACGACCATCAGCGGCCGCAGGTCCGAATCGACGAGCTTCTCGGTCGTGATCTCCCACTGGCCGATGCTGTTGCGCCGCTGGTAGAGCGGCACGCTTATCGCGTTGTGCGGATCGATCACGATCGTCGCCCCAGCAACAATCGTGGTCGTGGAGAGCCGGCCGTCCGGGAGCCGGTAATAGCCCATCTGCTGGTAGCCGCGGGCCTGATAGCCGCGGTCGGCGAGCGGCGTGGCGACCTGCTTGTTGCCGCTGGCATTGAACTGGATCGGCAGGTGGGCCGCGACGGACGTGCCCGAGGCGGCTACGAGGCCGGACCCGGGCACGAGCGTGCCGGCCGACCAATTGGAGATCGTTCCCGAATGCACGTAGAACGGCACGACCGTCGCCGGACGCTGGGCGATCTGGAGGGCCTGCACGCCGGTGTCGGTGGTCGTGAGCCGGCCCCGGCTGTCCACGAAGAGCGGCGCGGCGAGGCCGCTCGTGTTGGCAAGGTCGATCACGAACAGAGGCTTGCCCGTGTCGGTGAGCGACAGGTTGCCCTGGAGATCCTCGTAGAGCCGTGCGCGAGCGGGGTTGGCATTGTCGATCACGATCGTGCCGCCGCCGCCCGTGTAGCCCCGCATCGCGTAGCCGCGGAGTTGGAAGCCCCGTTCGACGTAGCCCGTGGCCTGCGTGCCGCGGCGCTGGATCGCGTCGTAGATGGGAAGCCCCGACGGGTCGGAGAGATCGACCGCCTGGAGGTCGAGGTAGCGGAGCGGCGTGGCGGCCGAGCCGACCTTCACGGCGAGCGACGCGGCGATCGACGCGAGCGTCTCGGCGGCCGACGTCACCGTATGCGAATGCGTCGTGGGCCCGAGCGAGAGCGACCAGATGGAGCCGACCGTCACCGTGCCGCTGAACTGGAACTGGACCACCGCCTCGTCGATCGCGCCGGTGAACTCGGCGGCCGTGTCGAAGCCCTTGACCACCCGGGCCGTGAACGACCGTGCCCGCGAGATCACGAGTGTGCCGGGGCGGGTCGCGTCGAGGTCGATCGTGTAGCCGGCGCTCGCCGCGACCGCCTTCGTGCGGAGGGCCGCCGCCACCGTCGCCAGCGTATCGGTCGCCGAGGACGTGTGGCTGAAATTCACCCCGTCGAGCGCGAGCGTCCAATCCTCGCCTGCCGCCACGAATCCCGTGAGCGAGACCTCCACTCGGGTCCAGAACACGTCGAGCGGCTTTTCAAGCACGTCCACGCCCGGGCCGCCGTCCACGGACGGGAACGTGCCGCGGACCGCGACGTGGGCCGTGCGCGATGCCGAGAGGAGCTTCTCCTTGAACTGCGGTGCGGGGTTCGCGACCGTGCTGCCTGCGGTGCCGGTCGCCACCGACGGCACGGCCGCCACGATCGGGTCGTGGAACGACGGTACGTAGTTAAGGCCGACCGTCTGCTCGTAGATCTCGGCGTTGCCGTCGAACACGAGGCTGCCGAGCACTTCCGCGGCGAGCGACTCGTCGGCGTCGATCACCACCTGGTCGCTGCCGGCCCCGCCGAGCACCGTCGTCGGTCCCGGGAGGGCCGTGATCGTCACGGCATCATCACCGTCGCCGAGCGACAGGCGGGTCGTGAGCGACAGGCCATCGATCGGCCGGGCGTCGATCCGGAACGTGTCGGCCTCGCTTCCGAGCAGCAGGTCGAACCCGCGGATGTTCTGGGCGAGCACGCCCGCAGTCGCCAGGCCGAGGCCGGTGAGCTTGAAGAACGTCGTCGAACCGGAGCCGTCGCCGCCGGCCACGCTCGTGTTCGCCAGCCGCCCGGAGAGCGGCCCCGTCGCATCCTGGGCGTAGACCATGAGCCGGTCGTTTTCGTTGGCCGCGCTGCCGCCGTCGATCCGCAGGTCGCCCTGGATCGCATCGAGCCGCCGCACCGCGTCCACCGAGAGCGAGAAGGCGTCGGGCGTGATCGTGATCGGCGGCGGCGTGACGATCCGCGGCTCGGGGTAGACCTCGGCGCCGATCTCCGCCGTGAGAGCCGGCATGGTGAAGGTGAAGTTGATGTAGGGGTCGAAGAACCACCACCGTCCCCAGCTGATCGACCAGCGGACCGAAGCCCGCGTGGCGTTGATGATCCCCTGCAGTCCGCTGCCGTAGCGGTCGTCCTGGTACTTGACGTCGAAGTACCGGGCGGAGGCCTTGTTGTCGGCATACCACTGGTTGACCCACGACGTCACCGTGTTGGCGAGGAAGTCGTTGACGCTCCCGCCGTTGCCCGGCCGGATGATGAACTCCCAGGCGGCGCGGTTGCCCCAGAACCGCATCCGCCTCGAATAGCCGATGGCCGGCAGCGTCTTCGTCGTGAACTCGATGACCGGCGGATCCTGCACCGTGAACGACGGCGGCTGGTAGGTGACCGGCGACGGCTGGAAGAAGAGCGGCGGGGCGTCGCCACCGAGGTAGACGATGTCGTCTCCCGAGCCGCCGGCGATTTCGATCTTGAGGTCGCCGGGCGCCCCGAGCACGTAGATGCGATCGGCGCCGCCGCCGCCGTTGACGACCAGCTGCTCGATGCCGTCGTACGACACGATCCGGCCCGCCCCGGCCACGAAGTTTTCGGTCACGATGAACGTGTCGCCGATCGGCGTGCCGGTGATCACCACCGTGTCGGTGCCGCTGCCGCCGAAGATGGTGACCGGCGCGTTCTGCAGATACTCGTAGCGGTTGTCCCCCGTGCCGCCGAAGAGCTTGGCGAGGTTCGTGATCGAGGCCGGGTCGTCGGGATTCTGCGAGAGCACGAGGAACGTGTTGACGACAAACCGATCGTTCCCCTCCTGGCCAAAAAGAAACAGCGCCGCAGCGTTGTGGTTCACCTCGAAGTAGTCGTTGCCGGTGCCGCCGTAGAGGTAGGTCACCGTCGAGACGCCGTTCGACATGTGGAGCGTGTCCACGATCGGCACGCCGGCCGGGTTCTCGAACGTCGCGTTGCCACGGTCGGGCACCTGCGGCACGACGCCGATCCGCATCCGGTCGTCGCCGACCGCCGTGTCGATCACCGTCTCGATCGCCGTGTCGCGGACGTCGATCGTGTCGCCCCCATCCAGCGTGAGCACCGTGAGCCGCTGCACGCCCTGGAACACCACCCGCTCGCCGGCGGGATTCTCGCGGCGGATGAGGCTCTTGAGCGCGGTGGCGACGGTCGCGTCGGTGTCGCCCTGGATGCTCGTGTAGCTGTATTGATCGGTGCCGATGCGGATCGTCCAGGTGCGGCCGGCGTTCACCGTGCCGTCGATCGCGTTGTCGGCGGCGATCTTGAAGGAGGCGGTGCTGCCGGAGTGCTGGAGGGCGACGGGCACGCGGTCGCGGACCACCTCCACGACCCCGACGAGCGAGGAGGGCCCCGTGATCGTGACGGTGGTGAAGATGTCGGCCGCGTTCGTCGGCCGCACCGGGAAGATGCTCGAGTGGGCGAGCGCGACGCTATATGGGAAGGTCGGGTCGTCCTTCGGCCCGGAGAAGACGTAGCCGATGCCGCTGCCGCCGTCGATCGTGAGCGTGTCGGCGCCCGGCGTGCCGAAGACGTAGACCTCGTTGTAGCCCGACGTGCCGCCGGAGTCGGCGACGAGGTAGCGGGCTCCGCGACCGGTCGGCGACGCACCCTTGAGCGTGATGAGGTAGTACTCGTTGGAGTCGCCCGAGGCACCGAGGTTGTCGAGCACCGTCGTGCCGGTCCAGTCGGAGACGGAGATCGTCTGGCTGCCGACCGTCACGCTGCCGAGACTGTCATTGACTACGAGCGTGTTGTTGCCGTTGCCGCCGACAATCGTCGCGGCAGAGAAGATCTCGAGGCCCGTCCGCGGGTCGCGGAGGCTCTCGACGACGGCGTCGGCCGCGTAGACCCTGCCCCGGTCGCCCAGCCGATGGAAGACGGGTTCGCCGCCCGCCGGGACGGCGGCGTTGGCAGCCTGCTCCTCGACGATGCTTCGCAGGCCGAGCGGCAGGCCCGAGTCGCCGAGGATCGTGCCCACGATGAACGTGTCGCCATAGAGCGAGATGCCGGGTGAGTCGAACTGCTCTGAGAGCGTGTTGGAACCGCCGGCGTCGTAGAAGGCGTCGAACCCGGCCGCGGCGGTGAACGTGTCGTCGCCGAGGCCGCCGTCGAGCACGTCGGAGAACGCCGAGCCGACGAGCCGGTCGTTGCCCGCCTCGCCTTCGAGCGAGATGGCGATGACATCGGCGAGGACACCCGCGGCGTTGAGCGTGTCGTTGCCGCCGCCCCCCCGCACCCGCAGGCTGTCGGCGAGGAACACGGCCGATCCGTCGGCGGCCCGGTGGGGCGACGTGTCGGTCGCGTCGCGCCGGGAGTTTTGCAGCGTGATGGTCGGGCCGCCCTCGATGCCGACGACGACGTCGTCGTCCACGGTCGAAACGGCGAATGTGTCGGCGGCGAGCGACCGGTCACCGAAGGGGGTCGTCTGGCCGCCGTGGACGATCACGGTGTCGTGGGCGCCGTCGTGGCCGACGTTCGGCACCTCGGTCTCGATGGTGGCCAGTTCGAGGTACGACATCGTGGTCTCAACGGCCACGGGGGTGGCCGGGTCGAGGCCGAGCGTGATCGTCGCCGTCGAGCTCGTCGCCGTGAATCGGCCACCCGCCTGCACGGCGGCGGCCAGCCGGCCGGCGATGGTGGCAAGCGTGATCGACGGGGCCTCCGTGGCAGTGACCGTCGTCATGTAGTCGGTCTCGCCGACCGTCAGCCGCCAGGTGCTCGCAACGGTCCTCGGGATCGCGGCGGTGAGCGTGGCGGTGGCGGCGGTGTAGCTCCTGACGAAGACCTCGTCGGGGCTCAACTCGATAACGCCGTCGGGATCGAACTCGGCCTCGTCGGCCCGCAGCGCCGCCTGCGATTCGTTGGCGAAGACGACCGCATTGCTCACGAGGAAGGCCCTGCCGGCGTGTGCCGACGCGAGCGATACCGTGAATGAGGCGGCGTCGCCCTCGGTCGTGAAGAGGCCGCCGGCCACGATCGCCGTCCGCAGCCGCCCGGCGATCGTGGCGAGCGTATCGTCGGCCGTCGCGGTCGTGCGGTGGGACGTGCCGTCGATCACGACTTGCCAGACGGTGCCGGCGGTCACGGAACCGGCGAGCGTGACGAGCGTGCGTTGTTCGGTGCTTGTGTCGGCGTCGATCGTGCCCGACACGCTGCCCGCCACGAGCCGCGGGCTGCCGGCCGCCGTGAGCACCGGCCGCCAGACCTGCTCCGTTCGGGGCTGCATGAGCGTGGAGTCGTCTTCCTGGATCTCGGGGTAGGCGACGGAGATCGTGCCGCCTGAGGCGCCGGAGCCGGTCACGCTCACCACGCCGCCTGAGGCGGTGGCCGCGAAGGCCGCATCGGCGTCGATTACGGCGGCGAGGCCGAGGGCGACCTGGGCGAGCGTCGTGTCGGAGGCGGCGACGGTGTAGGCGAACGATGCCTCACCGACGACGAACGTCCAGACGTCGCCGGCGGCCACGTCGCCCCGCAGCGTGAAGGCGCTCGCGCCGCCGGTCGTCGCGGGAGCGATGACGAGCGGCTGCATGAGCGGCACGGCCACGGTCGTCGAGCCGGCCGCCACGCCGAGATCGATGAAGAGGCGGCTTGCGAGCGAGCCCTGCAGGTCGTTCACGGTGATCGTGTCGCTGCCGGCACCGGCGTCGATCCGGAACGTCTCGAAGTCGGTGGCGTGCACGAAGATCGACCCGACGGCCACCTCGACCCCCGCGGCGGGCCGGGTGAGCGTGACGGTCGCCCCGTCGGGCCGCGTGGCGGTGATCGTGGCCGCCCGAGCAACGGCCGACACCGTGATCGTGTCGGCGGCCGCTGTCGCGGTGACGACGAGCGTGTCGACGCTGCCATCGGAGGCCGCGCCGCCGGCAAGCGCGCCGTCCCCGCCATCGACGAAGAGGTCGCCGCCGCCGTGGCCGCCGACGTCCAACGTGATTGTGTCGGTGCCCGTGCCGCCGAGCAGATAGTCGGCGCCGGTGCCCCCGACGAGCACGTCGGTGCCAGCGCCGCCGTAGAGCCAGTCGGCGCCGTCCTCGCCGGCGAGCCGGTCGTCGCCGCCACCCGCGTCGAGCAGGTCGTTGCCCTTGCCGCCCGAAAGCTCGTCGTTGCCGTCGCCGCCTTCGAGCCGGTCGTTGCCGTCGCCCCCCGAGAGGGCGTCGTTGCCGCCGCCGCCCCGCAGGATGTCGTTGCCCTTGCCGCCCACGAGCGTGTCGTTGCCTTCGCCGCCGTCGAGCACGTCCACGAAGTCGCTGCCGACGAACTGGTCGTTGCCATCCTCGCCGAAGACCTCGCGGGTGAAGCCCGCAGTGGCATCGGTCGCGTTCAGGATGAAGCGGTCGTTGCCCTTGCCGCCCCGCAGCCGCACGTTCGCGGCGACCGTCCTGTCGATCGTGATCTCGTCGTCCTGGTCGGTGCCGGTCGAGCGGATGAGCGTGACCTCGGAGGCGAGGAAGAAATTGGAGAAGCCACGGGCCTTCACCTCGATGTATTTCGTAGTGCCGCCGCTGCCATCGGGGAGCTCCACCTGCCTCACCTCGAAGCGATCGCCCGTAGTGACGCCGTCGCGGGTCTGCGGCGAGAGAACGAGGTCGAGCGTGGAGCCGGTCCGCGTGGCGAGCGTCGGTGCGGGCTCGTCGTCGCACTGGTAGTTGAACTCGGCGATCACGCCGCGGAAGAGGCTCTTGCGGGCCGAGAAGATCGTGATCTTGCTGCCGAAGATCTTCACGCCGACCCAGAAGTAGGCGTCGAGCCCCGCGACGACATCGCCGTAGATGTTGAAGATGCAGGCCGGTCCGCGGTCGAGCAGTTCCTCGAGGTAGAGCTTGCCGTCGTACTGCGGCGCCACGGCGTAGCCGCGGGACGGGTTGTTGTCGATGTAGAAGCCGGTGCCCTCGTTGGGCTTGTCGTTGAGGTCGAAGTTGACCGTCGCCTGGATGTAGCCCTCGACGCCCGCCTCGACGAGGCCGCCGATGCCGACCGACGCCCCGGCGATGATCTTGGCGGAGAGCGTGGCCTCCGGCAGGTCGTTGCCCGAGTTTTGGATGCCGTGGTCGGAGACGAAGAAGCCCTTCGTGAAGATGAGCGGGATGTCCTCGGGCCGATAGCCGCCCGCCTGGAACTGGAAGAAACCGCGTGTCGTGAGGCCGAACGTGAAATTCGTCGTGGCCCGCACCTCGCCCCCGAGCTTGGCGTTCAGCCCCGGGAAGATCGGGAACGACTGCTCGTAGAGGAACTGGAGATCGAGTGCCGGCAGGTCGTACTCGAAGAGCGTGACATCCTGCCCCGAGAGCAGGCCGAAGGCGGCCGCCGGGTTCGTCAGCAGCGGGAACCGGAAGGCCCCGGGCTTCGAGCCGATCTTGGAGGTGATGCCGTTGGCCTTTGAGTTCGTGCTCGGCACCTTCGACGACGTGGGCGTGTCGGTCGGCACGGCCGCGGGGTTGCTCTTCACCCGCGGATCGCCCCCCATCACGAACGTGCCGAACGACACGAGGATCGGCTCTCCGGGCGGGGTGTCGGCGAAGTCGCCAACGAGCTCGACGAAGGTCACGATCTCCGCGATCGCCTTCACCGCCTTGACGACCGACGCATACTTCGTCGATCCGAGCAGTGTGCCGGCGATGTCGAGCAGCGACGTCTGCTTCGCCCCGAGCTGCTTCAGCAGCACGATCTCCTTGGTGAGGATCTTCACCAGGGGCTCGAGGGGCTGCGTGACCGTCCGCACCTGGCCGATGATCGGCCCGATGAAGCCGGAGATGAACTCGCCGAGATCGAGCTGCACGTTCTCGAAGGTCACGATCGGCGCCGAGCCGAAGGTGGCCTGTGAAGTCCCACCGCCGAAGGTCGCCTTGGCGAAGGTCTGGTCGTATCGCAGCGTCGCGGTGATCGTCGGGAACCCGAAGCTCGACCCGCCGACGGCGGCCGTGGACATCCCGAGCGACGCGTGGAGATCGATATCGGCCTCCGCGGAGAGCGTCGCCACGATCGCGAGGCTCTCGCCGAGCGACCAGCGGTCGTCCGAGGCCTGGAGATCGACGCCGAACTGGCCGTAGAAGCCGCTGGGCCGGCCGTCGTCCACGTCGCGGAGCGATCCCTGGAGAAAGACGACGTTGGCCGAGAGGCTCGCCCCGGCCGAGACGGTCGCCGAAAGGTCGAGCTGCAGGTCGTTGCCCGATTCCGTCACGCCGCTCGTGTCGAGGAACAGGCCGTCGGTCACGCTCAGGCCGATCCCGAGGCCCATCACGTAGTCGAACCGCAGGTCGATCCGGTCGTTCTCGCCGGTCTTCACCGAGAATCCCGGGATCGCGGCCGCGAAGTCGATCGGGATCGACGCGACGATGTCCTCGGCGGCCGTGGGATCGATGTCCCGCCACTCGAGCACGCCGCTCCCCTGCGGAAACATGTGCTTGAGCAGGCTGTCGCCGAGCGTCACGTTGAAGGAGATCGCGCCGTTCTCGACGCCGATCTGCACCTGGTCGGGGCTCGTCACCTCGACGAGTTGCTCCGCGCCGGTCATCGGGTCGAACAGCGTGCGACCGCGGGCATCCCGCAGGGGCACACGCAGCACGTTGAGCCCGGGCTTGCCGAGCTTCTCGTAGAGGGCCTCGCGGATGCCGCCGAAGAGGAGGTCGGAGACGAGCTGGTCGTTGGCCGGATCGTTGTCGGCGTTGCGGTCGATGGCCACGGCGAGGCGGTGGCCGAGGCTGCCCGACTCGTAGCGGCCGGCGGCGGTGACCGCGAGCGACTTGCCCGCGGCGGAGACGCCGAGGAAGCGGTCGCGGAGGCCGTCCACGAAATTGGCGGCATCCTTGAGCTGGTCGCCGATCATCGGCAGGGCGAGCGTGGCGAACCGCGACGAGAGGCCGTCCTTGATGCCGCTAAACATTCCGTCGAGGCTCTCGAGCATCACCTCGGGATCGTTGAACACGGCGAAGATGTCGCGGGCGACCCCGAGCAGGCTCACCCGCGGCGCCGTGACACGGAGGTCGTAGTCGTTGGCGCCGCGGAAGCTGCCGCGGATGTCGAGCACGTTGTCGGCGATGCCGTCGAGGTTGCCGTCGGCGTCGCTGCCGCCGAACGGCAGGCTCGCCGTGGGGAAGTAGAGCGGCAGCTTCGCATCGAGCGAGCCGACGAGATCGACGTTCCAGAGCGTCTTGTCGGCGGCGAGTTCGGAGACGGAATGCACGCCGTCGGTGGCATCGGCGGTGAGCGAGATCGTGCCCGAGAGGTCGGCGGCGATCGTCGCATTCTTCATCGCGAGCGAGAGCACCGGCTTGCCGGCGACCACCACCGACCCGGTGATGTTCACGGGATCGAGCGTCTCGATCACGAGTTTCTCGAACTCGATGCGGCTCGTGTCGGAGACGAGCACCTTCGGGTCGCCGAGCCGGGAGAGGTCGAACGTGAAGCCGAGCCCGAGCGTTACGTCGGCATCCACGTGGAGCTTGCCGCTGCTCGAAAGACGCAGGCCAAGGTCGTCGCCGGTGAGCGCGTCGCCCACGCCCGGCAGGTCCTTCAGGTCGAAGGCGATGTCGTAGTCGCCGGCCACCGCCTTGCGGAGGTTGAGGTCGAGCCGAAGGACCGAGTCGCGATACTCGAGATCGACCGCCTTGTTGTCGTCGTAGGTGCGCACGACGTCGCGGTCGGCCTTGGCGGCGGCGAAGGTAGCGGCCGCCGCGGTGTTGCCGGCGATCAACGTCTCCGCGAGGGCCGCGTCGGTCGAGAGGCCCGTCGCGGCCAGGGCGGCGAGCCGTGCGCGGGCCGCGGTCACGTCCTTGCCGGCGACGGCGTCGCGGTCTGCGAGCACGCTATCGACGGCCTCGATCCCGGCCACGGCGGTCGCGATCGCAAGATCGGTCGCCGATCCGTCGAGCCCGGCATCGGCGAGCAGCCGGCCGCTCGCCACGAGGGTGGGGCTAGCGGCGACGAGGTCGCGGTCCTGCGTGGCCGCGAGCTGTTCGGCCGAGCGGTCGTAGAAGGTCTCGATCGCGGCGTCGGTGGTCGTGTCGTCGAAGCCGAGGCCGACGAGCGAGTTCCAGGCGGCCGCAAACGGGGCCGCTGCATCGGCCGCGAGCCGCGAGCGGGCGTTCTGTAGGTTCGTGAGCACCGAGCCTGAGAGGCCCCGGGTGGCCGATGCCCAGGCAATAGCGTCGGGCGTCGCCCCGAGGCCGCGGGCGAGGAGGGCACGGGCATCTGCAAGCAGGCTCGCATTGCCAGTGGCCTTGACGAGATCTCGGTTGGCCCGTGCCTCGGCGACCGAAGAAGCCGTATCGAACCGGCTCGCGATCTCGTCGTCGGTCGTCGTCTCGTCGAAGCCGAGATTCGCAAGCCGCGTCCAGGCCGCGGAGAAAGCCGCGTTGGCGGCCAGCGCGTCGCGGGCCGCCACGAGCTCGGCCTGCCTCGCCGCGTCGGCGGCGTTCGCGACGGCGACGGCCGCCTGCGTGTCGGTCGAGCCTCCGTCGAGGCCGCGGATGGCGAGCCGGTCGGCGGCGGCCACGAGGTCGCGGTCGGCGACGGCCGTCGCGAACGGCGTGGCGAGATCCCGCCGGGCGACCGCGATGGCGACATCGCCGTCGGTCGAGGAGCCCCGGAGCCCGCGGGAGAGGGCGACGAGCCGGGCGTAGGCGGGCTTGATCGTCGCGACGTCGCCCATCGGCAGGGCGAGTTCGAGCACGCGGTTGAGCTCGCCGTTGAGGTCGATCTCGAACCGGTTGATGTCGGTGAGATTCTCCTGCACCGTCTCGATCGCGGAGATCACCGCCTCGACGAGATCGAGCGAGCCGTTGCCGAGCAGGTCCACGGCCGACTTGTCGATGAACGGCAGCTTCCGGTAGGCCGCGCCGTCCTCGGCGATCGCGGAGGTGAGGGCGGTCTTCAGCCCCTCGAGCGCCGCATCGAGCGACACGTTCCTGAGATCCACGAGCGACCCGAAATCGGCCCCGTCGAACTCGAGCGTGTTGGGGATGATCTGCGTGAAGAACTGCGACGCGGTGAGCCGGCTCGTGTCCTGCTTCAGATCGCCTGGAGCGTTGAACGAGCCCTGCAGCGTGCCGACCGGACCGTCGGCGAGGCCGGCGAGCGCCCCCTCGAGCACGAACGGCAGCCGCACCTCGTAGTTGCTGTCGGGATCGAACCGGGGCAGGCCGAGGTCGAGCGCGTCGAGATCGTCGGCCGAATCGACGAACACGCGGCCGCGGGCGGGCAGCTCCACCCCCGCCTGGAGGAAGATCACGCCGTCGTCGATCCCGACGCCGATCGGGCCGACGGTGAGCGAGGCGTCGAAAGCGTTTCGGCTGCCGACGGTGACCGTGCCAACGAGCGCGGGGCTGTCGATGTAGAACCGGCCGCTCGACACGTCGATCCCGAAGCCGAACTCGAGATTCAGCGATGCCGAGAGGGCGAGCGGTGCGGTCGTCGTGAAGCTCGCGAAGCCGGTGAGGTCGAGGCCGAGATCCGCGAGCATCTGGAAACTCGGCGTGACGGTGGTGCCGATGCTCGTGAGCGGCACGGTCGCCACGAACTCCGAGAGCCGGCCCGACGGGGCCAATGACACGCCCGGCACGCTCGTGATCGTCGCGGCATTGGCGGCCGGCGCGGCCATGATCGCCGCGACGATCCTGTCGCGGATCTCGCTGCCGACCTTCGCCGTGATCGTGCCGGCGGTCGTGTTCCAGTAGTCGGAGACCTTGGCCGGCACGAACGGCAGGTTGAAGGCGACATCGAGCGTGTCGCCGAGGTCGTCGGCCCACGTGGCGAACGCGGTGAGCCCGGTCTGGATCTTCTCCTTGTCGGTCTGGGCCGCCGTCGCGAGCGACAGCGGCGCGGAGAGGCCGCCTCCGAAGGAGACTCGACCCGAAGACGACCCCGCGGCGGAAAACGATCCGAGTGAGCCGAGCCCGCCCTCACCGCCGACGAACAGCGAGCCTTGGGCGGCCGGCGGTGCGGTCGTGAAGTTGAGGTCGGAGGCCGTGATCTCCTTGCCGAGGCCGTAGACCGTCAGCGTCAGCGACGGGGTCGTTTCATCGGTCTTGTTTGCTAGCGGCACGGGGTAGATCGTGAGCGTCTGGGCCGACGTGGCGCCGGCGCCTGCCATCGCGCCGAACGTGACCTGGTTCGACGGGAAGCCTTTCATGTCGAGCGTATCGACGAGCTTTCCGTCGGTGCCGACCGGGTCGACGAACAGGCTCCAGGTGCCGAGCGTGCCGATGTTGGTCGGGTTGAAGGCGAAGGTCTGCGGGAGGCCATCCCGCAGGATGAATACGGCGTTCGTGGGCAACGCATTCGCCGCATCGAGTTGGAGCGTCTCGATCGCCGTGATGGCGTCGGTCTCGTTCGGCGCTGCCCAAGGCACCGTGACGATCCAGGGGTTGGCGTTCGTGCCCTCGTTGGCCACCGTAGCCGCGGTCAGGTTCGTGTCGTTCGTGATCTGCACCTGGTTCTGCGCCGTGCCGACGAACACGACGAGATTGGCTTCCGTGTCGGGCACGTAGGTGTCGGTTCCCGTGCCCCCGGAGACCGTGTCGTTGCCCGCACCGGCGACGATCGAGTCGTTGCCGGCGTCACCTGTTATCGAGTCGTTGCCCGCACCGCCATCGATTTGGTCGTCGTCGTCACCGCCGGAGATCGTGTCGTTGCCGAGGCCGCCGGTGATCGTGTCCTTGCCGGCGAGTCCCGAGAGCGTGTCGTTGCCGGCCGCGCCGTCGAGCTGGTTGTCGTTGGAGTTGCCGGAAAACGTGTCGTTGAACCGGCTGCCGGTGGCGTGGTTGCCCCCCGCCACGCCGAGTTTGCCGCCCCCCGAGGCCGTGGTGCTGCCGAACTGGTAGGCCGTGTTGGGGAAGAGCGTCTGGAGCCAGGAGGGCCACTGGTACTCGCCGCTGATCCAGTCGTTCGGGTTCGGCACGACCGTGAAGTCGAACGCGGCGGCGAAGTCGGCCGCCGTTCCGCTGGTGTCGCTGGCGTTGAGCCCCGTCGGATTCCCGGCGGAATCGGCGAGCGTGAATTTCGAATAATCGACGACGACGTTGCCGCCGGGGCCGGCGCCGATCCTCCCCTTCACCCTGCCGCCGTCGTAGAAGCGGAACGTGTTCGTGCCGCGGCCGCCCGTGAGGTTTTCGATGCCGATGCCGACCGCGATGCTGCCTTGCCCGATGGAGGCCTTGGCGAGCAGGTTGCCGAGCGACAACTCGCCCACCGTGGCCTCACCGGTGCCGAACGGGTCGAACGTGGTCGCCAAGACCAGGCTCATGCCCACCGTGATCGGCAGTCCTATGCCGACGCCGTTGTCGTTGATCAGGTTCTTGATCGCGTCGATGTCGTTGAGCGACACGCTGTAGATCGTGAACCACATGTTCCCGATCATGGCGGAGAAATCGAGCGTGTCCTGCGGGATGATCGCATCCACGACCGCGTCGCCGATCGCGCCGGCGGAGATGTCGAAGCTCGCGACGTCGTCGAGGGCGAGCGCTACGCCGAAGATCTGCGAGCGGAAGGCGTAGGTGTCGGCTCCCGATCCGCCGGCGAGAACATGGATGCCGGGAGCGATCGACGCCGGCGACTCGCCGACGGAGATCGTGTCGGCGCCGCTTGTGAGGAAGGCGAGCGGGCCCTTCTCGGCGCGGTCGGCGAAGGGAGTGGCGTCGGTGCCCCGCACGAGGTTGATGCCGGTGCGCACGGTCACGTCGCCCAGGTTGGACCTGGCCAGGTTGTTTCCGACGCCCCGCAGGCCGGTCGTCTGCAGTTTCAGCGCGTGGGCCGCCAGGTCGATCGCGGGGCCGAACAGGTTGCCGCTGGCCCACTGGAATCGCGAGTCGGCCGTCGACATCGGATTCCCCTGCATCTTGAGGTCCTGCAGGTTCACATAGTTGATCGACACGAGGCCGCGCAGGCCGCCGTTGCGGGAGATCTCGGGCCCGGAGTAGCTCAGCCGGTTCTTCACCTCGAAGTTGAGGTCGGCGATGCTCTTGGCGTCGAGGTTGAAGAACGCTCCCTGGGCGAACTTCGCCGCTTCGAGCGCCTTGTCGGCGACGGATCCAGGGAAGGTGAGGGCCTTGCCGATTCCACCTCCCTCGCCGCCGACGAGCCGGCCGCGGTAGGTCGCCCCCACGTCGAAGTTGAACGTGTTGCGAAAGCGGCCGCCGTAGATCACGGCGTGCCGATCGACGTGGGTGAAGACGATCTGGTTTTCCCGATAGACCGGCCCGAGGCCGAGGATGGGCAGCGTGCGGTCCGAGACCGTGCTCACGGTGAGCGTCACGTGATCCGGGCTGGTGCCGGGCCCGAAGCTGAACCGCAGTTCGCGGTTCACGGCGCGGAAGTCGAGTTCGAGCGGGGCCCCTTGGGCATGCATGAGCGACGTATCGAACGTGAGCTTGCCCTGCAGGTTTCGGGCGAGCACGTCCACGAGCGGCACGGTCTGGGCGATCGCCAGCGCCGTCGATTGCCCGCCCCATGAGTCGTTGCCGAAGACGAAGCTCTGCTGGCCGCCGCCGAGCCTGACCAGTTCGACGTTTTCGAAGCCGCCGTCGGCAGAGACGACGGTGCCGGGGGCGAGGCCGCGGCTTCCAGCGACCGTCATCTGCACGCTCGCGGGGATCGCCTTGCCGGCGGTATCGACCGACCCGTCGGCGGTGATCGTGATCTGGAGCTTGCCGCCGCCGAGTCCCGTCGTGACCGCCACGCCAAATCCGAAGCCGGCGGCCGTCAAATCGGTCGCGTTGCCCTGAGCATCCCTGGCGGTTTTCAGTCCGGCCTCGATCGCTCCCCGGAGAGCACTGGCGATCTGTGCTGCGGTGTCGTTGACGTTCGTCGGCGTCGCCGCGACGGTGACGGTATAGACCTTCGGTCCCGAGCCACGATCGACCCGCAGGATGAGCGTGACCTCGCCCGACGTCGTCCCCGCGGCCATGAGCGGGGCGTGGAGTGACGTCAGTTTCACCGTCGTATCGCTCGTGAGCAGCCCGCCGCCCACGGCCTCCTGGTGGAAGCCGAAGCCGAGCGGTGTGAGCATTTCGCCGGGGGAGGCCTTCGACCCGGTGAGCGAGTCGAGCGGCGTGCCGAGCGGTAAGGAATTCGTTCCATCGACGATCGTGCTGGCGGTGGGCGTGTTCACGAGCCTGCCCGGCACGGAATAGAACGCGCCGTTGGAGAGCACGTGCACCCGATCGGCGTCCTGCGCCGTGAGATCGATCGTGTCGCGGGAGGCGTCGATCAGCGAATCCCGCTCGCGAAGCGAGGCGATGCCCCAACTGCCAAGGAGCAGGTACGTGTCGCTGCCGGGCCCGCCGGAGAGGATCTCGTAGCCGGCGGTGGCGTTGGCCTCGACGATCGCGAGCGTGTCGTTGCCGGGGCCGCCGTCGAGGGTGTCGTCGCCGAGCCCGCCCTGAAGCACGTCGTTGCCGGCGCGGCCGAAGAGCACGTCGTCTCCCGCGAGGCCGAAGAGGGCGTCGTCGCCGTCGCCGCCGTCGAGCGTGTCGGGGGCCGCATCGGCATCGGTGGCGTCGCCATAGAGCGTGTCATCGCCCGGGCCGCCGAAGAGGATGTCGGGCCCCTTCGTCCCGAGCACCCAGTCGTCGCCTCTCCCAGCGAGCACGGCGCCCGCTCCGGCGATCGCGCCGGGATCATCGAGCCGCAGCACGTCGTTTCCGGCGTTGCCGACCACGATCGGCACGTGCTTGAGCGCGTGGATAGCGCCATTGCTGGAACCGGCCGTCTTCGAGATCGCGACGGCGTTTCCAGCGAAGAGCCCCGCGGGTGACTTGAGCGATTCCTCGCGGGTGAGGTGGAACGTGATCCGCGTCGTGGACGTCGTGTGGGCGACGTGCACGAAGTAGACCTGGCCCGAGACGAGGCCCTGCACCGGCTTGTCGCCGGGATTACCTGCCGCGTGTTCGTATCGGATCGCCTGGCCGGTGACGAGCGTTGCAGTGACGGCGTCGGTGCCCGACTTCTGCAGCACGAGCGTCTTGCCGCCTTCGATCGTGAACTTGTTCTCGGCGAACGTCGCCGCTACGCCGGACGACTTCTTCGGCATGAAGATCCGGTCGTTCTTCTTCGCACCGATGACGTCGGTGATGCCGACGCCCCCGGCCGCGAGCACTCCGACGGCGGTCGCACTCTTGGCAGCGATCGCAGCGGGAGCGGCCGCCAGGATCGACGTGCCCGTGCTCGACGCCCCCGTGAGCGTCGTCGGCCCGAGATTGGTGAACGTGGCTCGCCACGGCGCTGCCGAAGTACCCGCGCCCGTCACCAGCACGCGGGCCGCGACGTCGAACCGCGGTGCCTGGGGGCTGGCAAGAGTGTTCTTGGCGGTGTCTATCACCTTCTGGAGCTTTGCCTGCACCTCGCTCGGCGTCGCGTTGAACGCAATGGCCTCGGTCGTGCCAGTGAAGCTTCGCCTGTCGGCATCGCTGAACCCGAGCGTGAGCGTGAACGTGCCCGACGTCGCCGCCGTGGAGACCTCGTGGATCGCGTCCACGGCCGCCGTTCCGGTGAACGCACGGTTCGAGCCGGCCGGAACCAGAGCCGAATCGACGGCCTTGAGTTTGAAGATATTCGGTAGGGTCGCGGCCGAGGCGGCCGCGGTGATCGTCTGCGCGTATCGCCACTGGAACGCGACGGGGGCACCGACCGCGAGGGCGGGATTGGATGCCGTCACGGTGCCGTTGGCAATCGTCGCCGGCACGGTATTCCATACGACCGTCACGACGCTTCCGCGAACCGTGACGGAGCGAATTGGCGACAATCCGCCCGGGACGATGTTCCCGTCGATCTGCCGCTCGAGCTCGGCCGCGATCTCGGCGGTGGTTCGCGTTGCACCGTTCGAGCCGGTGGAGGACGTCGAATAGGTCGTGCCATCGATAACGACGGCCCACGTCTCGTGGGCTCCGACCGTGCCGGAGAGCGTGTACGTCGTGGTCGTCGTCGTGACGGGCGGACTCACCGAGTTGTCATCGACCGACGTGGTTGCCTGCACGATCGTGCCTGCCGCCATCACGTCGGCGGCCCGCTCGATCTTCGGTGGTGTGGCGGTCCCGTCGATGCAGGTCACCGAAACGACCCATGGGTCGGCCGTCGTGCCGCTGCCCGTGACCGGATCGACGTTCTCGAGCGGCTTGCCGGGCCCGACGAACTGGGCGAGCGCTGCAGCGATGCCGGATTTGGCAGTGGCTGCGCTGATGTACCAGGGCTCGCCGCCCGAGGGCTTCGTGACGAGGGTGCCATTGAAATTCAGTCGAAAGCTGCCGGTGTATCCCGCAGGCAGGGCAATGTTCTGCCTGAAGCCCGTGGTCCGCATCACTCCCGTCACGGTCACGGTCGCATCGACGCCGGCGACCGTGCGGGCAGGCGTCGGCACCTGGCTCGTTTGGGCGGCGTAGAGGACCGTCGCATGCTCCGGGTCGCTCGACGTAGCCGCCCCTCCGAGGGAGACGGTCGTCGAGGAAATCGCGGCCGCATTGAGGAGGGCCTCGATGTCGGCTTTGCGGGTGCTCGAGTCGATCTTCCTCGCAGCGACGGCGGGCTGGATGAGGGGGAAGTTCGACGAGGGGGATGGAAAGTTCGTTGAATAAAGGACGGGAACCTCGACCGCCTGCGAGAACCGGATCGACCAGATGGTCTTCGGAGCCGCGGCCATCGTCCTGTCGATCGCCTTCTTCTCGACCGCGAAGTCCTCGCGGCCAAATGTCGCCGCGAGCGCCTCCTTGAACTGCTGCTCGGCGACGTAGTCCTCCATCGTGGCGGCGTAGGTGATCGGCGTGCCGCCGACGACGATCGTACCGCTCGCCCCGGGCGTCGTGATCTCCCAGCGTTCCCGGAGGGGCAGGACGCCGGTCTGCGAGCCAGCAGCGGCTACGACCCGGAGCGTGGCGTCGAAAAGTACGTCCGCTGCGGTGAGATTCGCGGCGACGTCGAAGCCGTAGCCCGAGTAGTCGAGCGTGTTCGTCCGGCCGTCAGCTTGGCCCAGCGGGCTTCCGGGAGTCAGCGTGCCGGAGATGAGCACCGGAGCGGGAGGACTCGTGCCCAGCGCAGGCGGCGGCTGCTTGAAGAGGTAGGTGTTGTTGCCCTGGCCGCCGACGATGTCCTTGATGCCGCGGTTGACCACCGCCTTGTAGGTCACGGTCCCCGTGCCGACGGACTGCGGGGCGGTCTCGACGGTCACCTTCCCATCGGCCTCGATCGTGAACGTGAGGTCGGCCGTGACGTTCCGGAAGTCGAGCATCGCGTTGGCGGCATCCGTGCCCATGTGTTCGATCGTCGTCGTGACGACGCGATTGGTGGCGACCGCGTTGGGGATGAAATCGCCCCACTTGTCATGGAACACGTAGGTGTTCGCACCGGAGCCCGCCCTCACCCTCTCGATGAATGGAAGGTTGGCGAGCAGCGTGCTGTCCACGTCGCTGACGGTGACGCCTTTGTCCGTGCCGCTGGCCGGCTCGTTCGGCCGAAACGTGAACGTCGTGATCTCGGCAGCCTTCGTGAAGGCGGAAACATCGAGCGTGTCGGTGCCCTGCTCCTTCGTTTCCGTGATCGTGAGCCCCGCCGAGGACAGTTCGGAGGCCAGCTTGAAGACGTAGGTGTCGTCACCGAGCCCGCCGGCGAGCGTGTCGGCCCCGCCGCCTCCGATGATCTCGTCGTTCGCCTTGCCGCCGGTGAACCGCTCGGCCGTGGTCGAGCCGGTGAACGTCGCTTCCTTCGGGCCGCCGACGAACGTGGCGATCTTCGAGAAGGCAAGGCCTACGGTGGAGGGCGCGAGCCCCGTGGCAGACGATGTGGTTCCGTCGGACGTCTTGATCTCGACGGTGCGCGAGGCATTGCCCGCCCCGGAGGCGATGGGCGTGAGCGTCGAAGAGTCACCGTACGGAACGGTGAATGTGTCGGCGTAGGCGAGCACGTTGTTCGTGCCCGTTCCGCCGTCGATTTTGCCGGAGAGTCTGTAGGCCTTGCCGAGAACGAAAATGTTCTGTTTCGTGCCGCCTGTGATGTTCGGCAGGCCGGTCGTCGTGAAGATCTTCGTCCACGTTGGTGTCGCGGTGCTGGACGTGTCTTCGAGCACCTCCACCTTCTCGTTGCCCACGACGCGGACGAGCAGCCGTGACGTGAGGGCGGAGAGATCGAGGGCGCTTGTGGAGTTGAGAGGGGCCGTCAACTCCTCGACGTTTTTGAGCAGCAGATCGGGCGTGATCGAGGCGTTGCCGCTCTTGAACACCTTCGCCACGGTTCCGCTGCCATCCTTGGACAGCCTGACGGTCGCCTGGCCCGTCACGGTGATCGAGACGGTGTCGTTGCCGTCTCCGCCGTCGAGCGTCGCCGTGCCCGACGTCGGGTAGGCCTGCACGGTGAAGGTGTCGTTGCCGGCCAGCCCGTTGGCCGTGAGCAGATCCTTGGCGTTGTGTTCCTGGGATGCCTTGCCGACGAGCGTCGCTTCCGTCTCGCCGATCTTGAACCGATCGACTCCGGCGGTGCCGTCGATCGTGGGCAGGAGGCCTAGGAACGCCGAGGGAGCGAGGAACGCCGCCTCGATCGGCCCCGTCGCGGCCTCGAGCGACCAGTTGCCGCCGAGGCTCGGGCTGCCGGTCGCGTCGCGCGACGCCGCGACGTCGGCGCCGGTGAGCGACGTGAGCGACGCAAGGAACGTCGCCCCGGCTGGCCCCGCCGCGACGTCACAGCCGTAGAGGAGGATGTCGGCATCTTCGGTGAGGTGTTCCCGCCACCCTGCGATTGCCGCGGACGACCGGCCGAGCGAGTCGGCGTCGAGCCGCCCGGAGCCGAGTGCGAGCCCGCCGGAGAAGCCGTGGGAGAGGATGTGGACGGCGGCCACGTCGCCACTCGCGCGGATCGCCTCGCCGATCTGGGCGACGGGATCGCCGACGGCGTCGAGATGGACCACGTTGACCGTGGGGCCCTTCGGCAACGACGAAAGTATCGCCGCCGCGTCATCGACGCCGGCGTCGATGACGTAGAGCACGGCCGGATCGTCGTTCACGGAGAGCATCACCCGCGGTTCGAGCGGGGAGAGCCTCGCCGCGAACGCGACATGATCTCGGGACGGGCGGCGGCGGCCGGATCGCGAATTGTGGCCCGTCCGCCCGTGATGCGTCGCGAAGAGCCGACGAAGGAGCCCACCCGCGGCTGACCGCGCAAGTCTCCTCATGGAAAACCTGCTGAAAAGAAAGCGGGTATGCCGCATGACGGCCGCCGACGGGTCGACGGTTCTCTGGAGATGCGCGATCGAGCTCCCCAAACGACGACCGCCCGCCGTTCAAGTGCCCTGAAGGTAGTTCCAGACTCAATTTCCCGCAAACAATCGACACACCAGATTCTGCGGAATGCCATTTCGACCCGAGAAAGGGGCTTCCGTAGGGTAGGCCCCCTCTCGCGGTTCCCCCGACAATCGGCGCATGTCCCCCAAACCGACCTGATGGCCCTGATGACCGACGGCGTCAGGCAGCCAGCCACACTGCCCCGCGAAAGCTCCGCAGCCAGGTCAGCTGCCGCTTGGCGAGCTGCCTCGTTCTCCGCTTCGTGGCGTCGATCGCCTCGACGACCGTCATGCGACCCTCGACCACGGAGACCGCCTCGGCGTAGCCGGCGGCCTGCGAGGCGGTGCGGCCGATGCCGCCGGAGGCGACTGCCTCGCGGGTCTCCTCGACGAGGCCATCGGCGAACATCCGCTCGACCCTCGCGTCGATCTCGCGGTGGAGCCAGCCGCGGGGCCGATCGACCACGAGGAGCCTTTCGTCGAAGAGCGGATTCGGGCTCGGCCGGAAGGCGACGCTCTGCGGTGCGCCGGCGAGGGCCGCCACCTCGAGGCTGCGGATGATTCGCTTCACGTCGTTGGGGTGGATGCGTTGTGCGGCATCGGGATCGACCGCGGCGAGCCTCGCGTGAAGGGGGGCGGACCCCTCTGCCTCGGCCTCGGCGGCAAGCGCGGCCCGCAGCTGCGGATCGGCCGGCGGCAGTTCGGCCAGCCCGTCCCGAAGGGCCCGTAGATAGAGTGGCGTGCCGCCGACAAAGAGGATCCGCCGGCCCCGTCCGCGGATGTCGGCGACGGCGTCGGCCGCGTCGGCGAGCCAGCGGGCGATGCTGTAATCCTCGCACGGTGCGACGACGTCGAGCAGGTGGTGCGGCACGCGTCGGCGGTCGTCGGCGGTCGGCTTGGCGGTGCCGATGTCGAGCCCTCGGTAGACCGCCATCGAATCGACGCTCACGATCTCGGCCCCGAGCCGCTCGGCGA
>CAZPEM010000022.1:0-29753 GCA_964585575.1 uncultured Chitinophagaceae bacterium
CGATCCGGTTCGCGGGCACCTGCAGCAGGTACTCGGCGAGCGCCACGCCCCAGCTGACGAGCGCCGCGATGAACCACGGCCGGCCGCTCATGTCCTTGAGGTGCGCGTACCACGCGAACGTCATGAACACGTTCGAGCAGATGAGCAGGAGCGTCGTCTGGAGCAGCACGGGCATGGCATGCGGCCTAAGGCTGATGCGACTCGACCAAGGTCCGCGGTGCCCGAATCCACCCGAGCCACCGAGACCGATCCTTCCCCGCTTTCGGGAGGGCCTCGTCGTAACGGAAGACGGTACCGAATGGCGTGAGACGATCAATGTCGGCCAGGTCCGACGGCAGTGCGACGCCGGCCTCGCCGAGCAGTTCGATCAAAGCGCCGAGATTGTGAGTCCGCGGGTAGTCAATCGCACGAGCCGCCTGCGCGGCCTTCAAAAGCTCCTCGGCGGCCTGTTGAGCATGAAATCCGAGCGTGTCGTCGTCGACATCGCTATCGCCAAGGAGCCGCTCCAACACGAGCTCATCCTGACGCGCTTTGCGGAGCAGGACATCGTGCCGATCAGGCGGCATGCAACACCCGCCCCTCGCGTCGGGCAGCATGTTCCACCGTGCCGGGGGTCGCCGACCGGTGCTCGAACTCCTCTTCGCTGACCACCAGCAGATCCACCGGCATGACGAACCACTTGAGGGCACGGTTGAGCCGGACCATCTCCTCGAAGCGGTCGTCCACGACCGGTTCGACGACAACCAGATCGATGTCGCTGTGGTCGTCAGCATCGCCGCGGGCGTGCGAACCGAACAGGATGATCCGCTTTGGCCGGGCTGCCGCCACGAGTCGCTCGACGGCGGCGAGAAGGCGATCGGCTGTCGGGGCCCACGGAGGAGTACCTGTGCGCGACATAACCCGACCTTACCTCGATGCGGAATCGGCAGCCATGGCACGGGCACGCTCGAGGTTCACACCGCCAGGCGGCGTTTGCCGCCACCCTTGAGCTCGCGCGCCTTCAGCCAGTGCTCGCTGCAACACTGTGGCACATTTTCGCGCTTCTCCGTGAGCCGGCGGCACGGCTGCGCGGCCGAAAAACTCATGGATATGTCGTTATATTCCGATATGAGTTGATGTCGGTGGCGTCGTCGCCGCCCGTTCCCCGAAGCCATGCCGTCATGATCGATACCAAACGAAAGCCCGCCCGTCCGCCAAAGCTCACCAGCCTCGAAAGCCTGGGCCGGGCGGCCGAATGCCTCAAGACCCTCGCCCATCCCCACCGGCTCCGCATCGTTCAGATGCTGCTCGCTGACCGCTATGCGGTGGGCGAACTGGCCGCGGCGTGCGGGATCCCGAGCCACATGGCCTCGGAGCACCTGCGGCTCATGCAGCGGTGCGGTTTCCTCGACGTGGAGAAGGAGGGACGGTGTGTCTACTACACGATCGCCGAGCCCCACCTGGCCAGCATCATGGCCTGCATCGAAGCCCGGTTCGGCGGCCAGAAGTCGCCGCGGACCGGCGTGTCCGCCTAGGATCCCTCGTGCTCCCGGCCCTGATCACCGTTCTCGACAACGCATCGCCAGATCGCGACACATGCACATTCCAGTTCCTTTCCTGACCTTCCGGAGGCTTTTTTCATGATCGCCACCATTTCTCCCGCGATGCTCGCCGACCTTCGCCGCAAGGGCGAAAAAATCACTCTCATCGACGTCCGCACGCCGGCCGAGTTCGGCGAAGTGCACGTCGATTTCGCCCGCAACATCCCGCTCGACCGGCTCGATCCGAAGGCGGTGACGGCCCTCAGCGGCGATGGGCCCGCCTACTTCGTCTGCAAGTCGGGAACCCGCAGTCAGAAGGCCTGCGAAAAGATGCTCGCTGCGGGCCTCAAGGACGTGATCAGCGTCGAGGGGGGCACGGCCGCGTGCGAGGCCGCCGGGGTGCCGGTGGTGCGGGGACGCAAGGCGATGTCGCTCGAGCGGCAGGTCAGGATCGCCGCCGGGTCGCTCGTCGCCATCGGCGCGGCGCTGGCCGGCTTCGGCCCCGAGGCGCCGATCAATTGGCAGGCGATCGGCGCGGGCCTGGCCGGGTTCGTCGGCTGCGGACTCGTGTTCGCCGGGATCACCGACACCTGCGGCATGGCGATGCTGCTTGCCCGGATGCCGTGGAACCAGGCCTGCCGCACGGCCTCCACCTGATCGCGTCAGCGCTCGCCGTAAGCGGAGGCATCGCCATGAAGATCCAGCAGTACTACCTCGCGTGCCTGTCCCACGCGTCGTACATGATCACCGACGACACGACGAAGACGGCCGCGGTGGTGGACCCCCAGCGCGACATCGACCAGTACCTCGCCGACGCCCGGGCCGGCGGGTATTCGATCAAGCACGTCTTCCTCACGCACTTCCACGCCGACTTCATCGCCGGCCACATCGAACTGCGGGACAAGGCGGGGGCGACGATCCACCTCGGCCGGCGGGCGGAGGCGGAGTTCTCGTGCGTGAAGATGAAGGACGGCGACGTCGTCGAGTTCGGTGACGTGAAGCTCGAGATCATGGAGACGCCGGGGCACACGCCCGAGGGCATCTCGATCCTCGTCTACGACCTGGCGAAGAGCCGCACCGAGCCGCTGGCCGTGCTCACCGGCGACACGCTCTTCATCGGCGACGTGGGCCGGCCCGACCTCCTGGCGAGCGTGGGCGTGACGGCCGACGAACTGGCCGACATGCTCTACGAGAGCATCACGAACAAGCTCGTGAAGCTGCCCGACGCCACGCTCGTCTATCCGGCCCACGGGGCCGGCAGCATGTGCGGCAAGAGCCTGTCGAAGGAGACCGTTTCCACGATCGGCGAGCAGAAAAAGTTCAATTACGCCCTCCAGCCGATGAGCCGCGAGGAGTTCAAGAAGATCGTCACGGCCGATCAGCCGGAGGCGCCCGATTACTTCGTGCACGACGCGATCCTGAACCGGCAGGAGCGGGCCTCACTCGACGAAGCGATGCGAAAGACGCTCAAGCCGCTCTCGCTCGACGAGGTGCTCGCGCACGGACGATCCGGCGGCCAGCTCCTCGACGTCCGCGATGGCATCGATTTCGAAGGGGGGCACCTGCGGGGATCCCTCAACATCGCCTTGAACGGAAAATACGCCACATGGGCCGGATCGATGCTCTCCCACGACGCGCCGATCGTGGTGATCGCCGAGGAGGGCGGGGAGGGCGAGGCCGTGATGCGGCTCGGACGCATCGGCTTCGACAACGTGGCCGGCTACCTTGCCGGCGGCATGAATGCCCTGGCTTCCCGTGAAGATCTCGTGGAGCGGACGCAACGAATCACCGCGCCGGCCCTCGCCGAATGGCTCGCGGGCAAGCGGCCCGACGCCGGCCCGGCGCCGACGGTCGTGGACGTGCGCAGCGCGGCGGAGCACGCGGGCGGGCACATCGAGGGAAGTCTCAACATTCCGCTTCCGCATCTCGACGAGCGGAGCGGCGAGATTCCGGCCGGCCGGCCCGTGGCCGTGCACTGCGAAGGAGGCTACCGCTCCGCGATCGCCGCCAGCCTGCTCGGGAAGCTGGGCCGCCGCGACGTGCACGACATCGTCGGCGGCTACAAGGCCTGGCTCGCCGCGAAGCCGCCCGCATGAACGCCTTCGTGACGGCTGCGGATTTCGGCGATGCGATGATTCGCTCCGGCACAGTACGATTCGCGGGCCCGGTCGATCTGGCCGGAGAACAACGAACGGAAGCTCCCCATGGCAGAGCCTGACTCCGCCGTCGATCCTCCAGCGTCCTCCACCGCGTGGCGGACGTGGCTTGCGGTCGGGGCGACGGGTTTCGGGGGGCCCGCCGGACAGGTGGCGATCCTGCATCGCGAGGTCGTCGAGCGGAAGCGGTGGCTCGGCGAGGAGGAGTTTCTCGCGGCGCTGCGTGTCTGCACGCTTCTGCCCGGGCCCGAGGCCCAGCAGCTCGCGACCTACGCGGGCTGGCGGATCGGCGGCATCCCGGGCGGACTCGTCGCCGGCTCGCTCTTCGTCCTGCCCGGAGCCCTGCTCGTACTGGCGCTTTCGTGGCTGCACGCGGCAGGACGCGACATGCCGCTCGTGGCATCCGCTTTCGCCGGAGTGCGGCCGGCGGTGGTGGCGCTCGTGGGGCTGGCGGCGTGGCGGATCGGGCGAAAGTCGATCCGGTCGCCGTTCATCGGACTGCTGGCGATCGCGGCGGCCGCCGCCCTGGTCGCGGGAGCGGCTTTTCCCGCCGTCGTGGCGGTCTGCTTCCTGCTCGGTTGGCTCGTGCCGTTCAACGCGACCGTGCCTTTGGACGATCGGCCGCAGCAGTCCGGCGTGCGATCGATTCCGCAGGGACTGCGACGCGGTATCGTCGTCGTCGCCATCGCTGCCACGATCTGGGCGGTTTGTTACGGCTTCGTCCGGCTGGCTGGCACCGCCGGGGGCCGAGGGGCTTCGATCGCCCTGCTCTTCACGGAGACGACGCTCCTTTCGCTCGGCGGTGCCTACGCGGTCGTGCCATGGGCGCTCGAAGAGTCGGTGAGCCGCGGCTGGCTCGATCCGAGCGAGCGGTTCGCGGCCCTCGCCATGGGAGAGGCGACGCCGGGGCCGCTCATCCTCGTCGTCACCTTCATCGGGTTTCTCGCAGGCTGGAGAGGGGCCCCCGGGTCCGCGGCCGCGGCAGGCATCGAGGGCGGCTGCACGGCGACGTTCTTCGCCTTTCTCCCGTCGTTTGCGATGATCCTCGCCGTGGCGCCGGCCGTGAGGTCAATCCGCGCGGGGTCCCGTATGGGGCGGGCATTGACGGCGGTGGGCGCCGCTGTCGTGGCCACGATCACCCTCCTCGCCGTCCGGCTCGCCCGCGACGCGTTCTTCGACGCGGGAGTCATCGGTGCCGGAACGCTCGACCCCGTCACGATCGTGATCTCGGGGCTCGCCGCCGTCGCGCTCGGCGGCGCGAAGGTTCCCACTCCGCTGGTCGTGCTCGCCGCAGCCGCGGGGGGAATGCTGCGGGTTCATCTCGGTTTCGGCTAGTCTTTACGGACCGGGGAATTCGTCGCCCCGCGACGACCCCGCCTTCCACGGAGGAAATGTTGCCATGGCAAAGAAGAAAGCAAAGCAGAAGAAAACGTCGAGCATCTCGAAGAAGGCCCGTCAGGCCGGCGTCCTCAAGGCGCTCGAGTCGGTCGCGACGCAGGGCCTCGTGGCCACGAAGTCGGGCCAGCGGAAGGCCGCGGCGGCGGTCAAGGCGAACCAGATCGCGATGAAGGGTCTCAAGACACGCCGGGCGGGACACTCCCAGGCGCAGACCGGGCGGAAGCAGGCCCGACGAGACCAAAGGAATTCAGGCCGGTAATTCGCCGTTTCGAAACGCCCATGCAACCATCCGCGGATCGATCGATTGCCGGCGGCGAGGAGGGGCCTCGTGCGGCGGAGCGGCCGCGGCCACCGCTTGCCTCCCTGCCTCCCGTGGAGCTCCTCTGGAAGGCGCTCACCGACAGCATCGACTGCTTCGTGACCGTCGCCGGGCCCGACCTGCGGATCCTCTACCTCAATCATGTCGACGTGGGGTTCGAGCAGGTCGAGCAGGTGATCGGCCGCGAGATCCTGGAGTTCGTCGCTCCGGAGTCGCGGGAGATGGTGCGGCGGATCCTGCTCGAGGTGTTTGCGACTGGTCGAGCCGCTTTCTACGACGTGAACGCCGTGAATGCCCAGGGAGAGCTCACCTCCTATGCCGTCCGCGCTTCGGCGGTCGAGCAGGGGGGGAAGCCCGTCGCGGTCGTGCTCACCGCGATGGACGCCAGGAAGCTCCGCGAAACCGAGCGGGCGCTGCGGGCCGATCGGCAGGCCCTGCGGCAGTTCATCCGCACCCAGGAACGCGAGCGTCAGATGATCTCCTACGAGATTCACGACGGGCTCGCCCAGTACCTCGCCGGGGCGATGATGCAGCTCGAGACGGCCGGTCACGAGATCCGGTCCCTGGACTTTCCCGGCAGCAGGAAGGCCCTCGACGCCTTCGACGAGGGCGTGCGACTCGTGCGGGCGGCGACGGCGGAGTCACGGCGGCTCATCAACGGCCTGCGTCCGCCGATGCTCGACGAGCTCGGGATCGTGGAGGCGATCGAGTCGCTCGTCGCCGAGGCGAAGGCCGACGTTCCCGCCGTCGACTACGTGGGCCCCGCGAAGCTCGCGCGGCTCGACGCCAACGTCGAGACGGCGCTCTTCCGCATCGTGCAGGAATCGCTGACCAACAGCCGCAAGCACGCGAAGGCCCGCTCGGCGAAGGTCGTGCTCGAGCGGCGGGGCGACGACGACATCGCCGCGGTCGTCGAGGACGACGGCATCGGCTTCGACACCGCGAACGTGCCCGAGGGCTGCTTCGGGCTCGAGGGGATTCGTCAGCGGGCGAGGCTCTTCGGCCGGGAGGCCACGATCGACTCAGGCCCGGGCCGGGGCACACGGATCGAGGTCGTGCTGCCGACGTTCCCGGCGCTCGAGAGGCCCTTCGTCGGAAAGGCGAACGGCGTCGCCGAGCCGGCCTGAAAGGGCTGATCGGTCAGAAGCTGCCGAGGTTGATCGCAACGCCGCCGCCCAGGAATCCGCCGCTGTAGACGGTCATGCTCGGGTGCACCTGCACGTCGGAGAACGGGGGCTTCCCGTTCCCCTGACCGCCGCCGCTACGGTACGGCGAATAGGAGACCCCCGCCGGCGGCTGGTGGGCCGCCATCCCCTGCTGGATCGACCGCATGTGATCCTGCGCGAGCGACTGCCGCGTCGCGTCGAACGTCGCCTGCTGCCGGTGGAGCGACGATCGCTTGTCCTCGATCTTGCGGATCTCCTCCCCGAGCTGGGCGGACGACATGGTGACGATGTTCGGCACGTCCTTGAGAACCTGCTCCCGCTTCCGGTCGCTCATGACGGCGAGGTACTGCGCGAGCCAGGTCCTCGCCTCCTGCGCCTCCGGGGTTTCCAGAATCTTGAACTTCGTCTCGAGATCCTCGAGCAGGTATTCGAGGTCGTACGACGATGCCGTGGCGGCCCGACGGTTGAGATCGACCTTGATCCTCGCGACCTGCTTCTCGTCGTAGATCTTCTGCGTCGAGAGCCACTCGTTGAGCTCGAACATCGCCCGGCGCCACCGCGGGCTCGCCAGCAGTTCCGCCTTCCGGACCGCGTCGCTCTCGGCGGCCTCCGGAGCGGGTTGGGCCGGCGGCTCGGCCGCCGTGGACCGCACCGCCGGTATCGACACCGTCGAGATCACGACGGCCGCGAAGAAGCCGATCAGGAGGGCGGGGCGGTGGAGCGGTCCATGGATCGATGCGGCGATGCGGCTCATGCGTCTCACTCCTTCACGAAGACCATGTCGACGGGCGGGGCGTGGCTGGCCGCAAGGCTCGTCGGAAACGAACGCCAGCGGAGCCTGCCCCCGTCCTCGATCGAATAGACGTTGAACGAAGCGGTGCGGGTTCCGTCGGCCGCGACGGCCGTCGTGTGGGCCACCCAGGCGTCGCCGTCTCGGGTCCAAACGCCCTCTCCATGGCCGCCGTCGGAGCTGAAGTTCCAGGAGTGGATCCCGCCGGAGACCGGGTCGATGCCGATCCGCTGGTTCACCTCGATCTCGTGCTTGTCGCCGGCGACGATCGTCATGTCGCGGAGCAGGAACGTCTTGTCGCGGTTCCAGCGGGCCTTGATGCGGATCGCCCGATCTCCCGTCTTCGCCGGCTTCCAATCGCCCACGAACGGCTCGAGATCGGACAGTTTGGCCCGGCCGCCCGCCGGGTCGAGCCTCGACTCCCGAAGAAACGACAGCTTCCAGCCATCGGACGACCGGAACCACCCCGCGGTGAAGCGTCCGCGAACGACCCTGGACACACCCGGAACCGTCACTTCGGCCGTGCCGTCCTCGATCGCGACCTCCGGCGAGAGGAACCGGAGGGCCGTTTCCGAGAGTTTCACCTTCGGCATCGGCCGGCCCGTCGTGGCCGCGGCTCGCTCCTGGGCCACGAGGTCCTTCGCCGTGATCGTCTCCCCCTGGTCATCGACGATGTCGCCATCGGGCATCCAGAGCTTCGCGATCGCCGCCGCATCCCCCTTTTCCAGGGCCGACTGGTACGCCTTGCCCGCAGCCTCGATCGCCCGGCGATCTTCCTGGGTTCCGATCTCCGCGGCCGTGATCGGCCGGCACGCGGCCATGGCGACCATGAGACCGGTCGTGGTGACGATGCCGGCGAGGCTGCGAACGTTCGTGGGATTCATGCCGAGGTTTCCTGGATGAGACCGCATTCTATCCGCGGACGTCATTCCAGGGGCAGGAGCACGTCGGTCTCCTCGTCGTCCTCGAAGGGGTCGAAGTCGTCGTCGAAGGGCCCGAACCCCCTCGCGTCACGCGGGGCTGCGTGCGGTAGCGAGCGTGGTGACGGAAGCGGGTTGTGAAGGCGAACGACTTTCATGGCTGGCTTCTCGATGGCGCGGGTGGTTCGTCGGTTGCGGGGCGGGTGCGACCGCCTCCCTACTACTGCACACCGGCGTTCGTCGCGAATCAAATTCGGGCAAAAAAATGATGAATACGCCGTTTTTCAGGCGGTTTTTTTCCGGCAGGGGGGGCCTTGACCGCGGGCAGTTTGCCTCCCTGTGGAATCCCGCGGACGAGGGGGTTTTGCCTCATGTCTTCGGCGATGCCCTTCACTCGCTCACGTCATCCCTATACTGGCGGCTTCCTTCCATCATTCAGGAGAAATCGTCACCGCATGTCGACCGTCGCCGCCGCTACGCCAGACCTCGAGGACCCTTGGTTTCAGGACCGCTTCGCCGCCCGGATCGGTGGGCCGAACTACGGCAAGGGCACCGAGATCTACAAGTTCGAACTCATCAAGCGGGCGAAGCGGAAGGCGCTCGCCGACCACCCGGAACGAAAACTGCTCGACTTCGGCATCGGTGAAAACGACGAGATGGCACCGGCCGAGGTGCGGGCCGTCATGCGTCGGGAGATCGACCGGCCGGAGAACCGGGGTTATGCGGACAACGGCATCGCCGTGTTCAAGGAGGCGGCCGCCCGGTTCATGGCCCGTGAATTCGGCGTGGAGATCGACCCGGTCACGGAGGTGAACCACTGCATCGGTTCGAAGACGGCCTACGCGATGCTGCCGGCCGCATTCATCGACCCCGGCGACGTGACGCTCATGACCGTGCCCGGCTACCCGGTGGCCGGCACGGCGACGCGGTGGTTCGGCGGCACGGTCCACCGGCTGCCGCTCGTGCCCGAGAAAGGTTTCCTGCCCGATCTCGACGGCATTCCCCGGGACGTGCTCGCGAAGACGAAGCTGCTCGTGCTCTGCTACCCGAACAGCCCGACCGGCAGGGCGGCGACGCGGGAGTTCTACGAGCGGGTGATCGAGTTCGCCAGGAAAAACCGGATCATCGTCGTGCAGGACGCCGCGCACATCATGCTCTCCTACGACGACGCACCGCTCTCGTTCCTGTCGGTGCCGGGGGCGAAGGAAGTGGGGGTGGAGGTCCACTCGATGTCGAAGGGCTTCCACATGATCGGCTGGCGGATGGGATGGGTCTGCGGCCACAGGAAGCTCGTGCAGGCCTTCGCCGACGTGAAGGACAACTGCGACTCCGGCCAGTTCATGGCGATCCAGAAGGCTGCCGCGGCGGCCCTCGACGATCCCGAGATCCCCAAGCGGGTCAGGGAGAAGTATCGCCGGCGGCTCGAAAAGCTCGTCGGCGTGCTGCGGGCGAGCGGCTTCGACTGCGAGATGCCGGGTGGAACCTACTTCCTCTACACGAAGAGTCCGAAGGGCGCCGGCAACCAGACTTTTCCCACCGCGCAGGACGCCAGCCAGTTCCTCATCCGCGAACACTCGATATCGACCGTGCCCTGGGACGACGCCGGACCGCACCTGAGGTTTTCCGTCACCTACGAGGCGGCCGACGAGGCCGCCGAGGACGAGCTGATGGCCGAGACCCACGCGCGGCTGGCGCTTGCTCGACTGAAGTTCTGAGTCTTCGCACGAATTCGATCCCCGCCCATCAAGTCCGATACCGACCCCGTCCATTCCCTTTCCGGAGCCGTTCATGCCCACGCCCGCCGTCCGAACCGTCGCCTGCCTGCTCGTCGCCGCGATCATGCTCCCGTTCTCCGCCGGGTGCGGATCGAAAAAGAAGAAGGTGAGCGGCCCGACGATCGGGAGCCTCCAGGAGAAGGCCGACAAGGAAACGGCGCCCGACCGGAAATCCACGGCGCTGCTGCGGGTCGCGCGGGCCAAGCTCAAGGCCGGCGACCGCAAGGGCGCGATCGAATCCGGCAAAAAGGCCCTGCAGGTGCTTCCGGAGGAGGGGGAGGCCGGCGTGCTCGGACCCAAGTTCGTCGAGGCCGCCGTGTTCCTCGGCGAGATCGGCGAGAAGGTGCAGGCGAAGACGGCGCTGAAAAAGGCGGTTGAGATGGCCGATTCGATCGGCGATCCGGTGCGGAAGGCAGGTGTTTTCGCCGACGCGGGCGCCGTCTACGCCGACAAGTCGAAGGGCGTCGGCGACTCGAAGGCCGCCAAGGCGGCGCTCGACAAGGCGAAGGAGATCGCCGGCGAGATGGAGCCGCGTTTCAAGGGCGAGGCCCTCGCGAAGGTGGCGCTCGGGTACGTGAAGGGCGGCCTCCAGGACGCGGCCTCGGAAATGGTCGAAATGCTCGAGGAAACCGGCCGGTCGCTCGAGGACGCGCGGGCGAAGGCGGAGGCGCTCGCGGCGGCGGCCAACGTCAGGAAGCAGACGGGCAAGAAGGATCTGGCCGAGGAACTCCTGGCCGAGGCCGCGAAGGCGGCGAAGGGAGTCGAGCGGGCGGAGAGCCGGGCCAACGCCCTGCTCGCCGTCGGCCAGGCGGCGGCGGCCTGTGGCGACCCCAAGAAGGCGCTCTCGCTGCTCGAGGAGGGCTACAAGGCGGCCGACAAGGTGGGCGATCCGGAGCAGCGGGCGATCGTGCTCGCCAAGGTCGCCTCCGCGATCGACGAGCTGAAGAAGAAGTGAGTCCCGGGCCCACAGCGTCGCGGGCCCACAGCGTCGCGGGCCCACAGCGTCGCGGGTCATACAGCATTACCGCTGCGGAACCGCGGCCGCCGCGGCCTCCTGGAAGACGCGGCGGACGTCGCTGCCGTCGCTGTTGGCGAAGTTCGTCCGCTGCACCATGAGGACGTAGGCCACCTGCCTCACGGGGTCGATCCAGGCCTGCGTGCCCCAGACGCCCCCGTGGCCGAACGTGCCCGGCGAGAGCATCGCCGCAACGCCGTCGTGCGGCTGCTTGAGCACGCAGGTGCCGAGCCCCCAGCCGTAATTCCCGCCGCGACTGCCGAACTGCTCGCCCTGGAAGAACCCCGTTGGCAGATCGCCCGTGTGCACCGTGGTCAGGGCCCGCATGCCGTCCGCCCCCAGCAGCCGCCGACCCTCCACGGCGCCGCGGTTGAGCAACATGCGGCAGAAGGCCGCATAGTCGCGGCCCGTGGAGTAGAGGCCGCCGTTTCCCAGGGGTGGCGGTGGCGGCGCCGCGAAGTCGAGCCGGTGCGGGGCCGGTTCGAGCCGCCCCGACCCTCGCTGGCGGGCGTAGGGGGTCGCGAGCCTCGATCGCTGCGGCTCCGTCGGAAAGAACGTCGTGTCCGACATGCCGAGCGGCTCGAAGATCCGCTCCCGCAGAAAGGCGTCGAACGGCCGCTTGCTGACGACCTCCACGATCCGGGCGGCGAGATTGATTCCCGACTGCGTGTAGGCCCACTTTTCACCCGGCTCGTTCTTCATCGGCGCGGCCAGCCAGGCGGGCACCATCTCGGCGAGCGAGCGGGCCTTCCGGACCGCCTCCGGCGCCGCCTCACCGAGACCGGACGTGTGGGTGAGGATCTGCCGGATCGTGATCCGGGCCGGCCTGCCCGCGGCGGTTTTCAGGTCCTTGAACTCCGGGACGTACCGCTCCACCGGATCGTCGATGGCGAGCAGGCCGTCATCGACGAGCATCGCCACCGCGGCGCCGGTGACGGGCTTGGTCATCGAGGCGATCCAGAAGACCGTGTCGGCCGCCATCGGACGCTGCGTGGCGAGATCCGCGAACCCGTGCGGCTCGAGGTGCACGATGCCGTCCGGCTTGACGACCACCGTCACCGCCCCGGCGATCTCCCCCGCCGCGATCAGGCCCTGCATCGCGGCGTCGATGCCGGGCAGCCGAGGTTCATCCGCCCGGGCCGTCATGGCCACGAGGGCGACGGCCGCCCCGATGGTCAGCATCAGGCGACGCTTCGGCGGTTGCAGGTGCATCGAGAAGCCGGGCACGCGTCGGCCCGCGGAGGAGGTTGGCCACGCCCCGACGACTCGCGTGACTCTAGGTCGATGCCAAGACACGTGGATCTTCTCTCGCGGAGCAGTTTCGAGAGAACGCCAAAGTACGAAGGCAGCTGAGGATACACAAGCAGGGGATCGGTCGGCGGCTGGACCGGATCGATCGCCGGGGCGGGCTGCAAGAGCGGTCGGCTGCGAGGCGGCACGGGTCGCCCTCGGACTCGAACTCCCCGATCGTGGGCGCGGCTCCACGTACGTCGCCGGTCACTTCTTCTTGAGCGTCGCGAGGGCGGCGAGGGCGAGCTTCCTCGCCTCGGCGTGGTCGACGATCGGCTCGGGGTAGTCCCTTTCGAGATCGACCCAGCGGTTCACGTAGTCGCCGTCGGGATCGAACTTCTCCCCCTGACTCGTCGGATTGAAGATCCGGAAGTAGGGCGCGGCATCGGCGCCGCAGCCGGCGGCCCACTGCCAGCCGAGCGTGTTGGCCGCGAGATCGGCGTCGACGAGCGTGTCCCAGAACCACCTCGCCCCCTCGAGCCAGCTGATCCGCAGGTCCTTCACGAGGAAGCTTGCGACGATCATCCTGACGCGGTTGTGCATCCAGCCGGTCGCCCAGAGCTGCCGCATGCCGGCGTCCACGATGGGGTAGCCCGTGCGTCCCTTGTGCCAGGCCCGCAGGCCCACCGGGTCCTTCGCCCAGGGAAACCTCGCGTAGTCTTCCCGCAGCGGCTTGTCGGTGGTGTGCGGAAAGTGGAAGAGCAGATGGTGGGCGAACTCCCGCCAGCCGAGCTCGCGAAGATACACCTCCGGGCTGCCTTGCATCTTCGCGGCGGGCCGGCCGCCGGCCGCCTCTCGGACCGCGTGCCAGACGCGGCGTGGGGAGATCTCGCCGAAGTGGAGGTGGGGGGAGAGGGCGCTCGTGCCTTCGTGGTCGGGCCGGTCGCGTTCGGTGCCGTAGCTGGTGAGGCGTTTTGCGAGAAACGTCTCGAGCCGCTTCTTCGCTCCTGCCTCGCCCGGCGACCAGGTCTTCCGCATCGTGCCGGCCCAGTCGATCCGCGGCAGGAGATCGAGCGAGTCGAGCGACAGGCTGGCGAGCGTGCCGGTCGGCGCGAGCTTTCGCGGCGCGGCCGCGGGCTCGTCGGGCTCCGGCCGCGAGAGCAACGCCCGCCAGAAGGGCGTGAACACCTGGTAGGGCCTGCCCTCCTTCGTGGCCACGTTCATCGGTTCGTACAAGAGCCCGCCGTTGAAGCTCTCGACCGACAGGCCGTCGTTGGAAAGCGCCTTCTTGACGGCCGTGTCGCGTTTCACCACGGCCGGCTCGTAGCGGCGGTTCCAGGCGACGTGCGTCGCGCCGGTCTCGCTCGCGAGCTTCCGCAGGGTCGCGAGGGCCGGGCCGCGGCGGATCAGGAGCGGGCTGCCGGCCTTTTCGAGCGACGCGGCGACCGCGACGAGCGAGTGGTGGAGCCACCACCGCGAGGCCGCCCCTGGCTCCCAGGGTGCCTCCTCTTCCGGCGACCAGATGAAGACCGGCACGACCGCGCCCCGCTTCGCGGCCGCGATCAGGGCCGGATTGTCGTCGAGCCTCAGGTCGTGGCGAAACCAGACGATCGTGGTGGCGGCCATGGACGCATATGTACCCGACGGCCGGCGTCCCGGCGAGCCTGCCGGGCGTGTTGGCGAGCCGGGTCGCCAAACCAGGCGGCGCGGGCACTCGGCATCAGCTTCGGCGACTGCGCGGACCTCGTGAGCCCGTTCGCCCTGCAGCCCCCGGAACCCGCCGTTTCGGTCTGAGGAAATCGGGGACGCCCCAATGTTCCTCGCTCCCGGCGGTTGCGACCGGGCTCGCGGACGGGATATCCTCCCCGCGAGTATCGTTCTCGCCCCGTTTCTCCTTGGAGCCTCCGGCATGGTGTCTCGAAAATCTCTGGTGTCGTTCGCGATCGCGGTGCTGGCGGTGGCCCAGGCGGTGGCCGCGGACCTGCCCCAGCCCGTCCGCATGGGTGCCGGCGCGATGACCTTCGACACCGTCCCCGGCTGGGGCCTCGGCGAGGACGGCAAGTCGCAGATCGGCTCCACCCACGGCGGCGTCTGCGTCGACAAGTCGGGCAACATCTACACCAGTTCCAGCCTCGGGATCTTCGTCTTCACGCCGGATGGGAAAATCGCCCGCCGCTTTCTCGGCGACAAGTACACCAACTGGCACGACATCGAGATCCGCGCCGAGGGCGACGACGAATACCTCTACGGCGCCCGCAACGTCGCCGGCGAGGGGATCAAGACCCACGCCGTGACGGGCGCCGTCGTTCTCACGCTCGGCATTCCGGCGGAGTCGGGCCTCAAACTCGGCAAGTGGTCGCCGACCGCGATCACCGTCGCCCCCAACGGCGACATCTTCCTGTCGGACGGCTACGCCAGCAACCACATCTTCAAGTTCGACAAGGCAGGCAAGTACCTCGCGCACTTCGGCACCAAGGGCAACGGCCTCAAGGAGTTCAACACAGCGCACGGCATGACGCTCGACACCCGCTACGCCCCGCCACGGCTGCTCATCTGCGACCGCAACCACCAGCCCAAGGGTCGGCTGCTGCACTATGACCTCGAGGGCAACTACATCGACGAGGTCATCACCGGGCTCGGCATGCCGACATCGGTCTCCGTCCAGGGAGACTACGTCTCGGTTCCCGATCTCCACGGCCGCCTCGTCATCCTCGACAAGAGCAACACCATCATCGCGGTGCTCGGCCACAATCCCGACCCGGGCAAGCGGGCGAACTTCAACATCCCGCAGGGCCAGTGGATCGAAGGGATCTTCAGCGGCACGCACGGGTCCGCCTGGGACTCTGCCGGCAACCTCTACGTGCAGGACTGGAACGTCGCCGGCCGGATCATGAAGCTCGCCCGCGTGAAGTAGCCCCGATTTCGCCATCGACCTGCACCACCGCGGAGCCGGAGTCGATGCGGAGTTGCATGAAGACCTCGCTGATCCGGTGAAAGAGCCAGTTGGCCACGGATTCAGCCAGCGTCGCTCCCTCACGTCTGCGGATCGTCGTGCTCTCGTCGAGGATCTGCCGGACGTTCGGCACGCTGGTGACGTTCGCCTTGCAATCGATGCCCTCGTCGTCGGCCGGGCTGAGCGTGGCGTCGCAGAGGTACTCGTAGCCCCATCGGGCGGCGGCGACTTGGCCCGTGAGCATGTCCTCCGCGAGGCGGCTGCGGAGAAGCGGCCCGGATGCCCGCACGAACGGGCTGTCGACGAGCCGCACCATGAGCTGCGAAGCCACCTCGCGGCCGAGCCCTTTTTGCCGACTCAGGCAGCGTTCGTCGTCGGGTTCGATGACGACCAAGGTGGGTTTTTCCAGCCTCGTGTCGGCGAGCGTCGCATCGGCTCGGGTTTCGTCGGCAGGCCGGGCCTCGGCGACGACGAGCCGGTAGGGGCCGGGGGTGATGCTGAAAATGATCGGGTCATCACGGCCTACAGAGGCGTAGTAGTCATCGAGCGCCTGGCGGAGCCGCGTGACATGCGTGCGAACGTAGGCGCTTTTCGTCGGGCGGAAATCGCTGGGGAGGCCGAGGGCGTGGGTTGCGATCAGCCGCTGGTTGATGGCTTCCCCGCCGTTGCGGAGCGATTCTTCGACGAAAAACCGAAGGATCGCCGCCATACGCGGCCGGACGACGAACAGCCGGCTTTCGAGCATCCTTTCAAGCTGGGCACGGTGGTGCTGTGGCATGGGTGACATAGGTGTGAAGTCATTGGTGAAGCCCAAATGCGGGCAGAGAGTTTGTGTCGCATAAAAACGACTCCGATGATTCCCCTACTGTAAGCTATTGAAGACTCCCTCAAGCAGGGAGCAACGCACAAGTTGCCCCTGGTCGTTTTCAGAAGATTTGGAACCGAAGCTGAAAGAACCTTCCAACTTCACCCGCAGGAAATGCCGAGCCGCCCGGCCGCCATGCGGGCAAGGCTCGACGGTGGTTGTCCGGATGAAGTGGGGGTCAGAAACGGTTGCCGAATCACCACGCGAGCAACGCGGAGGTTGCCGTGGAGTTCCGCACCGGCAACGCGGTTGTTGCCGTGGTGTTTCGCAACGGCAACGGGGCTGTTGCTGGGGCGCACAGCTCAGGCAACGCGCGTGTTGCTGGGGTCATTCGCACCAGGCAGCATGCCTGTTGCTGGAGTGAAATGCCCCTCCGAGGGAAGTGGCGGCGTGCTCGCGTCTACGGGGAAAAATCCGCCGATCGCGGTTAAACGGCCGGAAAAGTGGTTTTCGGGGGGAGGGAAGGGGACGGGGAGCGACGGGGGTACGTCGATTGGCACGCCGCTTGCATATCAGAAGATCAGATTGATCCCGCCGGTTTCACCTTCCCACCTGCCCCCATCCCGCCAGTTTCCCTCCCGCCTGAAAAGGATAGTTCATGCGAGTCCGCAACTCCTTCGCCGTCGCAACCGCTGTCGCAGTGATCTCGCTCGTCGCCATGCTCTCCCAGCCCGTCGGGGCGGGAACGATCTCCATCAGTGCACCCGAAGCGACCACGATCTCGGTCTCCAGGTTCTTGGCTCCCCGGGACGCGATCGACGATCTGGATTGCGATTCTCGCCTGACAACCACCGATGACTCGGTCGTCGCTTCCGTGGACTTCGGTTCGCTCCGATTGCCTCAGCCGGCCACGTACAACCCGGCAACGTACGACACCGGCTCTTTCATGACGTTTCTGGATCTGTCGTTCGTGGCGTCGCCTGTGGCACCGATCGTGACCCAAGTCCTCTTCCTTTCGACGGGCAACCTTCTCGATTACGCGTGGACGCTGAGCAGCAAAGCCAAGAGTTTCGGCGACTCCACCGGTGGAGAGAAGTCCGACGCTTCGGCAGTGGCCGTTCGCCAGCCCACGATTCATCCCGCCCCCGAGCCGGAATCGCTGGCCTACGCGGTGGGAGCGGCAGCGATGTGCGGTGTCTGGCAGTTCGGGCGTCGTCGCCGAAATCCGGTCGGGGCCTGAATTTCCCAATGAAGAGGGGATCACGAGAGATGGGGGCGAGGGAAATCAGCGGCCCTTCCCGATGTCCCCGATGAGGCCCGCGTAAAACGAGAAGAACCGCACGACGACCAGCGCGACGAGCAGGGCCACCGTGGCCCAGGCGGCCCAGCCGGCCAGCGTCACGGCGGCGGCCAGCCCCGCGCGGGCCTCGTCTTCGAGTTGGGGGACCAGCCGGTCGAGCGTCTCGGGGGTGGTGCCGGTGAGTTCGCCCACGCCCACCGCCTCGATCACCCGCTTCGGCAGCCGGCCGCTCGCGGCGAGCGCGGCGTCGAGGGTGTCGCCGGCCCGCAGCCGCGACTCGATCTCGGCCGCGGAGATCCGCAGCCCCGGCGCGGCCCCGGCGGCGAGTTCGACGAGCCTGCCCGCATCGAGCCCCGCATGCCCGGCCATGGCCGCCGCCCGGCACCACGCCGCCGCCTCGGCGGCCACGAGTGCCGGCCCGATGCCGGGCAACCATGCAGCCAGCCGCCGCACGATGCCGCGATCGCGCCAGCTCCGCGCGGCGAGCGGCACCGCTGCCAGCGTGATGCCGAGCAGCACCGCAAGCAGCGTGAGATACCGCACGAGCCCCGCCGCGCCCTTGAGCCCGAGGCCCAGGATATCGACGGGGCGGCCGTCGAGGTCGCCGATCGAGCCCGACGCGACGATGAGCACGCCAACGGCGGCGGCCGCCGCGAGCAGCTGGATCGTCGGCTTCACCAGGGCAGCTCGCAGCTGCCGCGCCGCCCGGTCCGATTCAGAGAGCGTCGTGGCGAGGCTGCGGAAGACCTCCGGCTCGCGGCCGGTGCGATCCCCCACCTCGACGATGCTGCATACGACCGCTGGAAACGCCCCGGCGGCGGCCCGCAGTGATGCCGCGAGCCCGTCGCCTGCGGAAAGGCTTTGGGCCACCCTCTCCATCGCCGGCCGCCAGCGGCCGGGCAGCCGCTCCGTCTCCGCCGCCCACGCCCGCCGCAGGTCGATTCCCGCTCCAGCCGCGATCGCCAGCCGCCCGAACAGATCGGCCAACACCCGCGTCGGCATCCGGGGAAAGCGGGAGCGGGAGCTGATTGCCACCGTAACCATCTCGGTCAATCCGTCATATCACGTCGGGGAGATCAGCGGCCGTTGCCGATTTCCCTCTCATTCAGCGCCGGCATCTACGTCGAATATAGTTTTTGAGGGTCTTCAGCAGAATCTGTAGGTAACAACGGGCTCTGAGTTCGTTTCGGCACGACCTTCGAGAGGTGCGGGAAGCCGCGTGGTCATCGCCCAGTGCGGCAGACCCGCTGTGCATCGAGGCGTGAGCGATCTCAGGCAAGGCGTCACCGGCTCGGCGGCCTGATGCGGCCCGCCGCTTCGCGGCGGCAGCCGACATGCGGCGGCGTTCCGCCGCCTGGAAGCAGCGCCCTGGCGGGCGGGCCAAGGAGAGAAAGATGCATCTTGCGGCGTCGTGCGGTAAAGATGCGGTTGCTTACACAGCCCCTTCGCCGGAGCCACCGCGGGATGCATCTGGAGAGTATTCTCAACCGCGTTGAGCGGCACAAGTGTTGCGTCTACACGCGGATCCGCTTCGTGGACGGCTTGCTAGATTCGGAACTCGAGGTCGAGATCGAGCCCCGGGCCAACAGCCGGGCGATCTGCTCGGGATGCGGCAAGAAGCGGCCGGGGTACGACCGGCTTGCGCCACGACGGTTTCAGTTCGTGCCGTTGTGGAACATCGCGGTGTTCCTCGTCTACGCGATGCGGCGGGTCGATTGCCCGGAGTGCGGAGTGACCGTCGAGCGGGTGCCGTGGGGTGACGGCAAGGAACATCTCACGACAAGCTACCGCTGGTTCCTGGCCCGCTGGGCCAAGCGGCTCTCCTGGAAGGAGACCGCCGACGCATTCAACACGACCTGGGACAACGTGTTTCGCTCCGTAAAACACGCGGTCGAATGGGGCCTTGCCCATCGGGACCTCTCGGGCATAGAGGCCATCGGCGTCGATGAGATCCAGTGGCGCAACGGCCACGCCTATCTCACGCTCATCTACCAGATCGACGGAGTGAAGCGGCTGCTCTGGGTGGCCCAGGAGCGGACGGAAGAGAGCCTGCGGGGATTCTTCACGTCGCTCACCGCCGAGGTGCGGCAGGGCATCCGCTTCGTCTGCAGCGATATGTGGAAGCCTTATCTCAAGGTGATCGCAGAGCAGATTCCGGCAGCCCTGCACGTGCTCGACCGCTTCCACATCATGCGGAACATGAACATGGCCCTCGACGAGGTCAGGCGGGCCGAGGTCGCCCAGTTGCAGCGGGACGGCTACGAGCCAATCCTGACGAAGGCCCGCTGGTGCCTGCTCAAACGGCCAGAGAACCTCACGGAGCATCAGGAGGTCAGGCTCAAGGAGGTCCTGCAGTACAACCTCAAGAGCGTCCGGGCTCATCTACTTCGCGAGGACTTCCAACGGTTCTGGGAGTACACCAACCCCAAGTGGGCGATGAAGTTCCTCGACGCCAGGTGCACCCGCACCATGCGAAGCCGGATCGGCCCGATGAAGAAGATCGCCAGGAGCCTGCGGCGTCATCGGCATCTGATCCTCAACTGGTTCCGGGCTCGGGGCGCGATCTCGTCGGGCGTTGTCGAGGGATTCAACGGCAAAGCAAAACTGACCACCAGAAAAGCGTTTGGCTTCCGGACACCGCAGGGCATCGAAATCGCCCTCTTTCATGTGCTCGGGCGGTTACCTGAGCCTGCTTTCGCCCGCAGATTCTGCTGAGGAGGCTCAAAAGAAACCGGCGTTCGTCCTGCCCGCGGGCCCGCGGCGAGCGATGACTCTTGGTTTGGGAGGCAGGCCGCTCGTCGAGAGGGCGCAAGCTTGCTACAGTCTTTCGGCCCAGCTACCCTCTCAAGAGAGAGGTAAACCGGGACGGAATAACCAGGAGGCGGTCGCCTGCAGAGTCCTCCCGACGTTGGCCTCGGAGATCATTCGGTGGCTGAAATGCATAGGAGCAGGCCGTGCGATTGAATTTCATTCCGGCCGGCCTGGCAGCGCTGCTTTTCGTCACGGCTGTTGCACCGCGACAGTCACATGCCGACACGATCTCCTGGAAGAAGATCGTCGTCGACGCGAAGTTCCGATCCGAGGGCGTGGCCGTCGCCGACGTCAACAAGGACGGCAAGGCCGACGTCCTCGTCGGGGATCTCTGGTACGAGGCCCCGGACTGGAAGCCGCACGTCATCCGCAAGGACCGCACGTTCGATCCCCACGGCTACAGCGAGGCGTTCGCGGTCTTCGCGGACGACATCGATGCCGACGGATACCCCGACCAGATCGTCGTCGGATTCCCCGGCAAGCCGTGCCATTGGTATCGGAATCCCGGCCCGGCCGCCGGCCCGTGGCAGGAGTTTCTCATCCAAGACAACGCCTGCAACGAAACCCCGCAGTACGTCGACCTCTTCGGCACCGGCAAGAAGATGCTGCTCCTGGGGCACAAGGGCGAAGTCTGCTCTTTCCGTCCCGGGAAAGACCCGACGCAGCCCTGGGAGCGGGTGAGCCTCTCGGGAAACAACGGGCCGGGCGCGGCGCAGTACGCCCACGGCTTCGGCGTGGGCGACGTCAACGGCGATGGCAGACTCGACGTCATGGTCGCCGGGAGTTGGTACGAACAGCCTGCCACGCCCGACGGCATGCCATGGAAGATCCACAAACTGCCCGCTCCCGCCTCTGCCGACATGTATGCCCTGGACATCGACGGCAACAAATTGAACGACGTGGTCTGCTCGTCGGCGCACGGCACCGGATTCTGGTGGTTCCAGCAGCGGCTCGAAAAGGATGAGCCGTTCTTCGTCCAACAGGCGTTCTTTCCGGCGCCGGCTTCCTTGGCGAAGCCGGCGGCCGGCTCGGCGTTCACCGCCGAAGAAGCGGAAATCTACGCCGGCCTGAATAAGGCCCGCGGCGACGCCAAGAAGGTCGGCTGGCGGGCCAGTGCCGATTTGAGCGCCAAGGCCCGGAAGCTCGCGGAGGCCGGCGCTGCCGTCGAGAAAACGATCGACGGCTATGCGGGAACCGTTGTCGATTCGCTCGTCGGCATGGTGTCCAAGGACGCCGGGGCCGCGGCATTCAAAGAACTCGTGGCGCGGCCGCAGCTCAATTCGCCGGCCTTGGAAGTGGGCGTGGGCGTCGCCGGGGACAAGTTCTGCATCCTGCTCGGCGACCGCGGCCTGTTCGCGCTGCCGGGCCAGACCCACTCGCTCAACCACGTCGATATCGACGGCGATGGACTGAAGGATTTCGTCACCGGCCGTCGCTTCTGGGCACATGGGCCCGGTGGAGACGATCATCCCGCCGATCCGCCGCTGCTCTACTGGTTCCAGGTCCACAAGGACTCCACGGGCGTGGTCACGCTCGCGCCGCATCGCATCGACGACGACAGCGGCGTGGGCACGCAGTTCGCCACCCAGGATGTCGATGGCGACGGCCATACCGACGTGGTCATCAGCAACAAGCGGGGCGTGGCGTTGTTCCTCCAGGTTCGTGGTCGTTGAAGGGGAAACACTGATGATGATCAAGGTTCCTGCGTCCCACGAGGGCCTGCGGTTCTCCATGGCGTCGTGCTTGCCGATCCCCCTCGTCGCGGTCGTGCTCGCCACGCTCGCGGCTGCCGCGCCCCCCGTGGTGAACTCGGAACCGCTGCCTCCGGAAGAGCAGCGGGCGCAGTTCAAGCTTCCGCCGGGCTTCGAGATCCAGCTCGTCGCCGCCGAGCCACAGATCCAGAAGCCGATGAACATGGCCTTCGACGCCCGGGGCCGGCTCTGGGTGACGCACTCGGTGGAATACCCGTTCGCGGCGGCCGCCGACAAGAAGCCCCGGGACGGGCTGACGATCCTCGAGGACTTCGGCCCCGACGGCCGCGCCCGGAAGGCGACGCTGTTCGCCGACGAGCTCAACATCCCGATCGGCGTCCTGCCGTTGCCGCGGCCGCCGGGGGGAAAGACCGCGGCGATCGTCTGGTCGATCCCGCACATCTGGAAACTGACCGACACGGATGACGACGGCAAGGCCGACCTGCGGGAGGTCCTCTACGGGCCATTCGGGTTCGGCGACACGCATGGCAACCAAAATGCGTTTCGCCTCGACGCCGATGGCTGGGTGTATTCGAACCACGGCTTTGCCAACCGGTCGGAGGTGAAACTCCGCGGCGAGGGGGCCGTCGTCATGCGGTTGCACTCGGGCAACACCCACCGCTTCCGGCCCGATGGCTCGGCCATCGAGCAGGTCACCTGGGGGCAGACGAATCCATTCGGCATGGCCTTCGACGCACTCGGCAACCGGTTCAACGCCGACTGTCACAGCCGGCCCCTGACGATGCTGCTGGCGGGGGCTCGGTACGCGGGCATCGGGGCGAGCGTGGGCGAACTCGGGTTCGCACCCAACATGACGGACGATGGCCACGGCTCGACCGGGATCGGGGCGGTGGCGATCAGCGAGGCGGACCGTTTTCCCGTCGCCTACCGCGATCAGGCGTTCGTCGGCAACGTGGTCAATTGCAAGGTACACGCCGACGCGATCGCCTGGCGGGGCTCGTCGCCGTGGGTGGAGAAGGCGACCGATTTCCTGACCTGCGACGACCTCTGGTTTCGTCCCTCGGACCTGCAGCTCGGCCCGGATGGCGGGCTGTATGTCGCCGACTTCTACAACTGCATCATCGGCCACTACGAAGTGGACCTGAAGCACCCGCGCCGCGACCGTGAACGCGGCCGGATCTGGCGGGTGGTGTGGAAGGGGGAGCCGGGGGCGACGCCGGTCGATGCGACCGTGCCCATGGACCTGACGCAGCTCGACTCCGTCGCCCTGACAGCTCGGCTGGGAGACGCGAACGAGACGGTCCGCCGGCTGGCGATGGAGGAACTTGTGGAGCGGGGACGTGGCGACGCGGCGGTCGTGGACCTGCTCCGCCGCACGTCGCCGTCGGAACACCACCGGGCCCGGGCGGTACGGGCCCTGGCCCTCCTCGGCCGGCTCGATGCGGCGACGATCACGGCGGCACTCGCGGACGGCTCACGGCTCGTCCGCGTGCATGCGGTGAAGGCGGTCGCCGCCATGCCGGGCTGGGACGAGTCGCGGGCCGAACTCGTCCGCGGCCGGCTTGCCGACGCCGACCCGTTCGTGCGGCGGGCGGCCGCGGAGGCGCTTGCGGCCCATCCGTCGATCCGTTCGCTCCAGCCCCTGCTTCGCTGCCTGGCGGACGCTCCGGCAACTGACACGCAGCTCATCCACGCCTTGCGGATCGCGGTCCGCAGCCAGATCGTGGCGGCGAAACCGGAGGAACTGGCGGCGGTCGACATCGAGACGTGGGGCACCGAAGCGCGGCTGCTCGCCGAACTGGCGGCGACGGTCAAGACTCCGGCAGCGGCCTGGCTCGCGTGGCAAAGCCGCCGCAGCCTGCCGGTGAAGGCGTGGATGACGCCGCTGCAGGCCGTGGCCGAGGCGTGCAGCGCGGAGCAGGTTGCGGAGGCGGCGCGGGGGGCACGGACCGCCTGCGATGGCGACATCAAGCTGGAAGCGAGTGCGCTGCAGGCGATTCTGGGCAAGGCCTTGGCGCAGGGGCGTGGTCCGGCCGCCGGCACGGACCTAGCCCGGTGGGCGGTGGAGTTCGCCGTCCGGGTCCTGTCCGCGGAGGGCGCGGAGCAGTCGGAGGACGTCATCCGCACGGCGGTCACGATTGCCAGGGTGGTGAAGGAGCCCCGGCTCGCAGCGGCCTGGGACACCATTCTGCGGCTGGCACGAAACGCCTCTTCGTCGGATGCGGTGCGGAACGAGGCGATCGATGCCTTGCTAGCGCTCGACCGGCGCCGCACGCTGGACGCGGCCGCGGCGCTGATCGCGGATCCGACCAAGCCGTATGCCGTGCGGATCGCCTTCGCCCAGCGGTGCGCGGGAGGCGATCCCGCGCCGCTGCAGGAGGCGATCGGGGCGGCGATGAAGACAGCCAACGCGGCGCAGCAGAAGGACTGGGCGATGGTGCTGCTCTCGCGGAACGACGGGGCCGAACCGCTCCTCGGGCTGATCGCCGCTGGGCGGGCTTCGCCGCTGTTGCTTCAGGACCGCCACGTTGTCGAACGGCTTGGCAAGTGCGGCGTGGCGGATCTCGACGGCCGAATCAAGGCCTTGACGGCCGGCCTGCAGCCGGCCGATCAGCGGATCCAGCAGGCGATCGGCAAGGTGGCCGGTCATTTCGGCAAGGCGGGCGGCTCGGCGGACGCAGGGGCTGAGCTGTTTGTGAAGCACTGCGCCGCCTGCCACCGGCTGGGGCAACGGGGCGGCCTCGTCGGTCCGCAGCTCGACGGCATCGGGCAACGCGGCCCGGAGCGGCTCCTGGAGGACATCCTGAATCCGAGCCGCAACGTGGACGAGGCGTTCCGCACGACGATCGTCACGCTCGACGACGGCCGCGTGGTCGCGGGGCTCCGGCTCCGCGAGGAGGGGACCGACGTCGTGTTCGCCGACGCGACGGGCAAGGAGGTGCGGGTTTCCAAGGCGGAAATCGAGGAGACGGCGACATCCCAAACCTCGCCGATGCCGGCGAACATGATCGACCAGGTCGGCGAGGCGAACCTGCCCCACCTCCTCGCCTACCTGCTGCAGCAGCCCGCCCCGCAGACACCCTGACGCAAAGATCGAGAGGCCAGAGGCGGTGGCTCGATGGCCGGTTCGCGTCCCGCTCTCCGTCATCGGCAACAGCCTGGGCGACGGCAGCCGCCGGATCGAATGCCATGCCGACCGGGAAACCAGGACCTCTTCTGCACCCTTTCTGGTGACGACTCCCATGCCACAGATCTTGCTCGCGACGGTTTTGCTGCTCCTGCCGCTCGCGGCTCGTGCCGCCGACGGGCCTGCCGGTGTCCAGCTTCAGAAGGGGGACCGCGTCGTCGTCATCGGCAACACGCTCGCCGAGCGGATGCAGCACGTCGGCCACTGGGAAACCCTGCTCCACGCCCGGTTCCCGGAACTCGAACTGGTGGTGCGAAACCTCGGCTGGTCGGCCGACGAGATCACGCTGCGGCCGCGGTCGAAAAACTTCGTCGATCATCACAACACGCTGGCCGACCATAAGCCGAACCTGCTCATCGCGATGTTCGGGTTCAACGAGTCGTTCGCGGGGCCGGAGGGGCTGCCCCGGTTCGAACAGGATCTCGAGCGGTTCCTCACCGCGCCCCAGCGGATCGACCGGTTCACCTCGGCCCGCAGCCGCTGGGATGGCACGCAGGAAGCGGTGGCCACGTTTCCTCCGCTGGCGAGCCTGCGCCAGGTGGTCCTCGTCTCGCCGATCGCGCACGAGAATCTCGGGGACCCGCACCTCCCGGACGGCACGGCGAACAACGCGAACCTGCGGCTCTACACCGAGGCCATGCGGCGGGTCGCGGTCCGACACGGCACGCCCTTCGTCGACCTGTTCACGCCGTCTTTGAGGCTCATGGAGTCTGCCGGCGGGAAGAAGCTGACCATCAACGGCGTCCACCTCAACGCCCACGGTGATCGGCTCGTCGCCGAGCTGCTCGACGCCGCCCTCTTCGGCCCGCGGCCCGCGGCCGACGGCCGGGTCGATCTGGAGCGGCTTCGCGCCGAGGTGAACGAGAAGAACCTGCAGTTCTTCTACGACCACCGGGCGGTGAACGGCTTCTACATCTATGGCGGCCGCAAGAGCCCCTTCGGCACGGTGAACTTTCCCGTCGAGTTCGCCAAGCTCCGGAACATGACTGCCCTCCGCGACCGGCGGGTGTGGGACGTGGCCCAGGGCAAGACGGTCGCCGAGCGGATCGACGACTCCGGCACGGGCCCGCTCCCGGAGATCCCGACCAACCGTCCCGAGCCGCTGAAGCTCACGTCGCCCGAGGAGTCGCTCGCCCGGTTCACGCTCGCCGCGGGCTACGAGGCCAACCTGTTCGCCTCGGAGCGGGAGTTTCCCGAACTCGGCAATCCCGTGCAGTTCGCCTTCGACGCCCGGGGCCGGCTCTGGGTCTGCACGATGCAGACCTATCCGCAGTACAACCCGGGCACGCCCGTCCATGACAAGGTGCTGATCCTCGAGGACACCGACGCCGACGGCCGCGCCGACGTCTGCAAGGTCTTCGCCGACGGCCTGCACCTGCCGATGGGCATCGAGTTTGGTCGCGGGGGCGTGTACGTCGCCCAGCAGCCCGACCTCATGTTCCTCAAGGATCTCGACGGCGACGACCGGGCCGACGTCCGCGAGCGGGTGCTCCACGGGTTCGACTCGGCCGATTCGCATCACGCCATCAGCGTGTTCACCTACGACCAGGGCGGGGCGCTCTACTTCCAGGAGGGCACTTTTCACCACTCGCAGGTCGAGAGCCCCTGGGGGCCGACGCGACTGGCGAACGCCGGGGTGTTTCGCTGGGAGCCGCGGACCGGCCGGTTCGGTGTCTTCGTGGACTACAATTTCGCCAATCCGTGGGGCCATGCCATCGACCGCTGGGGCCAGAACTTCGTGGCCGACGCCTCGGGCGGCGCGAACTACTGGGGCACCGCCTTCTCGGGCGACATCGACTATCCCGACAAGCGGTCGGTGATGAAGCAGTTCCTCGCCAAGCAGTGGCGGCCGACGGCGGGCTGCGAGATCGTGTCGAGCCGCAACTTCCCCGCGGAGGCCCAGGGCAACTACCTGCTCAACAACTGCATCGGCTTCCATGGCGTGCTGCACTACAAGGTGCGGGACGAGGCATCGGGATTCGCGGCCGATCCCGTCGAGCCGCTGCTCCGGTCGGCCGACCAGAACATGCGGCCGGTGGACCTCGAGTTCGGCCCCGATGGCGCCCTCTACGTATGCGACTGGTTCAATCCACTGGTCGGGCACATGCAGCACTCCCTCCGGGACCCGAAACGCGACCACCATCACGGCCGGATCTGGCGGATCCGCCATGCCAAGCGGCCGCTCGTCGCGCCGGCGAAGATCGCGGGCCAGCCGGTGGCGGCGCTGCTCGCCCTCTTCGAATCGGAGCCGGAGGAGCGGACCCATGCCCGCGTCCGCAGCGAACTCTGGAATCGCGACACCGCCGAGGTGCTCGCCGGGGTCGAGCGGTGGACCGCGGGGCTCGATCCCCAGGGCCCCGACTACGAGCATCATCTGCTCGAGGCCCTTTGGCTCCACCAGGCCCACGACGTCGTCCACGAGGGGCGGCTGCGGGCGGCACTGCGGTCGCCCGATTTCCGGGCCCGGGCGGCGGCCACACGCGTGCTCTGTGCCTGGCGGGACCGGGTTTCGCAGCCGCTCGATGTGTTGGCCACGCTCGTCGAGGACCCGCACCCCCGGGTGCGGCTCGAGGGGGTGCGGGCCCTGAGTTTCTTCCACGACGAAAAAGCTGTCGCCATCGCCCAGCGGGCGCTGCTCCACCCGATGGACGATTACCTTCACTACACGCTCGGCGAGACGCTCAGCACGCTCGAACGCCGCATCCGACGGCGGTCGCCCGACTTCAGCGTGGCCGCCCCGTTGGTCACCTTCATCGAGCGCGGGCAGGTGCCGCCCGACCGCCTCGGCGACGTCGTGACGATGATCTGCAGACGGGGCGGCCCGGCCGAGCTGGCGAGCGTCTTCGGCACCGCGGTACGGGGCGACTATCCAGCCGAGCTGCGGCTCCAGGTGTTCGCCACGCTGCTCGACACGGCCACGACCCGCAAGGTGAAGCCCGCGGGAGATCTGGCGGCGATCGGCCGTGTGATCCGTGCCGCGGACAACGCCGACGGCCGGCTGCGGCAGGCGGCCATCAGGCTGGCAAGCGTTTGGAAGCTGGATGTGTGTCGCGATCTCGAGCAGATCGCGGTTGCCGGCGACGACCCGGCGCTGCGGTCCGCAGCCATCGACGGCCTGATCGCGATCGGCGACCGCCGGGCCCAGGACACGCTCGAACAGCTGACCGCGAAGGGCCAGCCCGGGCCGCTCCGGATGGTCGCGGTCGCGGGCCTTGCCAGGTCGGATCTCGATCGTGCCGCCGCCCGTGCCGCGACCGTGCTCGCCGAGAGCGACCCGCGGGACGACCCCGCCCCGCTCCTGGAGGCCTTCCTCAACCGCAAGGGAGGAGCGGACGCGCTCGCCGCGGCCCTCGCCCAACGGACGCTGCCGGTCGACGTCGCCAAGCTCGCGCTGCGGCACATGTACTCCGTCGGCCGCAGCGACAAGGCCCTCTCCGACACGCTCAGCGTTGCCGCGGGCATCGCGGTCGATCCGCCCCCGCCCACGCCCGCGGAGGTGGCCAGCCTGGCCGCGGAGGTCGCGGCCCGCGGAAATGCCGCCCGCGGAGAACTCGTGTTCCGCCGGGCCGACATGAGCTGCCTCAAGTGTCATGCCCTGCACCGGGCGGGGGGCGACCTCGGTCCCGAACTCACGAGCGTGGGGGCTGTCTCGCCGGTCGAGTTCGTCGTCAGTTCGATCCTGAATCCCAACCAGGCGATCAAGGAACAGTACGTCACGAAGATCTTCCAGACCGTGAATGGCGAGGTGTTCACCGGAATCGTCCTCAGCCGCGACGCGGTGCGGGTGCAGCTCAAGGAAGCTTCGGGCAAGACGATCACGATCCCCACGGCCGACATCGAGGAGGAGGCCGAGGGCCAGTCGCTCATGCCGCAGGGCCTGGCCAAGTTCCTCACCCGGGACGAACTGATCGACCTGGTGACGTTCGTCTCCGCACTGGGCAAGCCGGGGCCGTACGCCGTCCGCACCACTCCGGTGATCCAGCGGTGGCGGGTGTTCGGCGACATGCAGGCGATCAAGTCGCTCGGTGAGAAGCCGGACGAGCCGCCGACGATCGCGACGCTCGAGGGACGGATTCTCGGCTCGCCATCGTGGCAGCCGGCCTACGCGCTGGCCAGCGGGGAACTGCCGCTCGACGAACTCCGCGGTGGCGACCAGGCGGCGCAGGTCTACGTGCAGGGCGAGATCAGCGTGACCGAGGAGGGCGAGGTGACGGTGGAGATCGACGCGCCGGCGAAGTTTCTCGCGTGGCTCGGCACCGAGCCGCACCATGGGCGGCGGATGTTCACGGCGAGGCTGCCCCGTGGCAGGCACAAACTGACGCTGCGGGTCGCCCCGACCGAGCCGGGCCAGACGGTGAAGGTGCGGGTCTCGTCGCCGCAGGGCTCGACCGCCGTGTTCGAGGTGGTCGGCGGCGCTTGAGCCGTAACGCCCCCCCGACCGATCGCGGCGATGAAGGCCGCGACGGGGCTGGCTGCGGCCGAGAGTGGCCCGCCTGCAAAGCCCCTACAATGCCCCCAGAACGCCCGGTTGTTTCTCGAGGGTCGCCCCAGACGTCCGGAGCGGGTCGCGCGACTGGATTTTGGCGGGTTATCCTCCAAAAGAACGTCCACGGAGGCCGAAAATCCCTCGGGGCCGAGCACGTAGATCGGGCCGAGAGCAGAGGCCGGCCGTGTGCTGTTTCAGGACCGGTATTTC